>NZ_JBIAGA010000015.1:95895-156663 GCF_042869555.1 Nocardiopsis sp. NPDC006938 | reverse complement strand
GATGGTTGCACCACTACAATCACCACCGGTTCCACACCGCCATTGGCGGCCCTCCCGCCTCCCGCGTACCTAACCTCTCAGGTCAGTACACCTAGTCCACGTCCGGGGCGCCACCGTCTTTCGGCGAAGCGCCCCGGACCCCGGTGCCCGATCCACCAGAAAGGCACTGCCCCCACCGGGCCGCTCGATGACCACGACCTCCACCCCGGCACACCGCACCCATCAAGCCGGAGAACGCGCCTTCTCCCTGGCCCGGGCCCGCGAGCTCGCCGAGCAGACCCTTGCCCAGGCCGGACTGCACGCCCGATTGCGCGACCTGGACGGCGCCTGGCGCTGCCACCTGTACCGCTTGGACGACACCCTCGCCCCGGCCGGTGTCGGGGCGGGCAAGGGCGAGAGCGAGCAAGCCCGCGTGGGCGCGCTCTTCGAAGCCCTGGAGCACCACCACAGCGACGCCCACGCCATCACCGCCGAACAACTGGTGCTGCGCTCCTCCCAGGAACTCGTGTCCGAGGAGCTGGCCACCGACCCCGCGATACGCCTCCTGGCACTGGCCTCGCCCGCGCCCCTGGGCTGCCGCACCCACACCGCGCTGGACGACTCCGGCGCCAGTATGGACGTGCCGGTGTACCTGCACACCCCCTCCTATCTCTCCGCGGCTCCCCACCAGCGCCGCGCCCTGGGCGACACCTTCGACTACTCGGCCGTGGCGCGCTACAGCACCAACAACGGGACCGCCATCGGCGCCACGGGCACCGAGGCCTTCGTGCACGCCCTGGCCGAGACCGTCGAACGTGACGCCCTCTCGATGCTGCTCTGCTCCACCTTCCTGAACCCACATCCAGTGCCCCTGCGCGTGGTGGACCCGACGAGCCTGCCCGAGGGCCTGCGCCAGCTCCACACCCGAGCCCAGGACCGCTCCGGCGGCGCGGTGTGGCTGCTGGAGATGACCACCGACCTCGGCATACCGGCGTTCCACGCCTACGCCCCCGCCCGACAGGGCCACCACATGGCCGGGTACGGCGCCTCCCTGTGCGCCACGCACGCCGCCCGTCGTGCGTTGGAGGAGTTCGTGCAGGTCCTCGCGATCTTCGAACACGAGGAGCACCCGCCTCCGGATGTGGCCGCGCTGGCCCGCCACCCCGCTCTCCTACGCGCCGGCCGGGCCGATTTCACCCCCCACCTGAGCTCTGCGAGAGTGCTCGCCTTCACCGCCACCACCGCGCCCGCGTCCCCTGCCGGGCACCTGGCCGAGTTGGTGCGCGTGCTCACCGCCCACGGGCATCGCCCCTACGGGCGCATCCTCCACGAGGCCGCCAACGGGGTGAGCACGGTCTCGGTGTGCGTGCCCGGCCTGGAACGCTTCTTCGCCGTCACCAGCGGCCAGTGCGTGGTCCCTGGTCCGCGAGGCCGCGCGCACATGATCCGGGCGGCGAACTGAGGCTCGACCGTCACCGGGGGAGACCCCATGCTCGACACGTCTCGCGCCACCGCTTGACGCTCTTCACACGAAGCCCACGGGGCCCACGGAGCGCTCGGTGACCCGCACCCAACCTCGCTCGCGGGGCAGAGTTCTCGTTTTTCTCACTTGCCGCCCTGGCGAGGCGGCGAGACCGACGTTCTCCCGGGGGTTCATCGGTGGTCTCCTGCTCGGATACGGGGAGGAGTTCGGGAGATATTTGGGAGACGCGGCAGGCGGCGGGGTGCTTTCGGCTGTGTTCGGGGGCGGTCTGACGCGGGTTCGCGTCGCGTTGCGGTACGGGACCGCAGGGCCCGGTTCTGTCACCCTGGGTCACGCGCGCACTACCCATGTGCGCCCGTGACCTGGGAAGAGGCAGACGTGAGCGATGCCAGAACATCGTCGTCGGGGGCCGGGGACTCACACCTGGCCCACGTGACCATGATCGCGGCGGCCGCCGCGATGGGCGGGTTCCTGTTCGGCTACGACAGCGCCGTGATCAACGGCGCTGTCGACGCCATCCAACAGAAGTTCGGAGTGGGCACCGGGGTCCTGGGGTTCACCGTGGCCTCCGCCCTGCTCGGGTGCGTGGTCGGCGCGGCCACGGCGGGCACCCTCGCCGACCGGCTCGGCCGCATTCGGGCCATGCAGATCGCCGGTGTGCTGTTCGCGGTGAGCGCCATCGGTTCGGCGCTGCCGTTCTCCATCTGGGACCTCACCTTCTGGCGCGTCATCGGCGGTGTCGCGATCGGCATGGCCTCGGTGATCGCGCCGACCTACATCGCGGAGGTCTCGCCCGCCGCCTACCGAGGACGCCTGGCCTCGCTGCAACAGCTGGCCATCGTGCTGGGCATCGCCTGTTCCCAGCTGGTCAACTACGCCATCGCCCAGGAGGCCGACGGCAGCGCCCACAACATGCTCGGGCCGGTACAGGCCTGGCAGTGGATGCTGGCCGTGGAGGCACTGCCCGCCCTGGTCTACCTGGGGCTGAGCCTGGTCATCCCCGAGTCGCCCCGGTACCTGGTGCGGGTGGGGCGCGTGGACCATGCCCGAAGCATCCTGAGCGACGTGGAGGGCGGCGGAACAGCCCGGATCGACCGCCGGATCAGCGAGATCAAGGAGGCCCTGGGCTCTGAGGTACAACCCCGCCTGCGTGACCTCACCGGGAGGTACGGCCTGCTGCCGATCGTGTGGATCGGCATGGCGGTCTCCGCCTTCCAACAGCTCGTGGGCATCAACGTCATCTTCTACTACTCCAGCTCGCTGTGGCAGTCCGTGGGCGTCGCCGAGACCGACTCACTGCTGCTGAGCCTGTTCACCTCCGTGGTCAACATCGTGGGCACGGTCATCGCGATCATGCTGGTGGACCGGGTGGGGCGCAAACCCCTGCTGCTCGCGGGGTCGGCCGGGATGACCGTGGCGCTGGGCCTGGCCGCCTTCGCCTTCGGCCACGCCACCGGAACGGGCGACAACGTCGTGCTGCCCTTCGGGTGGGGCGTCGTCGCACTGGTCGCGGCCAGCTCGTTCGTCCTCTTCTTCGCCCTGTCCTGGGGCGCGGTCGTGTGGGTGCTGCTGGGGGAGATGTTCCCGCTGCGCATCCGCGCCGCCGCGATGGGCGTGGCGACCGCCACCCAGTGGCTGGCCAACTGGCTGATCACCGTGAGCTTCCCCAGTCTGCGGGACTGGAGCCTGCCCGGTTCCTACACGATCTACGCGGGCTTCGCGCTGCTGTCGTTCTTCTTCGTGCTCAAGTTCGTCAAGGAGACCAAGGGCAAGACCCTGGAGGAGATGCGGGGCTGACCCCGACGGCGGCGCCCGACAACGCGCCCGGTCCGGCCCCACGGGGTGGGGGAGCCGTCCACCGCGACCGGGCACCGTGTCCGGGCACCGAACGGGGGAGGCGTCCGCCTCTCGGCGGGACCTCCCCGAAACCCCGGCCGACCCCGGGGCTTCGCGACACCCGGTACGGCCACCGACCAGTGAAGGGAACACGTGAAGGGAACCCATGAGTGACACGAACCCCACCGTCTGGAGCACGCTCCAGGCCGTGGACGCACCCGCACTGATCGACTATTACGTCGAGACCTTCGGCTTCGTCCTCACGGCACGCCACGACGACGACGGCACCGTCGCCCACGCCGAACTGTTGTGGCCCGAGGGCAGCGGAGGCCTCATGCTCGGCACCCACCGCCCAGGCAACCCGTGGACACGCCAGCCCGGGACGGCGGGGACCTACGTGGTCACCGCCGACCCGGACGCCCTGTACGCGCGGGTGACGTCACGCGGCGCCGACATCATCCGACCGCTCGCCGACACCGACTACGGTTCCCGCGAGTTCGGGGTACGCGACCCCGAGGGCAACCTCTGCTCGTTCGGCACCTACCGCGGGGCGCCCGCGCCCTGAGGCACGGACGCCCAGGCGACGGTCACCGCCCGGACGGTGCGCCGGTGAACAGCTCGCGCACCTCCTCGGCGGTGGTCTCCCGCAGCTCCTCGTCGAGCAGCAGCCAGCGGGTGATCCCCACCGACTCCAGGAACCGCAGGTCGTGGCTGGCGACCAGCAGCGCCCCCCGGTACGCCTCCAGGGCGTGGGTCAGCTGCCGGGCACTGGCCAGGTCCAGGTTGTTCGTGGGCTCGTCCAGCATCAGCAGCTGCGGCGCCGGGGAGGCCAGCATCGTCGCCGCCAGCGCCGCCCGGAAGCGCTCACCCCCGGACAACGTTCCCGCGACCTGCGCGGCGCGGTTCCCCTTGAACAGGAACCGTGCCAGCTGGGAGCGGATGTGCTGGGCGCTCACACCCGGAGCCGCGTTCGACACGTTCTCCGCGACACTGAGGGACTCGTCCAGCACGTCCAGCCGCTGCGGCAGGAACCGCACGGGCACGGACACCTCGACCTCACCCTCCACCGGGGCCTCCTGACCCGCCACGGCGCGCAACAGCGTGGTCTTGCCCGCGCCGTTGCGCCCCACCAGGGCGATCCGCTCCGGTCCGCGCACCAACAGGTCGCCCGAGACCAGACGCCCGAACCGGGGACGCACCCCGTTCAGCCGTAGTACGTCACGGCCGTTGGGCACCTCGGTGTGCGGCAGGTCCACCCTGATCTCGGCGTCGTCGCGGACCGCGTCGGCCGCTTCCTCCCGGCGTTCGCGCGCCTCCTCGAGCCGGTCCTCGTGAGTACCCCGGAGCTTGCCCGCCGACTCCTGGGCGGCGCGCTTGAGCGCGCCCTGGACGATCTTGGGAATGCCCCCGTCGATCGCCGCCTTCTTGGCGGTGCGCTGGCGCCGGGCCAGCTTGATCTGGGTCTCCTCCAGTTCCCTCTTCTGTCGGCGCACATCGGCCTCGGCCGCGCGCAGGGAACGTTCGGCCGCCTCCTGTTGCACGGCGAGCGCCTCCTGGTAGGCCGTCCAGCCTCCGCCGTAGACGGTCACCGAGCCGGTTCGCAGCTCCGCGATACGGTCCACCCGCTCCAGGAGCTCCAGGTCGTGGCTGACCACCACGAGGGAGCCGGAGCGCCAGGTCTCCACGGTCTCGTAGAGCCTGCGCCGGGCGAACAGGTCCAGGTTGTTGGTGGGCTCGTCCAGCAACAGGACGTCGGGGCGCTCCAGCAGAACGGTGGCCAGGCGCAGCAGGACCGTCTCGCCGCCGGACAGCTGCCCGACGCTGCGGTCCAGGCCGACCCCGTCCAACCCCAGCGAACCCAGGGTCGCGAGGGTGCGCTCCTCGATGTCCCAGTCGTCACCGACCGTCTCGAAGTGGCGTTCGGAGGCGTCACCGCCCTCGATGGCGTGCAGGGCGGCGCGCTTGTCGGCGACGCCCATCGCCTCGTCGACACGCATACCCGTGTTGAGCGTGACGTTCTGCGGCAGGTACGCCAGACTCCCGCCGACGGTCACCGAGCCCCGCGCCGGACGCAGTCGGCCAGCCAGGAGCCGGAGCAGAGTGGACTTGCCAGCGCCGTTGGTACCGACCAGTCCGGTGCGGCCCCGGCCGAGGGTGAGGGACAGGCCGTCGAACACGACGGTGCCGTCCTTCCACTGGAAGGCCAGGTCAGAGCAGGCGACGGCGGCACTCGTGGGGGTGCTGGTCTTTGACATGGGTGTTCTCGCAGTCAGAAGCAGTGGGAAAAGGGCTTCGTGTGCGAGCACCACGCGGCGTTGCGCCGGGAGGGGTGGGAGTCCCGGTCGAACCGGGGACGTCTCCTACACCGAGGTTCCATACACGCGTCGGACAGACCGGATACCGGCTCCGTACCGCGTGATGATCGCGAACCTCAGATGCGCAACGTCCACCTCGTTCGTAGACAACAGGACGAGGAGTACTGTACCCACTCGGCGCCGGGAGTCAATCACCATTTCCACGTGACCCGGGTCTCGGAACCACGGGTGGGGCCCAGATGCGCGGGTGGGGACCCAGATCCGCGGGTGTCGGGACAGACTCCGGGCCGGGTCTCAGGATGTGGACCGGGTCTTGGAACCGCAGGGCTGGACACGAACGTGGACCGGGCCTCAGGACGGGTCTCAGAACTCCTCCAGGTCGATCCTGCGCTGGAGGTACTCCTCCCGGCTGATCTCCCCACGGGCGTAGCGCAGGCGCAGCTCCTGTGTGGCGGCGTCCCCTGGCTCGTCCACCGGTGGCTCGTGACGCCGCCGGAGCAACCGCCCGGTCTCGGTGACGGTGAGCACGAGGAAGAAGCCCAGGCCCGCCAGGACCACGATCGCGACCACGGCGACGAAGACGTTCACGGTGTGCCTCCCTGCCCCCTGTCTACCGCCTGACCGGGGCCGCCGCCAGGACCCCAACGCACCGCGAACCCCCCAGAACGCCGTAACCTGGGACATCGCGATCCGGTAGCCGGGACAGAAGGGGCGGGATGCGCGTCCTCCTCGTGGACAACCACGACTCTTACACATACAACCTCTTCCAGCTCCTCGCCGGTGCGCTCGGCGCCGAGCCCCGGGTCCTCACCAACGACGACCCGCGCTGGGTCGAACTGGACCCCGCCGAGCTGGACGCCGTCGTGGTCTCCCCTGGGCCGGGTCGCCCGCAGAACCCGCGCGACCTGGGGCGTGTCCCCGAACTCCTCGCCCGCACCGACCTGCCCGTCCTGGGGGTGTGCCTGGGCCACCAGGCCATCGCGCACCTGGCCGGAGCCCGGGTGAACGCCGCCCCCCAGCCCCGCCACGGCCACCTGACCCGGGTGCGGCACCACGCCACGGGGCTCTTCACGGGAGTCCCCCAGGACTTCACCGCCGTGCGGTACCACTCCCTCGCGGTTCCCGAACCCCTGCCCCCGGCCCTGGAGGCCACCGCCTGGGCCGAGGACGGCGTGGTGATGGCGCTGCGCCACCGCGACCTGCCACGCTGGGGAGTGCAGTTCCACCCCGAGTCCGTGGCCAGCGAACACGGAGCCACGCTGGTCGCCAACTTCCTCTCCCTCGCCAGAGAACACCACGGCACCGCCCCCGTCTTCGCCCCACCACGGGTCACGGCGCCCGATGCGGCGCCGACACCGCCCGCCGTCACCGTGCCCCGCTCCGCGACCCTGCCCTACGCGGTGGACACCGAACGCGCCTTCGCCCACCTCTACGCCGGGGCCGAGCACTCCTTCTGGCTGGACAGTTCCCGCCCCGAGGGCCCGGCCCGGTTCTCCTTCCTCGGCGCGGGGTCCGAAACCCTCACCTACGACGTCGGCGACCGGAGCGTGCGCGTCGAAGGACCCGGCGGGGTCCACGCCGAACCCGGGAACGTGTTCGAGGCACTGGACCGACGCACCTGCCACACTCGTCACTCGCGCGACATGCCCGGCACCCGCCACACATGGGACCCCCGCGACGCGCGCGACACCTCCAGCCCCAACTTCAGCACTGGCGGTCCTCACTCCGGCTCCTCCGGCCCCAACTCCGGCTCCGGCCAGGGCCGCCCCGGTGCCGGTACCGGTGATCCTGGTACCGGCGGTCCCAGCACCGGCGGGCTGCCGTTCGACTTCACCGGCGGATACGTCGGCTACTTCGGCTACGAGCTCAAGGCCGACTGCGGAGCCCAACGCGCCCACACCGCCGCCACCCCGGACGCCGTGTGGATGCGCTGCGACCGATTCGTCGCCGTCGACCACCACGAGAACCGCACCTACGCGGTCTGCGCCGACGACCTCCCCGACGCCGACGCGTGGCTCCAACTGACCCTCACGGCCCTGGAGAACCTCCCTCCTCTGCCCGCCCCCGCTCCACCCGCCGCACCCGTGGATCTCGCGGGCCACCTGGAACGACCCCGCGGCTCCTACACCGACGACGTCAAGACGTGCCTAGGGCACCTCGCCGACGGTGAGAGCTACGAGATCTGCCTGACCAACCGGGTGCGCCTGCCCGACCTCGGCGACGGCGGCAGCCTGGACGCCTACCGCCGCCTCCGCGCCGCCAGCCCCGCCCCCTACGCCGCCTTCCTGCGCCTGGGGGACGTGACCGTGCTCAGCGCGTCACCCGAACGTTTCCTGCGGGTGGACTCCGAGAGAATCGCCGAGAGCCGCCCCATCAAGGGCACCGCACCCCGGCACCCCGACCCGGCCACCGACGCCCGTGTCGCCGCCGAACTGCGCACCGGCGCCAAGACCCGCGCCGAGAACCTCATGATCGTGGACCTACTCCGCAACGACCTCGGGCGCGTCTGCGAGGTGGGGAGCGTGGAGGTCCCCGCCTTCATGTACACAGAGTCGTACGCCACCGTGCACCAGCTCGTCTCCACGATTCGAGGTCGGCTGCGCCCGGACGTCTCCACCCTGGAGGCCGTCCGCGCGTGCTTCCCCGGGGGATCGATGACCGGGGCGCCCAAGCTGCGCACGATGGAGATCATCGACGGGTTGGAAACCTCCGCACGGGGCGTGTACTCGGGGGCGCTGGGCTACGTCTCGCACACCGGGGAGGCCGACCTGAGCATCGTCATCCGCACCGCCGTGCGCACCGACGGCGGGATCACCGTGGGCGCTGGAGGGGCGATCGTGCTGGACTCCGACCCCGAGGAGGAGTACGAGGAGATGCTCCTCAAGGCCAGGGTCCCCGCCCGAGCCCGTTGACGTGCGCGGGCACTGTTGGCGCGCACGGGCTCTGTTGGCGCGCCAGGGCCTGTCGGCCAGCACGGGACCGCTGGCGCGCTGACGTGCACGGAGACTGTTGACACGACGGGGCTCGCAACCGCACGGGACCGCTGGCCCGCAGGGACACCGCGAAACGTCACCAGCCCCGCCAGGCTCGCCTCTCCTTCTCCGTGATGACCGCCGGGCCGTTCGGCAAGCCCCGACTCATCCAGTCCGCGATGTCGTTGTTGCCGACGAAGAGATTGATCACCATGATCCGCACATCCTCCAGCGGCAGGCGGAAGGACCAACCGACATCGTCCTGCAAGGGCACCACCAGGGCGGAGCGGTCCGGGCCGTGCAGGGAGGCCCGGTCGGCGATCACCACGATCTCCTCGCCCGGCTCCTCGTCGTCCTCGCTCTGGCGGACCACCGCCAGCACCTGCTCGGGGGTGGCCCCGTCAAAGGCCGGGTCGTCCACGATCTGTAGGTAGGGGGCGTAGTCCTCGGAGGACTCGTACCGGGGGTCGAGGCGGTCCGCGTCCGCTGCGAACGCGGCCCAGGCCCGGTCGTCACTGAAGTCGGTGCGCACCAGCAGCCCCGAGTCGTTCTGGGTGATCACGGGCAGAGGCGATGTCGGCGGCTGGTAGCGGGGCGGTTGACCCGCCGTCTCCAGGACTTCGCCCATCAGGTGAGGGGAGGCGTCCAACCAGTCCTCGTAGGACTCGTCCGGTTCGCGTTCGGACTCGACGCCACCGCGGTCCTTCTGGTGCTCCAGGGTGTCCTCGATGCTGGGGCGATGCGTGACGAGGTAGGTGAGGGCCGCCTGACGGGGCGTGACACGGAACGGCTCGAAGTCGTCGTCGCCGGGGAGGAAGGCCACGAGGGGGCGCAGGGGAGCGTCGCGCTCGGTGCCGCGGTCGGCGACCAGGACCAGGTCGGGAACCCAGGCATCGTCGCTGTGAAGAGCTTGCAGCACCTCCACGGGGGTCACGCCCCGCCAGGCGGGGTCCTGGACCACGAGCAGGCGTCGGCGGATGGGGGCCTGGGCTGGGAGGGTGGGGTTCTGGTTGGGGAGGGTGGGGGCGTGCTCGGGAATCGGGGGCAGGGATGGTCCGGGAGTGTGCACGACCATGCCGGGCAGATCCCCCATACGGGAGAGCACGTCCTCCCAAGCGGGATCGTCGCAGTCACCCCGGATCAGTAGGGCGCCGGGCACGCGCTCGGTCTCACCCTCGGGGGGCGGGGGCAGGGTGGGGTGCGTCATGGGGAGTCTCTTCACAGTCGCGGCCTGCGGTCAATCTCGTTATATCGGGAGCGACCGACAATGCGGGAGCAGCTGACAATGCCGGAGGAACCGACAATGCGGGGAGGGCCAGGTACCAATCTGCGAACAGCACTCGGACACTTGGGGGTACGGCTCCCGATTCGCGTACTCGGAAGCGGGGTGGGGGTGGGGTTGGGTGGTGATGGGGGTTGAGGTTCTTTTGTGAGCCCACGGTCCGGGGTTGCTGTCAGCGGGACCCTCTACGGCCAACCCGTTTATCCCTTTGGGCCGGTAGGTCCTGTGCCGCTTACTGCGTACCCCTTGTGCGCTGAGGACTCTGGTCAGGGCGGGGTGTGCGCATGGTGCTCTGCCCGGACCGCACTTGGCGGTTGTGTTTTCGTGTGACACGACTGGCGGTTCAGGGCCAAGCACGGCACCGGGCCACCCCCCAGGACGACTGATGTGTTCGAGAGATGCGTGTCCCCAGCCCTGGTAAAAACCCCCGCTGTCCGAGCGCCGCCTACCGCTCTACGGCCAACCCGCTCCACTGAACCCAGCACTCACGTGCACGTTTGCACCCCGCTGTGGCTCAGGGGGTTTGCGCCGTGCGGCTCACTACCGCACATGACTGAGGTTCCAAACCCCTGGGGGGTGAGGGGGAAATCTCGCCTTCGGCTGTATCTGTGGTTGACGGGGTTTGCGCCGCCGTGCGTGATGGGGGGCGACCAGCCCCCGGGGGTGAAGCGCTGTGGTTGCGGCTTACTGCCGTTCCTGGCTCCGACCGGGTGTTCCGATGGAAGACGGCTGCCTGGCCAACTAGTGTCGGCGACACCACGGTAGCCACCCTCTGCGGAGAGACAGCATGTCCACGATCCTGTTCCTGATGACCGGCGCCGACCACTGGACCCTGGCGGACGGCACCCGACACCCCACCGGCTTCTGGGCGGAGGAGGCGGCGGCCCCCTACGCGGCCTTCCGGGACGCCGGACACGAAATCGTCGTCGCGACCCCCGGCGGCGTGGTACCACCCGTGGACCGGGGCAGCCTCTCCGCCGACCTCAACGGTGGGCAGGAGAACGCCGACCGGGTTTCGGCCGTCCTCGACTCCTTCACCGAGATGCACTCCCCGCTCAGCCTGGAAGAGGTCGACCTCGGCGACTACGACGCCCTCTTCCTCCCCGGCGGGCACGGCCCCATGGAGGACCTGGCGGTGGACGCGGTCGCCGGAGACCTCCTCACCACGGCGCTCGACACCGGCAAGGTCCTCGGGGTGGTCTGCCACGCTCCCGCCGCGCTGTTGGCCGCCGAACGCCCGGACGGTACCAACCCGTTCGCCGGGTACCGCGTGAGCGCCTTCACCAACGCCGAGGAAGAGCAGGCGGGCTTGGCGGACCGGGCCGTGTGGCTGCTCCAGGACCGGCTGGTGGAGGCGGGTGTGGACTTCCAGGAAGGGGAGCCCTGGGCGCCCAAGGTCGTGGTCGACCGGACTGTGGTGACCGGACAGAACCCGGCTTCCGCGGAGCCGGTGGCGCGGGAGCTGCTCGGGATGCTGGCGTAGCGACGGAAAACCGGTTGCTCTCACCGCTGACCAGCACCATGGTGGTGCCCCATGAGCTTCCAGATCCGGGCGGCGTTCACCGACACCGCCGTCACCGTGTACCAGGCCTACACACCCGGCATCGGGGTGCCCGCCGCGCGTGAGGGCCGCTTCCCGTCCACGTGGAAGCGCGAGCGCATGACGTGGATCAAGCCGTCGTTCCTCTGGATGATGTACCGGTGCGGGTGGGGGCGGAAGGAGAGCCAGGAGACGGTCCTGGCCGTGGAGATCACCCGTGAGGGGTTCGAGTGGGCACTGCGGAGTGCCGCCCTGTCGCACTTCAAGCCAGGCCTGCACCCCGACCACGAGGCCTGGAGGCGTGAGCTGCGCGGCGCTCCGGCGCGCGTGCAGTGGGACCCCGAGCGCGACCTGCGCCTGAACCCCCTGGGGCACCGTTCGCTCCAGCTGGGGCTTTCGGGTGAGGCGTCCCGCCGCTACGCGGACGAGTGGACGGTGTCGATCACCGACATCACGCCGCTGGTCCACGAGATCCACGCGCTGGTGACGGCGGGAGATCTGGAGGCAGCCGCCGAACTGCTGCCCCGGGAACGCCCGTACCCGATCGCGGAGGCGGCCATCGCCCACCTGCGCCCGCCGACCCCTTGACCTCAAGCTTGGTTGAGGCACCAGGATGGCGCCCATGAACACCGACACCATCGCCGTCGAACAGGTCGTCGCCGACGTCCAGCGGACCCAGCGGTCCAAGGACGCCGAAGGCTTCCTCTCCCTCTTCCATCCCGACGCCCTGTGGACCACCCGGAACGGCAAGGTCCTCGTCGGCCTCGACGCCATCGCCGGGTTCACCCGCGCCGTCCTGCCCGACGCCGACTGGGACGGCGAGGTCACCTACGCGGTGACGCACGTCCAGTTCCTGCGCCCCGACGTGGCGGCCGTCAAGGTCCGGCAGGCCTACCACGGGGCCGACGGAGACGACGAGGGATCGCCGCTCTACGTCATGACCCGCGAGGACGACGGACGGTGGCTGCTCACCGTCGGCCAGAACACCGCCGTGCACCAGGAGTAGACCCGCTATCCCGTGGGTTCCGCCCGGGCGCGCATGCCGTCCCGCGTGTACATCCACGCGGTCCCGCAGGTGAAGGGGACCTCGGCGCAGCCCTTGGAGAGGCAGGGCTCCCACGCCCCGCAGCGCCTGCTGACCGAGGTCTCCCCGTGCGGGTCCGGCTCGTCGGGCCCCAGGGTCGCCAGCAGCGCGTGGGCCTCCTCCGAACCGAAGGCCGAGACCGCCTGCCCGCGCAGTTCGCGTTCGCGCACGGGGGCGAGTCCGTCGCGGAACACCAGCACGTCGGACAGGGTGCGGCGGGCCAGGTGCACCACCTCGCGCTGGGCGGCGCTGAGATGGGGGTGGGCGCGTTCGTAGCGGCGCAGGTGTTCGATCCACAGGTCGCGGCGGGCCCGGGGAGGGAGTTCGGCGAACACGAGCCTGCGGCGGACGAGCGGGTGGGTGGTGAACTCGTCGTAGTCCCTCGGTAGGCGGCCCCGGTTGGCCTCCACCCACTCCCGGGCCAGGCCGTGGTCGCTGCGGGCCAGGGCGGGTGTGCGCCCGACCAGCGCCAGGGTCATGACGACGGCCCACCCTTCGCGCAGCCGCCGCAGACGCGGCCGTACGGAGGCGCCGGGGGAGGGGGCCTGGGCACGCTCCCAGGGTGCGCGGCGGCGCTGGCGGCTGAGTTCGCCCAGGGCCTCGACCACGCGCAGAGCCGCCTGGGCCCCGAGACCGCGCAGCAGAGGACGGACCATGGCGACACCGCTCCAGCAGCGGACCTCGGCACCCCGGTGGCGGACCAGGGTGGGGACCCATGGTGCGTTGGGGCCCCACTGCCGTACCCTCCACTCGCGCACGTCCGGGTGGGTGAGCGGCAGTGTCTCCAACCTGCCACCAGATACCGAAGCCACGGCGGTGGAGATGTCCGCGCACCTGTCGCACGAGGAATCGAAGGCCAACACGTACCGAACCCGAACATCCCTCATGATCTCCCTTGCCTCTCCGCCGCCTCCAGTGTCAAGGGGGGTCGCGCGGCGTGGGTCGGGTTTTCGGAACTTGGCACGACCGATCGGCGACAGCACGCGGGAATACCGTCGCGAACGCGGAGGAACCCGTGATCCCACCCCAGGTCAGAGCCCTTTTTTGGTGGTCACTTGAGGTGTGTATCGGGCAGGCCGAGCCCCGCGGCGCTCGGCGGGCCCCGCTCAGCGCCCTGTGGCGACGCGACGGCCGGGTCGGTCAGGCGACCAGGCCGGGGGCCAGGCGCTCCAGCCCGGCGACGGCGGCGGCGATCGCCGGGCGCTCCCGAGCCCCCGCGCGGGTGAAGGTCAGCAGTGAGCGGGCCGGTGCCGGTGAGCCCTCCAAGGGCACACGGGTGACCGGGAGCTGCGGAGACAGGTCCGCCGACCTCGGGACGAGCGCCACCCCCAGGCCGTGGGCGACCAGCGCCGCCACCGAGCTCCACTCCACCGCCTGGTGACGGCCCTGCGGGGTGAAACCGACCGCCCCGCAGGCGGTCATGACGTGGGCGTGGCAGGTGGTGTCCGGCCTCGGCAGAATCCACGACTCCCGCGCGGTCTCCACCAGGGGGACGCTCTGCCGTCCGGCGAGGCGGTGCCCCCGCTCCACCACGAGGTCCAGGGGGTCGTCGAACAGCGGGGCCTGGTCGAAGCGGGTGTCGTCCAGGGAGGGGGTGCTGGGCGCGGCCTCCACGACGGTGAGGTCGATGTCACCGCGAAACAGCAGGTCAAGACTGTCTCCGGGTTCGGATTCCAGGATCTCCACCTCCAAGCGCGGGTACTCTGTGCGCAGGGCGGCGGCCATGGGCGCCAACAGGCGGGTCAGCACGACGGGGAAACCCGCCACGCGCAGCGTTCCGGCCGGTTCCGCCTCCAGCCCGCGCATCTCGATCTCCGCCCGTTCCCATAGGGCCTGGATCGTGTCCGCGTGCCCCAACAGGCTCCGCGCGGCCGGTGTCAGCCGGACACCGCGCCCTTGGGGCTCCAACAGCGGAACGTCGAGCTCCTTCGAGAGCTGTCGGATCTGCTGCGAGGCCGCCGAAGGCGTGAAGTGCAGTGCCTCAGCGGCGGCTGTCACCGTTCCGTGGTGGGCCACGGCCCGAAGGATACGCAACCGACGAAGATCAATCATGTAGACGATTCTTCAGAGTGTCATCCAGATTTTCAACCTGGACCGCGAGGGTCCGTGGGCGTGAAGCTGGACCGGAGAAGTCGACGACGGCGAATCAGAGGTGCTTGATGACCAGTGTGTGCCCCCACTGCGGATGGCCCGACGACCAGCCCTACACGGTGCTCTCCCAGCACCGCACGGGAGCCGGGATGACCGTGTGGTCCCGTTGTGCGTGCGGCTCGGCCCAGGTCCGGGAGATCGGGCTCGCGGGGACGCGGATCGTCTCCCGTGGGCGCCCCTCGGGCGCCCGGCTCTGACGCCTGGAACTCCTCGGGCGTCCGCCCGAAAACGTGACGGGGGTCCGTCCACAGGCACGGTGCGGAAATCGTGGTCCGTGGTCGGTCCGCGATACGGTTACGGGCATGGGGAACACACCGGGGCGACCGTCCACTTCGGCCGAGGACTACGTGAAGGTCATCTACGACCTCCAGGAACGCGGCACCGGCCCGGTGACCATCTCGGGGATGGCCGAGCGGCTGTCGGTGTCCAACTCCTCGGTGTCGGGCATGCTGCGCAAACTCAGCGAACTCGGATTCGTGGAGCACCAGCGGTACGGCAACGTCAGCCTCACCGAGACCGGCACCAAGGCCGCCCTGGCGGTGCTGCGCCGCCACCGCCTCCTGGAGACCTACCTGGTGGCCGAGCTGGGCTACTCCTGGGACGAGGTGCACGACGAGGCCGAGATCCTCGAACACGTGGTTTCGGACAAGTTCGTCGACCGCATCGCGACCCACCTGGGCGACCCGGTGGTGGACCCGCACGGCGACCCCATCCCCACCCGTGAGGGTGTCATCGTCGATCGCCCGTCCGTCCTGCTCTCCGAGGCCGAGACCGGGACGACCGGGGTGATCGTCCGGGTCAACGACACCGACCCCGAGCTCCTGCGCTACCTCGCCGACATCGACCTGGGCATCGGCATGTGCGTGGAGGTCGTGGAACGGCTTCCCTTCGCCGGTTCCCTCCAGATCGCGGTCCGCCCCGAGAAGGGCGGTGAGTCCCGGGAGCAGTCGCTGGGGCTGGTCGCCGCCGAGGCCCTGTGGCTCAGCCCTGAGAACGACGGCGACACCTGACCCCGTCCACGGCGGCGGGGCTTCCGGGGACGCCCCGGCAAGCCCCCCGCCGTCCGGCCTCGTCTAAGCCAGGGGCTGGGCTCCGGCGCGACCGGCCTCGATGACGAACCGGGCCCGGTCGCGGACGGGCGAGCCGGGTCTGCTCACGTAGTCGACCACCCGGTAATCGGCGGTCCACTCCGTGGGGGTGACCCGGTTGCGCACGTAGCCCCGGTTGCGGTTGATGAACTTGATGTGCGGGTTCTCCGCCAGCTGCACCGCGTCGCCCGGGTTCTGCTCCGCGCCGTCCCGACCGCTGGTGAAGGAGGTGCCCACCAGTTCGGTGGCGACCGTGCGCGATCCCGGGTCGTCGAAGTCGGCCTTCACGTCCACCACGTAGTTGGCGTGCACGTCGCCGGTGATCACGACCGGGTTGGACACCTCCGCCAGCTCGTCGCGGACGCTGTCGCGCTCGACCCGGTAGTTGTCCCAGGCGTCGTCGCTGAAGTTGGTGGGGTCCCCCTCCGCGAAGTCGCGCTGGGAGAAGAACACCTGCTGCGCCAGGATGTTCCACCTGGCACTGGAGGCCGACAGCCCCTGTGAGAGCCACCGGCGCTGGTCGGCGCCGAGCAGTGTGCGCTCGGGGTCGTCGCGCTCGGAGTCCTCCACCTGCGCGTCCCGGTACTGGCGGGTGTCCAGCAGGTGGACGTCGGCCAGGTTGCCGTAGGTGAGCCTGCGGTACAGGTGCAGGTCGGGCCCGGCCGGTCGCTGGGCGGCCCGCAGCGGCATGTGCTCGTAGTAGGCCTTGAGCGCGTGCTCGCGCCGGAGCAGGAACTCCTCGGGAGGGATGTCCTCCTCGTAGGAGGTGTCGTCGGCCCAGTTGTTCTCCAGCTCGTGGTCGTCGAAGACCACCGCCCACGGGAAGGCCGCGTGGGCGGCCTGGAGGTCGTGGTCGGTCTTGTACTGGGCGTGGCGCAGCCGGTACTCGGCCAGGGAGCGGACCTCCGCCTCGGGGACGTGGCCGCGGCCGATACTGCCCTGGTCGGCGGTCTCGTAGATGTAGTCGCCGAGGAAGACGACCAGGTCCAGGTCCTCCCGCGCCAGGTGCGCCTGGGCGGTGTAGTGGCCGTGGGTGTAGCTCTGGCAGCTGGCGAAGGCGAAGTCGAACCTGTTCAGCCGGGTGCCCGGGACCGGTGCGGTGCGGGTGCGCCCGACCGGGCTGATCTCGTTGCCCACCCGGAAGCGGTAGAAGTAGTCGGCCCGGGGGCGCAGGCGCTCCAGTTCCACGTGGACCGAGTGCGCCTGTTCGGGGCCGGTCTCGACGCTGCCGGAGGCGGCGATCCGGCGGAAGTGCTCGTCGTGGGACACCTGCCACTCGACCTCGACCGCGCGGTCGGGCATACCGCCCAGGCCGTCCTCGGCGAGGGGGTCGGGGGCGAGTCGGGTCCACAGGACCACACCGTTGTGGAGGGGGTCTCCGGAGGCGACGCCGAGGGTGAAGGGGTCGGAGATCACGGGGCCCCGGGGCGCGGGCGCCGCGTGCGCGGCGGGCGCTCCCAGGGTGGTGCCCAGCGCGGCCGCCCCGAGGGTCACGGCGCCGCCCACCAGTGCCTGGCGGCGGGTGGCGGCGGGTACCGGAGCGGGGGAGCGGTCGGGGGAGGTGGGGAATGGGGGTGTACCCGGCATGTGCGGTCTCCTGGGTTCGAGCGGCGGACCGCCCCGGGATACCGGGACGGGAGCAACCGTGGTCCATCCGGCCATGGAAAGAGGTACGACCCAACCCCTACGCGGTGAACATTACCCCCGTTCGAGTGACGGCAAGGTTACTGAGGGTCGTCACCAGGGTGTTTCGTCGACTATGGGATGTTACGATCGCCGCCGTCCCCTTCCCCACCCCCGTAAAGGCCCTTGTATGGGTTACGCGCTGGAAGCCGTCATCGCCCCGACCGCGCTCCTGAGCCCGTTCGGCTCCGACCTGGTCGGAGCCGGGACGGTGGCACTGGGTCACGGTCTGGTCCTGCTGCCCGTCACCGAGAAGCTCGCCCGCGCCGACGACCGCGCGGCCGACCACCCCGCCGGTTTCGTGCGACTCACCGCGCCCCTCGTGGAGCGGGCCGCCGCATGGTCGCGTCGGGGGCCGGTCGCCTACGTCGAGGCCGAGTTCTTCGGCGGTTGGGGCACCCAGGCGGCGGTCGTGTGGCACCGGGGCGCGCCGGTACTGGGTCCGCTGCGCCAGGAGGAGGGTGAACCCGCCCCCGAAGAGGGGACCCCGATCTCGCGGGCCCTGCGCCACCTCGGGGTGGCGACGGGCCCCGACGACCGAGACGAGTTCGACGCGGTCGGGCTGGGGGCGCACCGCTCCACCGAGGGGTGGGCCCTTCGGGCCACACCGCTGGAGGCGCCGTAGGCTCCGGTCGGGCGATGCGACGACCCCGCACTCCGTCGGCCTCCAGAGCGGAGCCGACCCCGGCGCCCCCACCCCTGTCACACGCCCGTTCGGCCTCCTATACTGGGCGCGTGAAGCGACGACATTAGGTCCCGAGCCGCGGCCGAGGCCGGTCCGCGACGCGATCCCGCGCACCGCCGGGTGGAGACCACCACCGGTGCCCGCGTCCGTCCGACCGAAAGACCTCCATGACCGCCCAGTCCGCGCGTGCGTCCGCCACGCGCCCCTCCAGGCTGACCCGTCCGCTGTACGCGTACGCCTTCCTGGAGGAGTTCGTCCTCCTCTACCCCCTGTACGCCCTGCTCTTCACCGAGACCGGTCTGTCCGTGGCGCAGATCAGCTCCCTCTTCGTCCTGTGGTCGCTGACCAGCGTGCTCCTGGCGATCCCGACCGGCGCCTGGGCGGACGTGGTCCCACGCCACCTGCTGCTCGCCCTCGCACCGTTGCTGACCGGAGCGGGGTTCGCGTTCTGGCTGTTCCTGCCGTCCTACTGGTCCTTCGCCCTCGGCTTCGTGCTGTGGGGAGCGGCCGGCGCCCTGGCCTCGGGCGCTCTGGAGGCACTGGTCTACACCGAGCTCACCCACCGGGGCGCCGCCGACCGGTACGCGCGCGTCATGGGCGTCACCAGGGCGCTGGGCGTGGCGGCGGTCGGTACGGCCACCCTGCTGGCGGTACCCGTCATGGCGTACGGCGGCTACGCGGCGATCGGACTCGCGAGCCTGGCCGCGTGCGTGCTGTGCGCGCTCACCGGCCTGGCCCTGCCCGAGAGCCGCCCACCGCGTTCGTCCCCCGATCACGGCCCCGACGACACCGCCGCGACCGATCCCGGCACGGGCCGGGCCGACGCGGGGGCCGCACCCGAACCCGGCTACCTCGAGACCATGCGGCTCGGCCTCGCCGAGGCGCGCGGCAGCCGACGGGTCCGCACCGCGATCCTGCTGGTGGTCACCGTCACCGCGTTCTGGGGGATGCTCGACGAGTACCTCCCCCTCCTGGCCGCCTCCTCCGGGGTCGCCACCGAGGACGTCCCCCTGGTGGTCCTCGTGGTCTGGATCTGCGTCACCGCCGGCGGGCTGCTCGCCGGTCCCGCCTCACGGCTGTCACCGCGCGCCGTCGGCGTACTCCTGGCCCTGGCGGCCGTGGCCATCGCCGCCGGCGCCCTCCTGGGCACCGCACCGGGATGGGTCCTGCTCGGCTGCGGTTTCGGCGTGTGCCAGATGGCGAACGTGGTGGCCGACGCCCGGCTCCAGGACAGCATCACCGGTTCCAGCCGGGCCACCGTCACCTCACTCGCCGAGGCCGGTACGGAGACGGTGAGCGGCGCGTCCTTCCTGCTGTACGCGGGGGTCTTCCTGGTGGCCGGGCACGCGACGGCCTTCGCCGTGTTCGCCGTCCCCTACCTGTTCGCGGCCGTCCTGGCCGCCCGGGGCGGACGTTCCCAGCCCGCGGAGCCCACCGGCTGAGCCCGGCCGCGGGCCCCGACCGCTTTCCCCACGCCCCCTGTTCATCCCCTTGCGTACGTGAATAGCATCGTTTGTTGTGACACACCAGACGACGGACACCGCGAACAGCGAAGGCCCACGTCTCGCGTCCGTGCGCGGGATCAGCGTCAGTTACGACGACCGCGGCGCAGGATGCCCCGTCCTGTTCGTCCACGGTCACCCCCTCGACCACAGCATGTGGGAACCACAGGTCAGAGCGCTCGCCGGGCGCGGATACCGGACCATCGCCCCCGACCTGCGCGGCTACGGCCGCAGCACCGTGGTGCCGGGGGTGACCTCGCTGGACACCCTCGCCCGCGACCTCGCCGCCCTCCTCGACCACCTGGGGCTGGACGTGGTCAACGTGGTGGGGCTGTCCATGGGCGGCCAGGTCGCCCTGGAGCTGTACCGGCTCTTCCCCGACCGCGTGGACTCCCTGGCCCTCGTGGCGACCAACCCCCTTCCCGAGACCGAGGAGGGCAGGACCAGGCGCGCGGCGATCGCCGCGCGCCTGCGCACCGAGGGCATGCGCGGCTACACCGACGACATGTTGGTGGGCATGATGACCGCGGAGAACGTGCGGGACCTGCCCGGGGTCGCCGACCACGTGCGCGCCATGATGTATGCCGCGCCTGCGGAGGGGGCCGCCGCCGCGCAACTGGGCCGGGCCGGGCGCCCCGACCACACCCTGCTGCTCAAGCACATCTCGGCACCCACCCTGCTGGTGGTGGGTCAGCACGACGGCTTCACGCCGCCGGGGGGAGCCGAGCTCATGCACGTCCGTGTCGCGGACTCGGTCGTGGAGATCATCGAGGGCGCGGGGCACCTGCCCAACCTCGAACGCCCCCGGCGGTTCAACGAGGTCCTGCGCCGCTTCCTGGAACAGGCCCGTACCCGACCCCGACCCCGCCACCACTGAGCGACGGGGCCCGAACCGCGTGCGGTCGGGCCCCGTCTCCCTCCGAGTCAGTCAGAGGCCCGTTCCACGGGGAGCCACAGCTCCCCGGAGGCGAGGTCGCCCTCGTACTCCACGCTCAACAGTTCGGGCCCGTGCCGGAACCGGTAGGCGGGGTTGGAGGGGAACCACTCACCGAGCGCGTGGACCCACATGCGCTGGACCCCCTCGGGGAAACCGAGCCCCTCGAAGGGGAAGACGACCCAGGTGCCCTCGGGCACCTCCAGGACCGCGTCCCCCTCGGCCGTGGCGGATGAGGAGGTCGCGGCCGCCAGGAGGAAGTCGACGTCGCTCCCCTCCCGCCGGTCGGGATCGTGGGTGAGGGTCACCGACACGACACCGCGCGGCTCCTGGTCGGACAGTTCCGCCAACCGCTCGTACACCTGGTCCCCGAGCCCACGGACGAACGCGGCCATGGGCGCGTTGTCCCCCTCGCGGACCAGCGGGACCCGGGTTCGGGGCCCGACGAGGCGGAACGCGGCCTTGTCGACGACGCGGTAACGCATGATGGTGCTCCCTTCGATGGTGAGACGGAAGGTCAACCGCGACTGCGACGTGAGCGCCGCGCCGGTGCGCCGCGCCTCACCCGGGCTCATCCCGTGCATCGCCCGGAACGCCCGGCCGAAGGCCTCCGCGGACCCGTAGCCGTAGCGCACGGCGATGTCGAGCAGGGTGTCCCGGCCCTCGATCACCTCCGCCCCCGCCAGGGTGAGACGGCGCCGGCGCGCGTACTCCGACAGCGGCATCCCGGACAGGGCCGAGAACATCCGCCGGAAGTGGTGTTCGGAGGTGAGCGCGGTCCTCGCCATCGCGGCCGCGTCCACCGGTGCGCCCGGGTCCCTCTCGATCCGTTCGAGTGCCTCGTTCAGTCCGTCCAGCACGGTCGCCTCCCTCGTTCACCACCGACGTTAGGGACACCGGCCCGGCCCCGACCCGACCGTTGCCGATCGCGTCCGGTCGGGTGCGTCGGGGCGCCGTTCCGGGGAACGGCGCCCTTCTGCTCGGCGGAGAAGTTCCTGTCGCACCCCTCTGCCACCCTCTACGGTGACCGTGCCCGAGCCCCCCGCCCCCCGACTGGAAGGTCCCCCCGTGCCCGAGTCCGCCGCGCGTGCCAGCGCTCCGCCTCCCGACCAGCGCCGGAGCGAGCCCCTGGGCCCACGCTTCCACCGACTGCTGGGGGCGGTGGGGCTGGCCAACCTGGGAGACGGCATCGCCGTGGTCGCGCTGCCCTGGTACGCCGCCACGCTCACCGACGACCCCCTCCTGGTAGCGACGGTGGCCGCGGCCACCAGGCTGCCCTGGCTGCTGCTGGCCCTGGTTGCCGGGGTGGTGGGCGACCGGGTGGACCGGCGGCGCCTGATGGTGGGCGCCGGTGCGGCCAGGGCCGTGCTGCTGGCGCTGTTGACCGCCGTGGTGTTCCTGGGTGCCGGCTCCATCCCCCTGCTGGTCCTGGTCGCTCTGCTGGTGGGGGCGTGCGAGGTGTTCTTCGACAACACCACGCAGTCGCTGGTGCCCGCCGTGGTGCCGCGTGCCCGGCTGGAGCGGGCCAACGGGCTCCTCCAGGGTGTGGAACGCGTGTGCAACGCGTTCCTGGGCGCGCCGCTGGCCGGGCTCCTGCTGGGAGTCTCCACCGCGTGGGCCTTCGGTGCCCAGGCCGCGCTGGTCCTGCTGGCCGTCGTCTGCCTGGTGAGCCTGCGCGGGGACTTCCGCCCGTCCGGGGAACACCAGGGGGGCGAACGGGAACGGCCCTCCATCGGGGCCATGCTGCGCGAGGGTCTGGTGTGGTTGTGGCGCCATCCGGTGCTGCGACCGCTCGCGCTCGTCTCGGGGGCCTCCAACCTGGCGGGGGCGATGAGCGGCGCCGTGCTGGTGCTCTTCGCCCAGGACGTGCTCGGCGTGGGGGCTCAGGGCTACGGGCTACTGATGACCGTCACCGCCTTCGGAGCGGTCGCTGGGGCGATCGTCGTTCCCTCCTTCTCCGCGCGGGTCCATCCCAGCACCGCCATGGCGGTGGTCCTGGCGCTCCTGGGGGTGACCTCGGCGAGTATCGGTCTGCTCCAGACCGTCCCGGCGTTCGCGGTCTGCTACTTCCTCACCGGGTTCGCCATCTCCTGGTGGAACGTCACCCTGCTCTCCCTCATCCAGAGAGTGACGCCCGACCGGATGAGATCCCGGGTCTTCAGCGCCCATCGCACCGTCTCCTGGGGGCTGCTCTCGGTGGGACTGGGCCTGGGCGGCGCCCTCGCCTCCTCTCTGGAGGGGGTGTGGGGCCGGGAGTGGGGGCTGGCGGCCCCCTTCCTCACGGCGGGGGCCATCGGCCTGGCTCTGGCCGTGGTCAGTGCCCTGGTGATCACGCCGAGCCTGGTCGACCGCGCCCTGGCCGACGCCGCCGCACCGCCACAGGAGCGGGGCGAGACCGGGTCCGGATCTCGGCAAGAGTGACCCCCGGAAAGGGACGATCAGGAAAAACCTGGAAATCTTCGGGCAACATCCGTGTCTGGATCGACACGGCGCCCTTCCCACCCGCACCATGGCCGCACAGGATGACCCGCAGGCCGACCCTGAGAAGGAGGTGGGCGGGGCGGGGTACACGCGCCCCGCGGACTCTATGGACCTTGGTTTTCTGCGACCTCTGTACGAAAGCGACGGCCCGGTGGCCTCGGTGCACCTCGACACCAGTCGGGACACCACGGACGCCGACAAGAAGATCGAACTGCGCTGGCGGCACCTGCGCGAGGAGCTGGCCGCCCTCGGAACCGACCCGGCCACCCTTGACGTCCTGGAGGAGGCCGTGGGGGAGGGCAACTCACGCGCCTTCGGCGACCACGGACAGGCGCTCTACGCCTCCGAGGGCAGGCTCCTGGGAGCGCACACCCTCGCCGCTCCGCCCGCACAGGACCGGGCGACCTTCCTGCCCGTCCCGGACGCCCTCCCTCTGGCCATCGACCGGGGCCGTCGCCTCCCCTACGTCCTCGTGGCCCTGGACCGGGTCAACGCCAAGGTGTTCGCCTACCCCAGCCACCCCACGCGCGGCCCCGTCATGGAGGCCGCCAACGAGGGTGAGAACATGCAGAACCTCGATGGAGCCAGCCGTATCTTCCCCGGCCAACGGGGAGACGCGGGCGGACGCCGCGCCGACACCGGGTTTGCCCAGGACCTGTGGCGCGACAACACGGCCCAGGTGGCCGACCTGGTCCGCGAGGCCGTACGCCTGGTGGACGCGGCGGTGATCATCGCGGGCGGCGACGACGAGGCCATCGCCTACCTGCGCGAGAACCTCGGACCCCGCCAGCTCACCATCCCGATCAAGGTGGTCGCGGGCGGCCGCGGCGGCGCCGACGCCGAGGAACGCCTGCACGAGAACGCGGAGCGGTGCCTGCTCGAGCTCATCCACGAGGAGCAGGCCCGGGTGTACTCCGAGTACCAGCGCAAACTCGCCCACGACCAGGCGGTCAAGGGCACCACCTCGGTCCTGCCGATGCTCTCGGAGGCCAGGGTGGACACGCTCCTGATGGGCCCCGACCGCGAGAACGAGCCGTACCTGTGGGGTTCGCTCCACTCACCGATCCTGGTGGAGACCTCCCCGCGCGGTCTGGACGACCCGGACGCCGGGTTCCGGGCCCCCGCCAGCGCGCTCATGCTGCGCGCCGCGGTGATGTCGGACGCTCGGTTCACCGAGCTGCCGGTGCCCGAACGGGCCCTGGACGACGACAACAGCGCCGGGACCGACACCGGCACGGTGGATGCGGGCGCCACACTGCGCTTCCCCAAGCAGTAGCGACCGGCCAGGTGCCCCGTCCCCGCCGGTGCGGGGGCGGGGCACCGCCGCGCGACCCTCAGGAGTCCGCGAACACCCCCAGTTCGTTCCCGCTGGGGTCGGCGAAGTGGAACCGCCGACCGCCCGGGAACGCGTAGGGGCCCTGGAGCACACGGCCGCCCGCCCCCTCCACCGCGGCGATGGACCGGTCCAGGTCCTCCGAGTACAGGAGCACGAACGGGCCCCCGCCGCGCACCTCACCAGCCGGGTTGAGCCCGCCCACCTCCGAGGCGCCGTCGGGCGAGCGGATGCCCGCGTAACCGGGCCCGTAGTCGTTGAAGGTCCACCCGAAGGCCTCGGCGTAGAACCGCTTGGCCTCCTCCAGATCGGTGACCGGGAGTTCCACGTAGTCGATGACGTGGTGCCGCTGTTCGCTCATGGCAGGCATTGTCCCCGCCGGGTCCGACACTCGGGGACACCGCCTTCCCCGGCGGTTCCGGGCCGATCCGGCCCAACCCGCCCCCGACCGGACCTTCACAGGGCAGGATGGTGCGGGCGGGACGCGTCGCCACGCTCCCCCCACCGACCACGAGGCGAGGTTCCATGGCAGCACCGTTCCCGGTGACCGACCTCCTCGGCCCCTGGCACCGCGCCGCGCGCGCCCTCGGCGCCTCCCCCGACCACGGGACCGAGCACCGCTCCGGGGTGGGCGGACGCACCCTGAGCGGACCGGTCACCTACCGCGGGGTGCCCGCGTGGCTGCGGGTGGCGGGCGCGGCCCGCCGGGGCGGACGGCTGTGGGACGGCCCCCTCCTGGCCGAGGCCGTCCTCGACGAACGGGTCCCCAGGCCCGCCCTCCTCGCCGAGCACGCATGGGACGGCGGTACGACGGGAACGGTGTTCCAGGCCCACCTGTGGGAGCACCTCACCGGACACGAGGTCTCACCCACCCCCGACCTGTCCTCCCCGGCCCGGGTACCCGACGTGTGGTGGAAGGAGCTCAGGACGGCCCTCGACCGGCTACGGTCCGCGTCCGCCGAACGGACGCGGCCGCGCAGTCACACCCCGGGGTTCCTCGAACGCGTCCCCAGGTACCTCCCGGAGTTGGCGGGCACGGACCTCACCGTGCCCGCCTGGGAGACCTCCCACGGCGACCTCCACTGGGCCAACCTCACCACCGGGCCGCTCACCCTCCTCGACTGGGAGGGCTGGGGCCCGGCCCCGGTCGGCTACGACGCCGCGGTCCTGCACACCTACGCGCTGCCCGTACCGGAGTCGGCGGCGCGGGTGCGCGCGGAGTTCGCCGACGTCCTGGAGTGCCGGGCCGGACGGTTCGCCCAGCTGCTCATCGCCGCCGAGGTGATCCAGGCGGCCGAACGCGACGACCTCCACGCCCGGCTGCTCCCGCACGTCCGGCAACGGGTGGGCGAACTGCTCACCCGGTAACCGGGCGCACCGACCCTGCGGTCAACCCCACCCCTCCCCGACGGAACACCTCATGGCCTGGCCGGGCACCGGTTCCTAGCGTGGGAGTCGACATCACCGACCCCACGACGGGACCGCCATGATCACCCTGCGGGGACTCACCAAACGCTACGGGGACACCCTCGCCGTCGACGGCCTGGACCTCTCGGTCCGCCCCGGCCGCGTCACCGGGTTCCTGGGGCCCAACGGCGCGGGCAAGCCCATACGCGGTTTGAGACGCGATTGTTACGTTGTGCGGAAAGTGAGCGACCAGTGCCGCCATGCGTAGAGGCGGCTCCGACCCTTAGCCTGACAGTGTGAGTTAATCAGGAAGGGATGCAAGACCATGCCCCACGATCGTGACCATGTGGACCTGTCTACCTTCGGAAGGCGCGTGCAGCACTACCGAACGCGCAACGGTCAGACTCGTGCCGTACTCGGTGGTCTTGTCGGACGGTCCGCTGAATGGGTCAAGGCGATCGAAACGGGTCGTCTCAAGGTTCCCCGGTTGCCGTTGCTGCTTCGCCTTGCTGAAGTGCTGCGGATTGATGATCTGGCTGTGCTCACGGGTGAGGAACGGCTGTCAGCCACGACCTTCACCAGAGATACCCATGAGGCCCTGCCGAAAATTCGTGACGCGCTCACCACGTATCGGCTTACCCTCCCCGACCGTGAACCACCGACGGCCCAACGGCTCGAAGATCGCGTAAGGCAAGCGTGGCAACTCTGGCACGCTAACCCGGATCATCGAACCCAGGTCTCACGAGTTCTCCCCGGGCTACTTGCCGATCTTCAAACGACAGCGCGAGTAGTCGAGGGGAACGAGCGCCGCCGGATACTCGCGGCAATGGCGCAGACCTACCACCTTGCTCAACTCTATTTGAGCTTTCAACCAGCACAAGAGCTGGTGACGTTGACTGGCGACCGAGCGATGGCCGCTGCCCAGGACGCCGACGACCCACACGCCATAGCCGTCGCGTCCTGGTATATGAATCATGTTTTCCGTGACGCTGGTGAGAGGCACGAGGCCCGCGTAGATCTAGCGATGAACGCCGCAGACCTCCTACGCCCTGAAAACGGTACCGAAGACCTTGCTCGCTGGGGCCTTCTCCAACTCGCTGCCGCACTCTCCTTCGCGAAGGTTGGTCGCAGTGGCGACGCGTGGCGCTTTTGGGACCAGGCGGACAGGGCTGCGCGACGCCTTGGTGATCACTACGCACACCCTTTTCTGATTTTCGGCAGGAGCATGGTGGACGCATACGCGGTCACGATAAACGTTGATCTATTCAAGTCGGGGACGGCCGTCCGCACGGCCGGAATCATCGACTTGGCCGCGATTCCCTCTGCCACACGGCGAAGTTTCCACATCATCGAATCGGCGCGCGCACACAGTCTGCAAGGTGAGGAGGTGGCAGTAGTCCACCTGCTAGCCAAAGCATTCGAGGAGTCACCCGAGACCGCTCGATACAACCGCTTCACCCGGGCGACCGTCATGGACTTGAGCGTCTCGGGCGGCGGGATGATCCGTGAGGACGCACAGAGACTGGCTCGCAAGATCGGTGTTCCTGCGGCGTAGGGGGTACAAGCTGTACCCATCAACGAGGGGGTAGCTTCGCTACCCCCTCGCGCATGTCTGGCGACATAGCGTTAGCGAAACCGGACCCCGGCGAGCCGGTAGGACGACTCCCGGGGCATGGCCAACGCTGACTCAGGAGCGCTGACGCTTGCACCATACATCCCCACTCCTCTCGGAAAACCCGCGCCTTGCGCGTGTCCCCAAAGGAAAGCACCGCCGACACCCGGCACCCCCGATCTCATCCCGCTCGCGCCGACAGCACCACGGTCTGATCGCTCTGCTAGCGGTATCGGCTCCCGCGAATCCCCCCATGATCCCGGAGTCGCTGGCACCCGCACCCAGGCCAATTCTGATGGATGACCCGAGCGAGACTCGCAGCTATCGGTTGGTGCGCACGCCGTATCTGGCCTGGGAGCACAACGGCTCTGACCACCCGAACGAGTTCGCGGATCTCGCCGCGGTCGTGCGTCGTGCTCTGGCCCTGGGGATCGGACGGTGATCACGATGCCCTCTCACTACGTCGATTCCCGCGACGCTTTGGACCGGGTGCCTGTGAGCAGTGCCGCTACCGCCAACGTCTTCCCCTGTCGTTGGCGCTGCGTCGCCGTGAACGCACGTTCATCGTCGACCTGTGCCACACGGTCAACCCTCACTCAGACCGAGTTGTCCTGCTTGGTCGGGGTGAGTCAGTCAACCATTTCCGATTGGGTGACCGGAAAGAGAAGAGAGCGGTCGTTTCCTCTGCTCTCTGCGCTCGCGATCTTTGAGAACTTGGGTGCTTCCGATTAACCCTTTTTCTCCTTGGATAAGACGCTGGATGCCTGGGAGTACGTTCGGGCTTTGACCATCACCGCGCCAGAGACTGTGCAAGTGCGGGCGGGCGACAACTTGTCTCCTGCAAAGGAACCTCTTACCTTTGTGGCGCGGGGTGAACATGGTCTGGTGATTATTTCAAAGGAAGGCACTTCGTGGTTTTCTGACACTCACCGCAACACGAGTACGGCCCGGATTGCTTTGAAGGATTCAATCCACCTTTCACCCGAACCTGGCGGCGATGAAAGGTAAGGAAGTCGCTGTCGTGAGATTGTTTGCGAACTGAGTGGGACGCGCGGCCTGGATCGCTCTTCCTGAATAGCTTGCCAAGCTCCGCACGTCCAATGATGTGCGGCACTCCGGCCCTGCCCGGGGTCGGACTCACCCCACACGAAAGGAATGAACACATGCAGACAAATACGTTCTCTCACCCCGAGGAAATCGAGAACGTCGTTCTCGACCTGGGCGACGCCGCTGACCTGACCCTCGGCGAAGGCAAGTCGGAAAACGAGGACAAGCGAAAGATCTACAACTAGCCGCCTAGCCGCCTGACGGATCACTACAGAAGGGGTGCCCATTCCTTGGGGCACCCCTTTCACAGGATTAGGAGAACCGTGTTCGGAGGAATAACCACCCCGGTTCACCAAAGGACCCCATGCGGCTCACGACCTGTGGCGGGGGTTTCCTCTGCGTGGATGACTTCCGAAGAGGAACTGCCCATGGTCGTCGCCACGGCAACCGGATATCTTGTCGTCATGGGGTTGTGCAACGCCACCAGCGAAGAGGTGGCCAGGACAGTAAAATCAGCTGTTCCCGATGATGTGGCATGGCGTTGGTCCGGCGCTTACATCGTCGCCCACGTCGAAGGTGAACACGTCACCCTGTGGACCAACCTTGGCGCGCTCCCGGTTTACGTTCATCGTGAAAATGGGGTTCTGTATTGGTCTACCAGCGCCCGAGCTCTGGCCTCTCTGGGCAGTTCAATGGAACTGGACAGGAAGGCGGTTGAGGAATTCATCGGCGGATTCCCGATCACCCATTCCCTGTTCTCGGGAATCGAACGTCTTCCGGCAGGGCACCGCATCCGCCTCGGTGATGGCGTGGTGTCAGCCACCCAGGTATGGTCTCCCCGCCGCTCACCTGTCCCTGCGCCGCTGCGCCTTCGCCAGGCTCTACAAGAGGCCGTGACCACTCGCGTGGATCGGTTCTCCACCCCCACGTGCGACTTCTCCGGAGGTCTTGACTCCACGACCTTGGGCCTGTTGGCCGCGCGCCGACTGGCACCGCAGGCGCGCTCCATCACCGCGACAACCCTTCATCCTGTCCGAACCACGACCGGCGGAGACATGGACTATGTCGGCGACGCCATCCGCACCCCCGGCCTCACACATGCGTGGATCGGCCGCGACCACACGCACGCCCCCTACGGTGACCTGCGCCTTGTGCCCACGGATGAACCACCCGTGAGCACGGTGTCCTTACCGAGCTTCCGCGATCACATGCACTGGCTCTCTGCCCACGGTTCCACCGTCCATATGACGGGGGACGGAGGTGATGCCTTGCTCTTGACCCCTGCGGTGTACTTCCGGGAGATGATCGGCAAACACCCCTTCCGGACCACGGGGGCGGCCTCACGTTTCGCCCAGGCGCGGCGCATGTCCCTCCGGCAGGCGTTCGCTCACGGCCACACCTCTTCACCCGCCCGCACCGGGTTGGACCTGCCGAGCCGAACCCACCACACGATGTTGGCAACGCTCATCGACAGCGCCCGCTCCGCACGTGCGGACGTGGAACTGGCCGCCACCTGTGGGGTGCGACTGGACAACCCGTTCTTCGACGCACGGGTGATCGACGCCTACCTGTCGATGGACGTGCGCGAGATGCCCGAACCCGCCCGGTACAAGCCCGTCCTGAAAGAGGCGATGGCCGATCTACTGCCCCCGGCGTTACTGCGCAGGACCACCAAAGCGACCACCAGCGCCGACCACTTCGAGGGGTTGCGTCGCGCGCTGCCACAGGTGAGCGCGCTCGTTGACGGACACCTCGCCACGGTCGGGCTGATCGACGCGCAGGCCGTTCAAAGTCGGCTCGGTGCGCTCGCGGTGGGAGCGGGTGACCTGGGGCCCATTGAGCGCATCGTGGCCTTTGAGGCCTGGTGGAATGCACTCCGCCCGATTCCGTGGAAGGAGTCGGCTCATGCCCACACGTGAGCGCGCGTGCTTGCTGGATCTGGGGTGGTTGCTGGTCGTGGATTACGACAACGGGCGGACCCGACTCCTGCCCCCGCAAGCCGCCGAGGAGTGGCAACGCACCTGTATCTTTCCTCCGGTTCCGCGTGTGGCCTGGACACCGTCGTGGAGCACCCATGAAGTGCCGTTGGCATGGGAACCCTCACCGCGGGCCGGTGGACTCGCCCAGCTCACCGCGGTCTTGGGGGTGGTGATGATGTCGATCATCTCCTGTGTCGGGGCGCGAAGGAAGCGGATGCGCCGGATGCTCGCCGTGGTGCGCTGGTCCTGCGCACGGGCCCGATGCCCAGCATCGACCACCGTGGCCGTGGAGACCCTGAACGCGGTGCGAGGCTTGGGTTTTGTGCCCGGTCGCATGGCCTGCCTGGAATCATCGGTGGCCACCGTCATCGCCCTGGCTTTACGGGGGCGGTCGGTGGCCTGGCACCACGGGGTGCGCTGCGACCCGATCGGTCTGCACTCCTGGATCTCGGTCAACGACACCCCGGTAGGCGAACCCGTGAGCACCCTGCGGTGCACCAAGCTCTTGACCATCACTTCCCACACGATGGAGGAACACCTATGAACGAGGACCACCCGTGGATCTGGCTGCGCGGCGACGTCGCGGGGCTCGGGCCGATCCGCGAGGACCTGGTGGAAACCTACTGGCGGTTGGACCAGCAGATCAGCACGATCGTCGGCTACAACCGGCAGAGCCCGCAACCCTTGCGCACGACCCGGGCCATCCTCATCGACGGTGGCAGCAGTGATGAGCCCCGTTTCACCATCTACGATCTCACCGAAGCCGAGCCCGTTCCGGTGGGAGTGGCCAAGCTCGCCATGGACACCGCTCGGGGCAATGCCGAGTACATCGTGTCGATGGACCCTGACCACCATGGACGAGGTATCGGAACCGAGGCGACCCGCCTGGTGTTGGACTGGGCTTTTCACGTGGCGAACATGGCCTGTGTGTGGCTCACGGTGCTCGAACCCAACGCCGGAGCGATCCGAGCGTATGAGAAGGCGGGTTTCACCAGGCAGGGCATCCGCCGCGACTCCAACATGTGGTTGGGCCAGCGGGTCAACGAGGTGCACATGGACGCCGTACCAGCCGACTTCCCGGGGCCGTCCGTGGTCAAGCAGAAGTTCCACTGACCGTCCTGACCTCGAAATATTGACCTGCGGAAGGGCCTCGCTCGATCGAGACGGGCGGAGTCCTCGCACGCTCCGCCGGGAACATCTCCGTGTCCGGTTCGGGCCCCTCTACCCTGACCGGGAGGTGAGGTTCCCCTTTCGCACACAGGTTCTCGGGCTACCACCGGTCCTGGAAGGCGAACGGGACGGTATTAGCATCGTCACCTCACGTGAGGGATCGGTGGTGCTCCGGTACAGAGACGCCTGAGCGAGGACGGACGGGGTGATGGTGGTCGTGGACGGCGGGACGGCACCGGTGACGCGCCGCGCGGTGGAGCACGCGGTCGGCCGCGGACGCGAGTTCGTGGGGCTGGTGTGGGGCGTCGGGGTCAGCGCGCTCACCCTGGTGTGGGTGGCGGCCTCGGCCCTGGTCCTGCTGGGCGCGCTGGTCTCTCCTCGGTTCCGGCCGCGCGCACGGGGCAGGATCGAGGACTGGGCGTCACGGTTGTGCGAACGGGACCTGTCCCGGCTCTCCCACTGGATGGGCGCCACCATCACCCCCGAGGCGGGCGTCCCCAGCCGCGCGGTCCACCTGCTGCTGCGCCTGCCCGTGCACCTGTGCTCCCTCTACGTGCTGCTGTCGGTCGCCTCGCTGGTCCCGATCCTGGTCGGCGGGGCGCTGATCCAGGCGGCCACCGGCACCGCCACGCACGTGAGCGCGGACTGGCCCGGTGTGGGGGTGGGCGTGTCCAGCGTCCCGCTGGGCCTGATGGCCGCCCTGGTGGTGCTGGTGGTGACCTGGTGGCTGGTCCGGCTGCTGGCCGGGGTCGAACGGTGGCTGGCCCGCAGCATACTCGGCCCCACCGAGGAGGACCTGATGCGTCGGCGCATCCAGGAACTCACGCGCACCCGGTCCGGAATCGTGCGGGCGGTGGACCAGGAACGGCGCCGGATCGAGCGCGACCTGCACGACGGTGTCCAGCAGCGGGTGGTCGCCCTGGCCATGCTGCTGGGTCGGGCCCAGCGCGGCCGCGACCCCGAGCGCGCCGCCGAACTCGTGCGCCAGGCCCACACCGAGTCACGGGTACTCCTGGACGAACTGCGCGAGGTCGCCTGGCGGATCTACCCGACCGCACTCGACACCCTGGGGCTGGAGGCGGCCCTGACCGAGGCCGCCGAACGCGGACCGCTCCCGGTGGTGGTCCGCGCCGACCTGCCCCGCCCCCTGCCTCAGGAACTCGCCACCGCCGTCTACTTCGTGGCCCGCGAGGCCATGACCAACGCCGCCAAGCACTCGGGGGCCGACAGCGTGGTCGTCGACCTCGGTGTGTACGACTCCCGCGTGTGGCTGACCGTCTCCGACGACGGCCGGGGCGGCGCCGACCCGGGAGGCGACGGCCTGACCGGGCTGGCCCGGCGGGTCCGGGCACTCGACGGCACCCTGGAGGTGCGCAGCCCGCGCGGCGGACCCACCACGGTGCACGCGGTCCTGCCCCTCGCCCGATAATCGACTCTTCGACGCCCACGGAACGGAGCCCGCATGCGCCTGGTGATCGCCGACGACTCGGTCCTGCTCAGGGAGGGTCTGATCCGTCTGCTGGAGGAGGAGGGGCACGAGGTGTGCGCCGCGGTGGGAGACGGCCCGACCCTGCTGGAGGCGGTCGCCGAGCACCGGCCCGACCTCGCCGTGGTGGACGTGCGGATGCCGCCCACCCACACCGACGAGGGGCTGCGCGCGGCGTTGCGCATCCGCGCCGAGCGGCCCGGCGTGGCGGTCCTGGTGCTGTCGCAGTACGTGGAACAGCGCTACGCCGCCGAACTGCTCACCGGAGCCCCCGAACGCGTCGGATACCTGCTCAAGGACCGGGTGGCACAGGTCGGCGAGTTCCTGGACGCCCTGGACCGGGTGGCGGCCGGAGGCGCCGCCTTCGACCCCGAAGTGGTGCGCCAGCTGCTGGCCCGGACCACGCGCACCGACCCGCTGGCCCGGCTGACCCCGAGGGAGCGCGAGGTCCTGGAGAACATGGCGGAGGGGCTGAGCAACACCGCGATCGCCGCGCGGCTGTACGTGTCGCTGAGCGCGGTGGAGAAGCACATCAACGCGCTCTTCGACAAGCTGGAGCTGGCGCACGCCCCCGAGTACAGCCGCAGGGTGCTGGCGGTCCTGCGCTTCCTCGGCTCCTGAGGACGCGGCACCGGTCCGGACCGGGCCCCGTCCCCCTCTTGTTGGCGCGGCGGCCCCGACCTAGGGTCGGTGTTCCCACCCTCACCCACGGTGAGGTACAACCCGACACGGAAGGTCTGCCCCGTGCCCACCCCCCGCACCCGGCCGCGCCCGCTCCGGTCCCTGGCCGCCCTGGGAGCCCTGGCCCTGGCGGCCCCGGCGGCGCCCGCGCACGCCGGGACCGCACCCGTGCCCTCCGAGGTCCGCGTCGCCGACGCGCCCGCCCTGGAACGGGCCCTGGCCGAGGCCCGCCCCGGCCAGACCATCACGTTGGACAGCGGCGAGTACGCCGGTTCCTTCGTCGCCACCACTCCCGGGACCTCCGAGGCGCCCATCACCCTGACCGGCCCCTCCGACGCCGTCCTGGTCAACGACGAACCGGTCTACGGCAGCGGCTGCCCCGCACCCGACACCCACAGCAGCGGCTACGGGCTCTGGATCTACGGGGCCGACCACTGGAACGTGCGCGGACTCACCGTCGCCGACTCCAAGAAGGGGATCGTGGTCGACCGCTCCGACCACGTCCACCTGAGCGACCTCCAGGTGCGCGGCACCGACGACGAGGGCGTGCACTTTCGCAGCTCCAGCTCGGACGGGTCGGTGCGCGACTCCCGCATCACCGACACCGGCCGCGTCCAACCCGGGTTCGGCGAGGGCGTCTACCTGGGCTCCGCCACCAGCAACTGGGGCTGCTACGGCGTGGACGACGGCGTCGACCGCAGCGACCGGGTCGAGGTCACCGGCAACCACATCGGCCCCGACGTCCGGGGCGAGCACCTCGACGTCAAGGAGGGCACCCGCGACGGCCTGGTCTCCGGCAACACCTTCGACGGACGCGGCATCTCCGGCCAGAACTTCGCCGACAGCTGGGTGGACGTCAAGGGCAACGGCTACCTGTTCGAGCACAACACCGGCACCTTCGAGCGGCCCGGCGTGTTCGCGCACGGCTACACCAGCACCCAGCAGGTCGACGGCGCGGGCTGCGGCAACGTCTTCCGCGACAACCACTCCGACCTCGGCGGGGTGGGCGGCTTCGCGATCGCGCTGTGGAGCCAGTCCGACTGCGCGGACGAACCCAACGTGGTGCACGCCAGCAACACGGTCACCAACGCCACCCGGGGCCTGACCAACATCGCCGTCACCCCCTGAAGCGCGGAGGCGCCCCCGCCCCGAACGGGGTGGGGGCGCCTCGCGAACACGCGGCGACCGGACGGATCGGCGACCCGCCGGATCAGCCCTGCTCGGCCACCTGCTTCTCCGCGCCGACCAGGCGCACGCACACGGCCAGACCCTCGATGGCCTCCTCCAGCGCGTCCAGCTCCGGGAAGGAGGGCGCGATCCGGATGGTGCGGTCCCGCGGGTCCTCGCCGTAGGGGTGGGTGGCCCCGGCGGGGGTGAGCGCGATCCCGGCCTCGGCGGCCCGGCGCACCACCTCGCGGGCGCACCCGTCCAGGACGTCCAGGCGCACGAAGTAGCCGCCCTTGGGGGTGGACCAGGTCGCCAGACCGGTACCGCCCAGGTGCTTGGTGAGGACGCTCTCCACCATCTCGAACTTGGGCTCCAACAGCTCGCGGTGGCGGCGCATGTGCGCGCGCACGCCCTCGGCGTCGCCCAGGAACATCGCGTGGCGCAGCTGGTTGACCTTGTCCGGGCCGATGGAGCGCTTCCCGGCCAGGCCCAGGTACCACCGCACGTTCGCGGGGGAGGACCCGAGGAACGCCACACCCGCACCGGCGAAGGTGACCTTGGAGGTGGAGCCGAAGACGAACGCGCGGTCGGGGTTCCCGCTCTCGGCGCACGCGCCCAGCAGGTCGGCGATCTCCACCTCCTCGTCGGTCAGGTGGTGCACCGCGTAGGCGTTGTCCCAGAAGATCCGGAAGTCCGGGGCGGCGGTGGTCATGGCGGCCAGGCGGCGCACGACCTCGTCGGAGTAGGAGACACCGTCCGGGTTGCTGTACTTGGGCACGCACCAGATGCCCTTGACGCCGGGGTCGGAGGCCACCAGGCGCTCGACCTCGTCCATGTCGGGGCCCTGGTCGGTCATTGGCACCGGGATCATCTCGATACCGAAGCGCTCACACAGCGCGAAGTGCCGGTCGTAGCCGGGGACCGGGCACAGGAACGCGACCCGCTCGGCGTCCGCCCAACGGCCGGTCCCGCCCGGAACCGTGCCCAGGAAGGCGTTGGCCAGGCAGTCGTGCATGAGCTCCAGGCTGGCGTTGCCCGCGGCGATCAGCTGGTCGACCGGGACCTGGAGGAGGTCGGCGAAGATCTCCCGCAGCTCCAGGAGACCCTGCGGCGCACCCGCGTAGTTGCGGCAGTCGGTGCCGTCCGCGGCGGTGTAGGCACCACGGGGCAGTTCGAGCAGGTCGGCCGACAGGTCCAACTGACGGGGGGACGGCTTGCCCCGGGTCAGGTTCAGGGAGAGTCCACGCTCGACCAGGGCTGCGTGGTCGCGCCGGGCCGACTCCAGGAGTTCGGCGGGCGGGGTGGGGCTGCTTGCGGTGGTCACGGGATGTTCCTTCCGATGGGACGCCCCCGGTGTGCCGCACGTCGTGGAACGGGGCGCACGGGGCTTCGCCCTGGAATTGTCCCAGATCGCGGCCGCGCCGTTCCGCCCAGGTCGACACCCCGGGCACCGGCGGACCCCGCGCGCCGTCCTTCCTAGACGGAGGTCACACCGAGGCGGCCCAGGAGCTCGGGTTCGGTGATGATGTCGATGCGCTGGCCCTTGGCGGCGTAGGCCTCGGCCTGCCGGTGCTTGGAGGTCTTGCCACCGTGGTCGCTGTCGGCCACCACCAGCACGTCGGTCTTCTTGGTCACGTTCTTGGCGGGTCGGCCCCCGGCCTCGGCGATGCGCTTCCACACCTCGGGTTTGTCCATGGCGCGCAGGTCGCCGGAGACGCAGACCGTACGTCCGTAGAGCGGACCGGCCGGGTCGGCGTCGGCGGAGGGTTCGGGGAGCGGGGCCTGGGCGGCGCGCTGCCAGCGGCCGAACCGGTCCTCACGGCCGAACCGCTCCTCGCTCACGGGAGCGGGCACGGCGGGTGCGAGCGGCGTCGCCGCGACCGCCTCCAGACGGCCCAGGCGCAGGCCGCTGACCCGCCTGAGTTCGGGCAGGGTGTCGGTGCCGTGGCGGCGCATCGCCGCGATCATGATGTGCGCGGCGGCCTCGGCGTCGGCGTCGGCCCGGTGGTGCCGGGTGACGGTGTGGCCCACGTGCGCGGACACCGTCGGCAACCGGTGGTCGGGCAGGTCCCAGGTGCGCCGCGACAACGCCAGCGTGCAAGCGTAGTCGAAGGCGGGCAACGCCAGACCGGTGTGTGCGCAGGCCTGGCGCAACGCCCCCATGTCGAAGGGCGCGTTGTGTGCCACCAGCGCCCCGCCCCGCGCGAACTCGACCAGCTGGTCGCGTACCCGGTCCCAGGTGGGGGCGTGGGCGACGTCGGCGGCGGTGATGCCGTGCACGGCGGTGTTGTGGCGGGAGAAGAACGCCACCGGGTCCGGCGGGCGGATCAGGGTGGTGAACCGGTCGACCACCCGCCTCCCGCTCACCCGGACCAGACCCACGGCGCACACGCTGCCGCGGTCCTGGTTGGCGGTCTCGAAGTCGATCGCGGTCCAGGTGTGGGACACCCCCCGCCACCTCCTTAGGGTGTGTTTTTTGGGTGCTTTCGCCTTCTGGCGGCGGAGCCGCCAGCTCCGCGAGCGGCCGTCCAGGCCATCTCTCGCAAGACGATGAGCGAGAGGCAGCCCGGGGTTGGCTGGCCGAGCTTCATCGGCGCGGTGAGAGGCAGCCTGGTGGTCGCGAGCGCGGAATGATCCACAAAACAGGCCCTAGTCCGTGCTGCGCGACGGATCGAGCGTACCGGGGCCGCCGGACCGCTGGAGTCAGAACGGGTCGAAGGAGTCGATCGCCTGGTCCCGTAGCTGCGCGTCCCCGGCCCAGACGTCCTCTCCGGAGGACCAGGCCAGGGTGTAGTACTCGCCACCGGAGACGTTGATGTTGCGGGCCAGCAGGTGCCAGGCGCCCTCTCCTCGGTCCCAGGTGAACTCCCAGTCGGCGGCCGAGGCGAAGGGGGTGCGGTCGGTCACGTCCTCCACCCTGACGCGCTGGTATCCGGGCAGCCGCGCCTCCTCCAGGGAGATGGTCTCCTGCTCCAGTACGTGCTCGTACTCGTCGTCGACCGAGTGGGGGGTGCGGTCGACCTGGAGGTAGGCGCTGGTGGTGGTGGAGCTGTAGAAGACGCTGGCGCCGTCCACGCGGCGCACCCAGCCGTCGGGGACCAGCAGTGCGAAGCCCTCGGCGTCCCGGGTCCACGTCATGCCCTCGGCGGTGGGCCCCTCCTGCGGCTCCGCTTGGTCCGGGTCCTCCTGCGCGGCGGGGGGACCGGCCTCCCCGGTCGGCGCCCAGGGTGCCCCGTCCGCTCCTCCCCAGCGGTCGACGGCCACCAGTGAGGCGGCCACCAGCAGCGCGGCCAGCCCGAGGACGAGCACCACCACGGGCCACGACGGGCGCCGGTGCCGCCGGGACCCGGTGGCGACCTCGCCGCTCCCGGTCGGCGGCACGGGGGAGGAGGCGGCCTCGGGCAGGGGGTGCGCGGGCCCGACCACGCGGGTCCGGTCCTGCGGACGGCCGGTCGAGTCCAGGTCGCCGGACTCCGGGCCCGCCCCCGGCGCGGCCGGGGGGAGGTGGGCCAGGGTCACCGCGCTGGTCCCGCTCTCGCCCCGGGCGGCGGCGCTGAGCAGGGCCCGACAGCCGGGGGCGTCCAGGCGGTGGGCGGGGTCCTTGACCAGCAGGCCCCGGACCGCCTCGCCCAGCGGTCCGGGCAGTGACTCGGGCGGCTCCGAGCACAGCACCGCGTTCAGGGTCGCGTGCACGCCCTCGCGCAGGAACGGGGAGACCCCCGTCGTCGCGTGGTAGAGGGTGGCGCCCAGGGACCACAGGTCGCTGGCGGGGGTGGCGGGCAGGGAGTCCAGGCGTTCGGGCGCCACGTAGGCGGCCGACCCCATGACCGCCGAGTTCTGGGTGACGGCGGCGGTGTCCACGATGGTGGCGATCCCGAAGTCGGTGAGCACCACCCGCCCGGCCGCGGTGATCATGACGTTCTCGGGTTTGACGTCGCGGTGGGTGATGCCCTGCCCGTGGGCGGTCTCCAGCGCGTCGAGCAGGCCCAGCCCCCAGGCGGCGGCACGCTGGGCGGGGACGGGTCCCCGCTCGCGCATCAGGCGCAGCAGGGAGTCTCCGTCCAGGAGCTCCATGACGATCCACGGGCGCCCGTCGTTCTCGACGATGTCGTAGACGGTCACGATGTTGGGGTGCTGGCCCATCGCGGTGGCCTGGGCCTCGCGTCGGGCGCGGGCGGCCACCAGGGCCCGCTCCTCCTCGTCCATGCCCGGCCCCAGCAGGATCTCCTTGACCGCCACCGCCCGGTTGAGTCCGGTGTCGTGGGCCCGCCAGACCCGGCCCATGCCTCCCCGTCCGACCTCGGAGTGCAGCTCGTAGCGCTCGCGCAGCGTGCGGTGGGGAAGGACCACCAGGTACTCCTGTGGGACGGGGGCCGTACGGTCGGGCGACGTGGCCGCAGCGGGGGCGCGGGCGGATCGGGAGATCCCACGTCAGGGCGCCCATTGTAGGAAGGTTCGGACCTTGGGGGCGCACTCCGGCCGCCGGGTCAGTCCCCGCCTTCGGTAAGGAAGTCCCTGACCAGGCGGTTCACCCGTCCGGGGGACTGGCGGTTGACCCAGTGCCCCTGTCCGGCCAGGAGTTCGAGACGGGCCCCGGCAACGGCCTGGGCCGCGGCGACGGTGATGGCGGGTTTGACGCCCCGGTCCTTGTCACCCTGGATGAACAGCACCGGGCAGCCGATCTCGCCCAGGCGCGGGCGCAGGTCGACGTTCATCCGCCAGGGTCCGATGGAGGCGTTCTGCCAGTCCGAGGAGCCCGCGCCGTTGGCGTCCATTTCGGCCATGACCTCGTCGACGACCTGTTCCTGGTCGGGGGCGGGCCCCGCGAACAGCCCCGTGCGGACGAAGGACTCCACCCTCTTCCTGTCACCGACCATCATCCCGGGCAGGGTGGTGTTGAGCAGGCGGCTGCGGGAGACGAGCCACAGGAGCTGGTGGTAGACGGGCGGGAAGGACAGGACGCCCGCCGGAGCGATGGCCACCAGGCGTTCCACGCGGTCGGGGTGGTCGATGGCGGTGGCCAGTGTCATCGCCCCACCCTGCGACATCCCGACGACGGCGGCCCGTTCGGCGCCGACGTGGTCCAGGGCGGCGAGTACGCAGTCCTGGAGGACGGCGTGGCCGGCGAGGCCCTCCCAGGGTGTGCTCCGGCCCTGCTTGGGCCAGTCCGGTGCGATCACGCGGTGGTCCCGGGCCAGGTCGGGGATGAGGTGGCGCCAGCTCATGGTGGCGCTGTCCACTCCCGCGCCGCTCAGCAGCAGTACCGGCGGGGCGTGCTCGGGACCCTCGACGATGACGCTCAGCCGCCCTCCGGGCAGGTCCACGTGCTCGCGGTGGAAGTCGGGGGCGCTCATGCTCGATCCTCATCCTCGTTTCGGTCCCGCCAGCGCTGGAGCATGGCGGGGAGTTCGTGCTCCAGGAACCCGTAGAGCTCGTGGACGTTGGCCAGGCGTTCGCGGCGCTCGGGCGAGGCGTCCTCCAGGGCCCGCAGGCCGCGTTCGGTGACCTGTCGGAAGCTGGTGGCCAGGGCGTAGCGGCGCTCCAGCATGCGGCTCCAGCCGTCGGCGGCGATGCGGAAGTACTCCTGGCGTTCGCCGCGTCGGCGCACCCCCTCGACGAGGCCGCTGGGGGTGAGCATGCGGGTGGCGGTGCTGATGGAGCTGCGGCTGACCTGGAGCACCTCGGCCAGGCGCGCGGCGCTCTGTTCGGGGGGGTCGCTGATCAGCAGCCAGCCGATGACCCGGCCGGAGATCAGGGGGAGCCCCTCGCGTTCGAAGAACACGGCGACGTCGTCGACGAAGGCGAGTTGGTCCTCGGTGGGTTCGCTCATGCCACCAGACTACCGTCATTGCAGTCATGACTGCAATGACGGCAACGACTGCAACGAACGGGAGGGGCGGATTGCGGACCGACCCGAACGAGCGACCGGACCGACTCTCCCGTGCGCAGTTTGCCCTGCTTGTGGTAAAAGTTAGGCGTGCCGAACATGAGAGATGGGTTCTCTTCAAACCCCTGGTCGACAGTGATACCCGGGGCCGCACTGGCCCTCGCCCTCAGCGCCTGCACCACCACCTCCGGAAGCGAACGCGACGACGACCGCCCCCTGGTCCTCACCACCTTCACCGTCATCGCCGACATGGCCGAGAACGTCGCCGCCGACCGCGTCGAGGTCGCCTCCCTCACCCGGCCCGGCGCGGAGATCCACGGCTACGAACCCACACCCGACGACCTCGTCCGCGGTCAGGACGCCGACCTCATCCTCGAGAACGGCCTGGGCCTGGAAGCCTGGTTCCAGCAGTTCACCGAGCGTGTGGACGCCCCCACGGCCGTCCTCAGCGAGGGCATCGACACCATCCCCGTCTCCTCCGGCGGCTATGCGGGCGCACCCAACCCGCACGCCTGGATGTCCCCCGACAACGCCCTGGTCTACGTCGACAACATCCGCGACGCCCTCACCGCCCTGGACCCCGAGGGGGAACGGGAGTTCGCCGAGGCCGCCGAGGCCTACAAGGAGGAGATCTCCGAGGTCGGCGCCTACCTGGAGAGCGAACTCGCCGACGTGCCCGAGGCCTCCCGGGCCCTGGTCACCTGCGAGGGCGCCTTCTCCTACCTGGCCCGCGACGCCGGGCTCACCGAGCGCTACCTGTGGCCCGTCAACGCCGAACGCGAGGGCACCCCGCAGCAGATCGCCGCCGTCTCCGCGTTCGTGCGCGACAACGACGTGCCCACCGTGTTCTGTGAGAGCACCGTCAACGACAGCGCCCAGCGCTCCGTGATCCGCGAGACCGGGGCCGCCATGGGGGAGACCCTCTACGTCGACTCGCTCTCCGAGCCCGGCGGCCCCGTACCCACCTACCTCGACCTGCTCCGCCACGACGCGGAGGCCATCGTCACCGGTCTGGCCGACGCATGAGGAAGGAGACCGACATGAGGCAGGGATCGCGGTGACCGCCGCCATCGAGGTCGCCGGGGCCACCGTCCGCTACGGCGACGTCCTCGCCCTGGACGACGTGCACCTGTCCGTGGAACCCGGCCGGGTGTGCGGGTTGCTCGGCATGAACGGCTCCGGGAAGTCCACCCTGTTCAAGACCGTCCTCGGGCTGGTCCCCGTCGACCGGGGCCGGGTCCGCCTCCTGGGCATGGGCCACACCGCCGCCCGGCGCAAGGGCCTGGTCGGGTACGTTCCCCAGTCCGAACAGGTGGACTGGGCGTTCCCGGTACGCGTGCGCGACGTGGTCATGATGGGCCGCTACGGGCACATGGGCCGCAGACGCCGCCCTCGCCCCGCCGACCGCCAGGCCGTGGAGCACGCCCTGGCCCGCACCGACCTCACCCAGCTGGCCGACCGCCAGATCGGCGCGCTCTCCGGCGGCCAGCGCAAGCGCGCCTTCGTCGCCCGCGCCATCGCCCAGGACGCCGACGTACTGCTGCTGGACGAACCCTTCGCGGGCGTGGACAAGCGCTCCGAGGCCACCATCACCGACCTGCTCCTGCAACTGCGCCAGGCCGGGCACACCCTGCTGGTGTCCACGCACGACCTGGCCCAGGTGCCGGTGCTGTGCGACGAGGCCGTCCTGCTGCAACGGCGCGTGATCGCGCACGGACCGCCCGAGAAGGTCCTCGAACCGGACGTGCTCCTGGAGGCGTTCGGCATCCACCCCAGTGAGGAGCGACGCCCGTGGACGCCCTGACCGCGCTCGTGGAGTGGTTCACGGTGCCGATGCAGTTCGAGTTCGTACAGAGGGCCCTGCTGGTCAGCGCGGTCGCGGGCGTGGTCTGCGCGGTGCTCTCCTGCTGGATGACCCTGGTGGGGTGGTCGCTGATGGGGGACGCGGTCTCACACGCGGTACTGCCCGGTGTGGTGCTCTCCTACATGTTCGGGCTGCCCTTCGCGCTCGGCGCCCTGGTGTTCGGGGGCGGCTCGGTGGCGCTGATCGGGGTGGTCAACCGCACCTCCCGGGTCAAGGAGGACGCGGTGATCGGGGTGGTCTTCACCGCCATGTTCGCCCTGGGCCTGGTGATGGTCTCGCGGGTGCCCAGCCAGACCGACCTCAGCCACATCCTGTTCGGCAACGTGCTGGGGGTCTCCGACTCCGACATCCTCCAGGTGCTGGTCCTGGCCGCCGTGGTGCTGGCGGTGGTCTGGTACAAGCACCGTGACCTGACCATGTACGCCTTCGACCCGGTCCACGCCCACGCGATCGGCGTCAACCCCCGGCTCCTGGAGACCCTGCTGCTCGGGTTGCTCTCGGTGACGGTGGTGGTGGCGTTGCAGGCGGTGGGGATCATCCTGGTCGTGGCCATGGTGATCATCCCCGGCGCCACCGCGTACCTGCTGACCGACCGGTTCGAGCGGATGCTGCTGATCTCGGCGGGGATCGCCCTGGTCGCGGCCGTGGTCGGGGTGTTCACCAGCTTCCACATGAACGTGTCCACCGGTGGCTGCATCGTGCTGGCCCAGGCGGCCGCGTTCACGCTGGCCTACCTCTTCTCGCCGCGGCAGGGACTGCTGTGGCGGGGGCGCGCCGTCCGCGCGCTCAGGACCCGGGGGAGGGGGACCCGTGTCCTCGACTGAGGGCTTGAACATTTCGTTCAAAACAATGTGTTGACAACGATGGCCTGTAAACACATAGTTGAGGCATGGAGAACACGGCGCAGGACCCCTTCACCCGACCCGACCCCGAACAGGCCCGGCGCGGGAGGGCCCACGAGGCCCTCTTCCGCATCACCGAACGGCACGCCACCGGCCAGGACCGCGACCGCTGGACGAACATGCGCATGCCGATGTCCCCGCACGCCGCGATCCAGCGCGTCAACGACCTCGCCGCGGGCAGCGCCCTGCCCGACGAGGGCGCTCCCTCCGTGGACCAGGACGACCTGACCGCCGCGCTGACCCTGGTGCCGTGGGCCCGCGCCGAGTTCGACCAGCTGGAGTCGGGTCTGCTCACCATGGGCAAGGGGCACGGTATGACCTGGCAGGAACTGGCCTTCGGCCTGGGCCTGGGCACCGCCCAGGCCGCCCGCCAGCGCCACGAACGCCTCACCCGCCGCACCGAGGAGGAGTAACGGCCCCCGAGGCGCGGGACGTCCCGATCCGACAGGCGGGTCCGCCCAGGCGAGTGACGGCGGTGAGACGCCGCCGACCGGCTCACGGTTGCGTGCCCCGGCCCCCTCACCCGTCCCGCGACGGGGCCCCGCCCACCGTGGGGGAGGGGATCACAGGAGCATGGCGAGCTGGCGCGCCTGGGCGACCAGGGTGCCCTGGCTGTCCCAGATCTCCATGTCCTCCTCGTGCAGGCCGTGGGAGACGTGCTTGGTGAAGACCCGGCAGGCCAGCCAGCCGGGGGCGGGCCGGGCCCGCACGTGGGTGGTGAGCTCCACGGTGATCGTGCCGAATTCACCGATCTCCAGCACGGCCGGGACGGCGAAGTCGACCATCGCGGGCAGTGAGCCGGCGTCGGCGTCGCGGCCGTCGGCGAAGCGCATCCAGAAGTCGGTTCGGGGGCGTCCGTCCTTCTTGCCGTCCAGCCATCCGGGACGCTCGGGGTAGCGGTAGTCGACGCGCTGGGCGATGGTGACGCCCTCGGTCGCGCCCGCGAACTCCGGCGGTGCGTAACAGTCCTCGGGGGCGGGTAGCTCCGGCGGCCCCTCCAGGTGCAGTTCGCGCCCCTCGGCGGCCAGGTTACCGTAGGTGGCGGTGGCGCGCAGGATCTCCTTGCCGCCCTGTTCCAGGACGACCGCGCCGGTGGCGGTGCGGCGCCCCTCACGGACGGTCTCGGTGCGCAGCAGGGCCTGGCCGGGTGCGGCCGGGCGCAGGTAGAAGGCGGAGACGACGAGGGGGTCGGTCTGGCTGAGGGTCTGTCCCAGGGCGTTGAGGGCCGTTCCCAGGACGTAACCGCCGTTGGGGTGCGAGGTGAAGGTGGTCCAGCCGTCGGTGAGGGTGGCGGTGAACTCGCCGTCGGCGCGCTTGTCGACCCGGGTGTCGCGGTCGAACTCGTAACCCTCGGCGGGGTGGTCAAGGCTCATACGACAATGTTACCGACCAGTAGAAGCCGTGGCCACACTCAACCGAACTCCATTCGGTTCGGTGTCCGGGCAGCCCCGCCCCCACGACCCCACGCCACCGGCAACGGTACCCGCACCGAGTGGGACGGCGTCCGTTGGTGTCCGAGGCGCCGCGCACGAGAACGCCCGCCGACGAGGTTACGGACCGGCCTCGACAATCGGACACCGCCACCCCGGCTTCCGGCCCCCACGGCACCGCACGGGGTGGAACCGCAGGGGCCCGACCCTGGCACAATGGGGCGCCCCTCCCGCCCCCTCACCCCTCCTGGCTACCACCTTGCACGAGTTCCGTCATGCCTACGACACCCACCTGCGCGGCCACCTCCCCTCACCTCCCCAGGCCGGGGCGGTGCACCTACGGGACCGGTTCCTGGACGGCGGACGTCTCACCCGCACCCACTACGGCACCCACGGCGTCGTCGACCACGGGCCCCTGCCGCCCGGAACCGACCTGCCCGCCCTCGTCGCCCGCCAGCGCGCACGGTTCGCGGCGCACCGCGAACCCGCCCACTGGCCGGTGCACGACCACGACCCGACCGGCCTGGCCCCCGCGCTGGAGGCCGCCGGGTTCCGCCCCGGGGCCGAACGCTCCGTCCTGGTCGCCGAACTCGCCGACCTGCCCAGCCCGCCACCCCCGGGGGACGAGGTACTGCGCGAGAACGACCGGGTCTCCGCCCAGGCCGTGCGCCGACTGGCCGCCAACACCGGCCCGCACCGGCGCCCCCTGACCGAACACGAGGCGGACGGCACCGCCTTCGAGAACCGCACCCTCACCCTCGTACGCGGGACCCGGGTGACCGCCGCCAGTTGGGCCACCCTGCGCACCGGGACCCCCTTCGTCGTCCTGGAGGGCATGACCTCACCGCGCCCGGAGTTCCTGGGGGAGTGGGCCCGGCACGCCACCTCGGGCCGCGTCCTGCCCCTGTGGTGGGTGTGGACCCAGGCCGAGGCCCGCCTCATGGCCGCCGAAATCGACCCCGCCGCCCAACCCGACCTGCACGCACTGCTGCTCGACTCGGGCCTGCGGCGGATCGCGACCGTGCGCACCCACACCTGGACCCCACCCGGAACACCCTCGCGAACCCGACCCGTCACCGAGCTCCACGACGACCCCGAACACGACGACGTGTGGGACCGGTTCACCGAACGCTTCTTCTTCACCCCCAGCACCACCGTCTTCCCCGGCATCGTCGAACCCACCCCCTCGACGACCTGGCCCGTCCGCGCCGTCACGGGCGACCCCGCACGCATCAGCGAACTCAACCGGGTGGTACGGCGCGCGCTCACCGCGGGGGTCCCGCCGGGCGAACACCTGTACTCCCTGGACTGGCAGCACATCGGACGCCGGTACGACCCCCGCCGGGTCGGCGGCGACGAACGGCCCCGCCACCCCGCCTGCGCCTTCCCCGACGGCGACTACTCGCTCAACCTCTCCCACGACCTGCGCCTGGGCACCTTCGGCCACCCCTGGGAACACGGCCAGGGCACGCTGTGCGTGTTCGGCCGCGAGCTGCTCGACGTGGTGGCGGCGGACCTGGACCGGCTGCTGGGAGCTCCCCTGCGCCGGGACGGACGCCCCGCGCGCTGACCCCGCAGGAGTGCTCCCGTACGGGCGCGTCCGGCGGGCGGCACAGGACCGAAACCGCCGACCCGACCGGGCCCGGGGGGCGCCTCGGCGGGCCTCCCGCCAGGGACTCAGGACCCCGGGACCCCGGCCGGGCCCTCACCCGACGGGAGCGCCGCCCGGGCCCGGGCCAGGTCCCCCGCGGCCAGCTCCCCGCGATGGGGGTCCGCGCTCTCCCCGAGGAGCCCCACCGCGCGCTCCAACTGGGGGACCGCCCCGGCGGGTTCCCCCGCCCCCACCCAGGCCAGCCCGAGTTCGTGGCGCACCCACCCCTCGCTGTGCGGGTCACCCTCCTCGGCGAAGAACTCCGCCGCCTCCTCCAACAGGGCCAGCGCCTCCTCCGTGCGTCCCACCTCCCGAAGGCACGTGCCCACCCCGGCCTGCGCGCTGACCGCCTCCCGGGTGTCGCCCAACTCCCCGAAGACGTCCCGCGCCCGCGCGTACGCCTCCAGAGCCCCGTCGAAGCGGCGCTCCTCCCGGGCCACCGCCCCCAGGTTGACCCACACCCGGGCCTGACGGTGGGCGTCACCCAGACGGTGGAAGTCCCGCAGGGCGTGCTCATGGGCCTCGATCGCCTCGGCATACCGGCCCTCCTCGCGCAGAGCCACCCCCAGGTTGTTCCACGCGATGGCCGCCCGGTGCGCGTCGTCCACCCGGGTGAGCATCGCCAGGGCACGACGCAGGACCACCATGGCCTCGGCGAAACGGCGCTCCTCGATCAACGCCGCACCCAGCCCGCCGCACGACACCGCCTCCCCGTGCACGTCGCCCCGCTCGACGAACAGGACCCGAGCCCGTTCATGGGCGTCGACGGCCTCACCGAAGCGCCGCTGCTCACGCACCACGGCCCCCAGGTTGTTCCACGCGATCCCCTCACGGACCGCGTCCCCGGTACCACTGGCGGCGTCGATCGCGATCGAGTGCACGGACACCAGATCAGTGAAGTCCCGGCGCCGCTTGAGATAGGTGTTGAGGTACACCGGCAGCTCGGCCGCCGTTCGCGTCTGGCCCAGGCGGTGGGCCTCGTGCACGGTGTCGATCAGCACCGCCCGTTCGGCGTCCAGCCACTCCGTCGCCGACACGCGATCGGCGAAGGTCGCCGGGGCCGCCCTCCCCGGCAACGCCACCAGGTGCAGGCGGGCGTGGTCGGCACGGGCCGTGTAGTGGTCGAAGAGCCGTGTCCGAGCCCGGGCGTACCGGGCCGGAGCCCCCTCCCCGGCGCTCAGCGAGGCCGCGTAGTCGGCGACCAGGTCGTGCATCCGCCACCGCCCCGCCTCACCGGTGACCAGGTGCGCGGCCGCCAGGCAGCGCAGACGCCCCACCACCTCGGAGACGGTGGTCCCGGCCAGGACCGCCACCGCCTCCGTCGACACGTCCGGCCCCGGGGCCAGCCCGAGAAGGGCCAGCAGTTCGGCGACCTCCGGGGCCAGCCGGGCACGGGACTGCTCGAAGACCGTGTGCGGGCTGCGGGAGCCGTCCCTGAGCCGGGACGGCCGCGCCCTCCCCTCCTCCAGCGTCCGTGCCAGTTCCACCACGGTCATGTCCGGGGCCGCCCCCAGCAGCGCGGCGCACACGCGCAACGCCAGCGGAAGCCCCGCGCAGGCCCGGGCCACCCGGGCCAACGCCTGATCCGCCACCCGCGGATCGTCCGGATCACCGACCCGCAGGGCCTCCGCCAGCAGCCGCACCGCGCGGTCCTGCGGAAGGTGGTCGACGGACACGCGCCGCCAGCCATGGGAGGCGAACCGGTCACGCGAGGTGGTCAGCAGACGGTGGCGGGCCCGCCCCGGCACGAGCGGAACCACCTGCGCGGCCTCCGAGGCGTTGTCGGCCACCACCAGGATCGGCCCGCCCAGCTCCAGGGACCGCTCCTCCAACGCCGACCGGTACAGCCCCCGCCTGGCCTCGGGATCATCGGGCCAGCGCCGCGCGGGCACGTCCAACCCGTGCAGGAAGGACTCCACCGCCCGGTCCCCGTCCACCGGGGTGGTGTACCCGTGCAGGTCCACGAAGAGCGCCCCCGCGAACCAGCCACGCCGAAGCGCCTCGTGCCCGGCGGCCAGGGCCAGCTGGGTCTTGCCGATCCCGCCCATACCCTGGGAGACCACCACTCCCGGAACGCCGCGCGCCTCAGGATCGAGCACCGCCAGGACCCGCTCCAGCTCCACCTCCCGGCCGGTGAAACCGGCCTCCACCGAGGGCAGGGTCAGCAGCGTCTGCGCGGCGCCCCGGGCGGGTCCGCCGCCGACGTCGACGCGGACGTCGCCGTTGACCGTGCCCACCTGGGTGAGCGTCCCCCACACGTGCCCGGCGGTGTTGGCGGCCCGTCCCGCCTCCCGTTCACCCGAATCCACCGCTCACCCTCCCCGGGCCGAGGACACGCACCCGGCTCGTCCACCGCCCGCGCCCACCACACCCCCCGCTCACACGACGCACCCGGTCGCCGCGCCCACCGCTCCGGCCCACACCGGGGCGACGGCCGACCGGGACTGCCGAACCCGCAGCGTCCACTCCGGCCCACCCGCGCCGCCCCTAGCCTTCGGAGCGGCCGCCCCCGTGGGGGTACCGGGTACCGGTCACGTCAGGCTCGGACCGGGCACCGCGCGGGTCCACGCGGTCACCGTCCACACCCGTCACGTTCCGGTGGACACCACCCCGGATCGTGCCCGCCTGGATGAGCGTGCCGTGCACGTCACCGGCGATGTTGGTGACGTTGCCCGACCCCGAGGGCGCCACCTCGTCCAAGAGCGCGCGCAGCTCGGCGGCAGCCTCCGGGTCCTCACGCAGCAGCCGACGCAGCTGGGTCCGCCAGGTCTGCTCCACCTCCTCCACCGGAACGGCGTCCGCGCCGCTCTCGAGCAGGTCGCGGCGGGTCTGCTCCAGCTCCTCCAAAGCCCTGTCCCGCTTGGCCCCATCCCCCCCGAACACCCGGGTGACCCACCCCCGGACCACGGTCCAGCCGCCCTTGACCATCTCCTGCGTCAGGACCTTGGCACCTTCCTCGAACAGCTCCACCGCTCGCCACTCCCTACCGTCGCGCCGACTGGTCCACGGGGCCGCCCGGCAACCGCGAAAGCCCCGTGGACCAGACACCCTAGCCAGCCCCAGGGGCCGCGCACAGCGGGCCCGAAGGCCCCCGAACGCCCCGAACCGCCCCCGCTGCCACCCGCGCCCGCACCCACCTGGGGGAACACCCCGCCCCCTGCTAGCGTTGGACCCCGCGAAGCCGAGAGCCGACCCGCGCGAACAGAAGCGAACCGATGACCGTCGCGACCGGCGACGCCACGAGCGCCGCCCCCAGCACCCGCGTCCCACGGGTCCCGGCCTGACCACACGGCGGGACCCCCGAACACGAAGGTCACACCCTTGTCCCACCCCGCACACCCCTGGTCCACCCGGCCCGAGACCAGCGCCGACACCGCCCGCATCCACGCGATCGTCAGCGCCGCCTTCCCCACTCCCGCCGAGGCCGACCTCGTCGACGCCCTGCGCGCCGACACCGACGCCTGGATCGAGGGGCTGTCCATCGTCACCGAGGACACCGACGGCACCCCGGTCGGGCACGCCCTGTTCACGCGCTGCCACGTCGACGGCGCACCCGCCCTGGCCCTGGCCCCGTGCGCGGTGCTGCCCTCCCACCAGCGCACCGGAGCCGGTTCGGCCGCCATCCGCGCCGGACTCCGGGCCGCCCGCGACCTGGGGGAGAACCTGGTCCTGGTCCTGGGCCACGCCGACTACTACCCCCGGTTCGGGTTCACCCCGGCCTCCGGCCACGGCGTGCGCGCCCCCTTCGAGGTCCCCGACGAGGCCATGATGGCCCTGTCCCTGGACCCCTCGCGCGCCACCCCGCGCGGCACCATCCGCTACCCGGACGCCTTCGGGGTCTGACCCGACGACGCGGCCCCCGCCACGGAACCGCTGTTCCGTGGCGGGGGCCGCGGTGCGTTCATCCCGCCAGGGACAACCCGCCGGTCAGTTTGTTCACGTCCTTCTTGGGCCCGAACACCGCCAAGCCGACGTACTCCACGTCGCCCGGACCAGTCCGCTCCAGCCGGTCCAGGTAGTCGGCGTAGGTGCGCGAGCGGCGGGCCACCTCGTTGAACCCCACCACCGTGAGGTCCCGTTCGTCCGCCAGCTCCTTGATACGGCGCAACTCGGCACCCGAAGCGGCCAGCGTCGGCACCGGGTGCGGGTTGATCCCGGCGTGCAGGCCCCCGCCCGCGTCCTTGCCGTCGGCCCCCAGCGATTTCTCCAACCGCGCACCCAACGCCAACCCGAGCACCGCTCCCGCGTTGGCCGCCACCGCGAGCCCGAGGTCCGAACGCAGGACGACAACCAGCTTGGTGGACATGCTCATGCGACAATTCCCCGTTCATCCGTCGTGTGGACAACGCAGAAACTAGCCACAGACACATCACCCTGGACAGATCGCCGAACACTATTCGACCACCGGCCTACGATGGCCGATATGGACGAACTAGATTCGGCGATCGTGCGTGAACTCCAACGCGACGCACGGCAGACCAACCGGGCCCTGGCGCACACGCTCGGCGTGGCGCCCTCCACCTGCCTGGAACGCGTGCGCCTGCTCCACCAGCGCGGGGTGATCCGCGGGTACCACGCCGACATCAACCCCGCGGCACTCAACCGGCGGGTGGAGGCGTTCGTGTCCGTCGGGCTGCGCCCGCCCAGCCGCCGCGCCATCGAGGGCTTCAAGTCGGCGATGTTCGCACTACCCGAGGTCCTCGCCGTCTACGTGGTCTCCGGAGAACAGGACTTCCTCGTGCACGTGTCCGTCCCCGACCTGGACTCCCTGCACGGCTTCCTCATCGACCGGCTCACCGAACGCCGTGAGGTCGCCTCCTTCCGCAGCCAGGTCATCTACGACAGCGCCCGCAAACACGTGAGCGACCCGCTCGGCTGAGACCATCCCGGCCTCAGCGCCGTTCCAGCCCCTCCTCGACCAGCAGCCGCTCGCTCACCAGTTGGTAGCGCAGGGACCGGTTCACCGCGAGCATCCCCCGGTTCTCCCTGTCGACGGTCACCGTCACCGCCTCCACGTGCGGGAACAGGTCGTGCACCCGCAGCGCCTGGGTGGCCTTGACCCGGCTGGCCAACCCCTTGCGCCGGTGGGCGGGCAACACCGCCGTGTCGTGCTGGTCGGCCACCGACCCCCGGGAGACCGTGCTCACCGTGGCCGCCACCACCAGATCCGAGGTGCGGTCCAGGGCCGCACCCACCACCAGCCGCGAACCGTCCTCGGTGACCCGGCGCTCCCACTCACGTACCCGCGCCACGTCCCAGGCCAACGCCCCCTGGCGTGCCTGCGTACCCGGAGCGTCCCCCACATGAGCCATGACCCGGCCGAAGGACGCCGCCAACGGCTCGGGCACCGCACCCTCCCAGTGGGTGAGCCGGTACCCGCGAGCCGGGGTGGCCGCCACACTCCAACACCGCCGCAGCGTCTCCTCGTCCAGGTACTGCTTGTGCAGCTCCAACCGCACCAGGGAGCGCAGGTAGGGACTGGACCGCACGAAGCGCTCACCCGGCTCCCCGACCAGCACGGTGCACTGGAGCCGGTCCATCCCCTGGGCACGGGCCTCCGCCACCACGGCCTCACGCAACCGCCGACCGCTGCCCCGGCGCCGCGCCGTGTCGGCCACGAACAACCGCAGGAACCCGATCCGCTCGTCATGGTGCCGGGGCCGCAACTCGGCCACACCATGAATGGCGTGCCCCCGGGACGCCCGCGCCGCCCAACGCCACGCCCGCCCCGCCCTGCCCGCACGCAGACGGGCGGCCAGCTCCTCGGCCGGGGCAGGAGCGCCACCGGACAGCTCGCTCTGCCCGTCGGTGAACACCGACGTCCACGACGCGAGGTCATCGGCGCCGGTCACGGCGGGGTCGAAGGTCTCGATGTGCGGGTCCACCCCGCCACGGTGTCACACACCGGGCCGCACCCCGAGCACACCACGCCCCCGACCCGCGAACCACCGGCACGGCTCACACCGGAAGCAGCGCCACCACCGCACACACCAGCGCCGCCACCGAGACCAGCGAACGCACGTGGTTCCACCGCACCCACCCCGGCTCGAACGCCGCCCGCACCGCGGCCGGGTCCCGCAGGTGATCGGCCTCGCCCGCCTGCTCCAGGGCGTTGTTGCGGGGCACGTTCACCACGAACGTCACCACCACCGCCACCAGGAGCAACACCAGCGCCGCGCCGGACCACACCAGCGACCGCACCGGGCCGGAGGAGGCGTACAGGGCCGTCGTGCCCAGGGCCACCACCGGGGCGCCCACGAACACCAGCGCGAACAGCGGGTTCAGGATCGCCGTGTTGATCCCCCGCATCGCGTCGATCATCGACCGGTCACCCGCACGCGCCAGACCCGGCATCACCGCCATCGAGAAGGACAGGAACAGCCCGGCGAACAACCCGGTCAACACGGCGGCCAGCACCGGAACGACCCCGAACACCATCTCCATCATGGGAACGCGCCCGCCCTTCCTCGTCCGCGCCGCACACGGGTCACGTGACGCCCCCATCCAAGCACCCCCGGGGCCCGACGCGCCACGGAGTTCACACCCGGCAGGAGGCCCCCGCGCACACCCGTTCACCCTCTACCGCTACCGCGCGGCCCCGCGACGCCCCAGCCGGAACCGTCCTGGCCGGGTACCGCCCCACGCACCGACCCCTTCCCCACGCCCCCGCCACAAGGGCGGCACGACCCCACCCCGCCCCGGGGGAACGCCCCCGGCCCCGCCACCCGCCACGGGGCCGAGCGGGTGGCACCGGGCCCACGAACGCAACCAGACCGCCCCCGCGCGCGTCTGACCAGCTGACCGACGGCACCGGCACCCCGGCCGGAGCGCGCCACCACCGCGAGGAGTCCCCCGACCATGTCCCCACGAGCCCCAGGCAGCGCCCCTCGGACCCGCCCGCCCCGGGCCTCCACACCACGCGCCCTGGGCCTGACCGGCGCGGTCCTCGCCCTGAGCCTGGCCCTGACCTCCTGCGGCCTGCTCCGCGACCTGACCTCCGACAGTGACGGCGCCGCACCCGCCGCCGTCGAGGAGAGCGACCAGCCGATCCTGGCCGAGGACGTCGAACTGCCCTTCGTACGCCAGGGGCGCATGTTCGTCGAGGGCGGCAACGACGTCGGCGTCGAGATCACCATCGAGGCGCTGGAGAACAACGGCGAATACCTCATGATCGACTTCAGCCGCACCATCCTGGAGACCATCAACGGCGAAGAGGTCTCCTACGCCGGAGCACCCCTGCGCCTGGTCGACCCGGTCTCCGGCGAGGTCCTGCTCCCCATCACCGACCCCGAACACGGCGAACCCTACGGCAGCTACTTCATCGAGGGCAGCGACCTCGTCCCCATCCACGAACGCCTGCCCGCACCCATCCGCCGTTACTTCCCCGCCCCCAGCGAGGACGTGGACTTCCTGACCCTGACCGGCATGACCGCCGCCCACGTACCCGGTATCCCCGTCACCCGCGTCGACACCTTCACCCCGCTTCCCGAACCCGACGTCCACGACTACATCGACCCCGAGACCTGGGTCATCAACGGCGACCTGCCCACAGACGAGATCGTCTACCCCGAGACCCCGCCGCGACCGGGCCTGGACACCACCGCGTTCCTCCAGACCATGGAGAGCTTCGTGGACAGCTCGACCGCCTCCACCACCCGCGCGGGCGACGAGGAGGTCATCGCCCTGCACGCGGACAACATGTTCGCCTTCGACGAGTCCGACCCCACCGACGAGGCCGCCGCCACCATCCGGGAGGCCGCCCAGTCCCTGCGCGAGAACCTCGGCGAGGACGTACGGGTCACCATCGTCGGCCACACCGACGGCACGGGCTCCGACACCTACAACCAGACCCTGTCCGAAGAACGCGCCGAAGCCGTGCGAGCCCTGCTGGAGGAGGAACTGGGCTCGGACTTCACACTGGTCACCGAAGGGCGCGGCAGCACCGAACTCCTCGCCGAAGAGGGCGGGGACGACGACGAGCAGGCGCGGGCCCGCAACCGCCGCGTCGAGTTCTCCTACGAGGTGCCGCTGTCCGACGACGGAACCGGCAAGGACGGCGCGGGCCTGGACGCGGCCCAACGCCACGTCGGCCCCCCGGCCGCCTACTTCGAGGAACTGGACCCCTTCACCACGGCCGTCCACAACGACCTCGACCTGAACGTCTACCCGCTGGTGCGCGACGGCGCCTACCTGTTCCAGATGGTGGGCTTCCAGAACTCCACCCTCACCGACCTCGAAGCCGACCTGGAGGGCGACGAGGCGTTCCTGCCCGGCAGCCCCCAGCAGTACACCGAGGGCACCATGGGCGGCTTCCGCCTGGAGGAACCCGACACCGGGGTGATCCGGTACGTGATCCGCATCCGCGCCGGCGAGGGGGAGTACGAGGACTTCGCGGACGAGGTCCTCACCCTCTCCCCGGGCGAGGAGTACCTGGCCCTGGCGGTCTTCCCCGCCCCGAGCACGGACGTGACGCAGATGACCCTGTACGCGGGCGCCTTCGGCGAGATCCCCGACGTCCCCGTCCGGTAGCCGCCCCCGCGACGCGCGACCGCCCCGCCCAGGGGAGTGCGGGGCCGAGGCGGGAAACCACGGGAGGCGCAGGAGGCACCGGTCATGACCGGTGCCTCCTCCCACGGGGGCGAACCCCCACCCCCTCACGGGGGAGCGGTCTGCCTCCCAGGGGCAGGACCGCCACCGGCCGGGCTCAGCTCCGAGGCTCCCGGTTCCGCCACGCCCGGTCCAACGCGGCGGTGAACACCTCCAGGGGCTGGGCCCCGGAGATCCCGAAGGCACGGTCCACGACGAAGAACGGCACCCCGGTGGCACCCAGCCGACGGGCGGTGCGCACGTCCTCCTCCACCTGCGCGGTGTAGGCGTCGGTGGTCAGGACGGCTCGGGCCCGTTCGGCGTCCAGGCCGATCTCCGCGGCCAACTCCACCAGGGTGTCCACCCGTCCCAGGTCACGGGCCTCCACCAACTGGGCCCGCATGAGCCGCTCGTGGGCCTGTCCGCCCAGCCCCCGCTCCCGGGCCAGGTGGGTCAGCCGGTGGGCGTCGAAGGTGTTGACCATGACCGCGCCGTCGAACTCGTAGTGCAGCCCCTCCGCGGCCGCGACCTCGCGGACCTGGGCGGTCATCTCCCGGACCTGGTCGGGGGTGGCGTTCATCTTCTTGGCCAGGGAGTCCAGGACCGGTTCGCCCACACCGCGCGGAAAGCCCGGGTCGAGCTGGAAGCTGCGCCAGACCACCTCGACCTCCTCCGCGTGCTCGAAACCCTCCAGAGCCCGCTCCAGGCGCCGCTTGCCGATGTAGCACCACGGGCACACGATGTCCGACCACACCTCGATCCGCACGCTCGCCCCCCTCACCAGCAGATTCCGTCCGAGCACGCGGGCGCGTCCTCGGACCCCAACACCACCAGGCCGCCGACCTCCGGCAGGGGAACGCTCTCCCCGTCGCCCGTTCCGACGATCCCGGGCTCCGGCGCGTCCTGCGCTCGCCGCTGCGGCTCGCCCACACCCACCACCCCTCACTCACTTCTTGTGCGTAACCTACTGATCAGTGAGTATGCAGGCAGAACAGACCGGCCTCAAAAGGAACTCCCATGTCCGTAACGAACACCCCTGTGCCCCTGACCGAACGCGACCTCACCCCCGACCCCGAGGACTGCCCGGTCCGCGAGGTCCTGGACCGGGTCGGCGACAAGTGGAGCGTGCTCGTCATCGTCCTGCTCGGGCGACGCACCCACCGCTACGGCGAACTCCACCGCGCCGTCGAGGGCATCAGCCAGCGCATGCTCACCCTGACCCTGCGCGCCTTGGTCCGCGACGGGCTCGTGGAACGCACCGCCCACCCCACCGTGCCACCGCGCGTGGACTACTCCCTGACCGCGCTCGGCCACACCCTGCTGGAGCCGCTCACCGCCCTGGACCGCTGGGCCCAGGAACACCGCCAGGACGTGCGCGCCGCCCGCGAGCGCCACGACCGCGACCACGCCTGACCCCCCGGGGGGAGCGGCCCTCAACCCCTGGCCCGGTAGCGCGCCACCGCCCTGGCCCGGGCCAGGACCAACAACTCCCGGGTGCGATCGGCGGTGCGCGGCCCGGGATTGAGCACCGACACCCACCCCTGGGCGGCGTAGACCGGGTGCGGCAGAAACCGGTCCAGCTCGGAGGCGTCACACCCCCGCCCGCTCCCGGCGTACGCGGCGGGGGAGCGGCCCACCACCTCCTCGAACGACACCCGACCCACGGCGGCGTTGACCCGGAACACCCCGGGGCGATCCAGGCGCGAGGCGGTGTCGAAACCCGGATAGTCCTTGGTCACCAGGGTCGCGAAGGGCGCGAAGCCCGCCCGATCACGCGCCCGCCCGTCCGGTTCGTACAGGAAGAAGGAGTCACCCCACGCGATCTCGGGTGAGCCGTCCCCGACCCCGGCCGTCATCACCCGCACCCCGTCCAGCCCGCGCACGAACCCGAGCACCTCGTCCTGGTCCACCACGTCCCCCTCACCCGGTCCGGGCGCCCCCAGTGACCGCCCTCCCTTCAAGTGTGTCATTCAACCGCTTTGTGAGACTTTCACCGACCCAGAGTTCGCTGAGCACCACAGAAAGCTCGCACACCCTCAAATACTGACCAGCCTCACCCTCGCCGGGGCCGCTCAGCCGAACGCAGGAACACCAGAGCCACCACGGCGCGCACTGCTCGACGCCATCATCGCCGCCACACCCGCCGAGGACACCACCCCCGGCCCCGGCACCCGCGCCTAGGACACGGCCCCCTCCAACGCCCAGGCGGGCAACGGCTCCGTACGCTCCACCCACTCCCGAGGCAACGACCCCACCGTCATCCCCGCCCCCAGCACACCCCCCACGACCGCGCACGTGGTGTCCATGTCACCACCCGGCGCCACCGTCGCCCACAACGCCGACGCCAACCCCGACCGGAACCGCGCCGCCACCCACAACGCGAACGGCACCGTGTCCAGGGCACTGACCCGCGACCCGTTACCCAACTCCCGCGCCACCGCCACCGGGTCGGAGGTCACCAGCAGCGCACGGGCGTCCCGCACCGCCTCACGCATCCGCCCCCCGGGCAGCCACGCCACCACCCCGTCCAGGAACGGGCCCGCGCCCAACGGCTCGCGCCGCGCCACCAGGGCGGCGGCCACCGCCACCGCCACCGCGCCGTCCACCGCCTCGGGATGGGTGTGCGTCACCAGGGCGCTCACCCGCGCCCGCTCGACGACCTCCTCCAGGTCCTCGGCGTACCAGGCCCCCAACGGGGCCACCCGCATCGCCGCCCCGTTCCCGAACGACCCCGCCCCCTCGAACAACCCCGACGCCAACGACCGCCAGTCACCGCCCTCGCGCACCAGACGCAACAAGCGCCCCGTCGCCGGACCGTACCCCCGGTCGAAGTCGTGGTGGAGGGCGAAGGAGGACACCAACCGGTCGGCGTCCACCACACCACCACGCGCCACCTCGGCGTAGACCGACGCCGCCATCTCGGTGTCGTCGGTCCACTGCCAGGGACCGGGCGGCAACTCGCGCTCCTCCAGGAACACACGGTTGTCGGGAACGAAGAACTGAGAGCCGAAGGCGTCACCCACGGCCAGAGCGGACAGGGACCCCAGGGCGCGCACCGGGCGCGCGACGTCGATGGTGTGCATAACACCCCCATCCTCACGCGCCGGGCCCCCACTGTCCACGCTCCCGCACCGCCCACCCCGCGCCCGCGTGACCACAACCGGCTCAGCACGTGCCCCAGAGCCCGCTCCGGGGAAGACCCCCACCTGGACCCGCCCGCACCGACCGCCCCCACAAGGAGCACCGTGCCACCAGCCCCCACCCACCAACGCCCCGTCGAAGAACCCTCCCACGACCGCGCCGTCGGCGCCCTGCTCGGCGCACTGGCCGCAGCGGCCCTGGTCGGCGCCCCCGCACCCCTGGCACAGCGCTTCGCCTCCGCCGCCACCGACCCGCCCGAACCGGGCCCCCTGGAGGGCACCGGACCCCGCCCCCTGGCCCTGCTGGTCCACACCGCGCTGCGCCACCGCACCGCCGCGCCCCCCGCCCGCTCACCCGAGCACGCCGCGTGGGTGCGCACCCTGCGCTCCCTGGTCCTGACCGGCGGAGCCCCCGCCTCGCAGCCCGCCCTGGAGCACACCGCCCACCACGATCCCCTGGGCGTGTCCTGGCGGGCCCTGACCCGCACCCCCGTCCCGGCCGACGCCCCGGCCCGGGGCGTGTTCGCCTGCGACCACCTGGTGGACGCGGTCTGGGCGGCCCACCACGCCCACGGGGACCCGGCCGCGATGTACACCGGAGCGCTGGCCGGAGCCCGCTGGGGCGCCTCGGCCCTGCCCCTCCAGGCACTGCGGGGGCTCAGCGAACACACCGACCCCCACGCGCTGACCACCGCGGCCCTGGCCGCCCTCAACGGCCCCCACCCCGACCGCTGGCCCCACCTGCCCATCCGCCACCGACCCGACCAGCGTCTGCCGCCCTTCGCCGTACCCCACCCCCTGGACCCCGACGTCCTGCTCGGCAACCTCGACCACCTGCGCACCCACCCCGAACAGGTGGACGCGGTCGTCTCCCTGTGCCGCACCCACCCCCGGGACGCACCCCACCTGGCCGGGGCCGACTGGATACGGGTGTGGCTGCACGACACCCCCGGCCGCAACCCGAACCTGCACTTCACCCTGGACGAGGCCGCCTCCGCCGTGGCCGCGCTGCGCGCCGAGGGCAAACGGGTCCTGCTGCACTGCTGGGCCGGCGCCTCCCGCACCCCCGCGGTGGCCGCCCGCTACGCCACCGCCTCCCTGGGCGCCCCACCCCTGCCCACCATGGCCGCCCTCATCCCCGCCGTGGGCGGACACCTGGACAACCCCACCCTGTCCCAGGCGGTCGCCGAGCTCCACGGCCTACCCCTGCCCGACCCCCTGACCAGCCTCTTCCCCCACGGGCTGCCCCCGCGCCGACCCGAACTGAGAACCTTCCAGATCAGCGGGTGATAAGTTCCACAAACCGGCACTTTCCGGTACCGTTACCCTCGCGTTACCCCTAGGCTCTGCGCCCGGACCCCGTGCGATGCCACCGGCGGTCCCCGCTGTCACCCGTGCTCGGCTCCACCGACACCCGGAGCCCGCACCACCGGCGCACCGCGCCTTCCACGGCCGAGCGCCCGGAAGAGCCACCGCCACACCCCTGTTCCCGTTCGAAGGACTGAGTTGTGGGCACCAACGAGCCCCAGATCCCGCCCGCCGACGACCACGAACCGGCCACCGAGGCCGCGCCCGTCGTCGGCCCCCGCCAGGCCGCCGCGCGCTCACGCTCACGCCGCAAGCGGGCCCTAGTCGTGGCCTCCGCGGCCGGCCTGACCCTGGTCGTGGGCGGCACCGCGGCAGCCGCCGTCCTGATCACCGGCACCGACCCCGGCACCGCCACCAACGCCGCCGGCATCCCGCAGGCCCAACCCCAGACGCTCGTCGTCGAGGAGCCCGCACCAGACACCGAACCGCCCCAGGACGACCAGGACCGCACCCAGGCCGCAGCGCCCCAGGCCCTGACCGCCACCGGCTCCGACATCCGCGAGGAACCCGAGGAGGAGGAGACCACCGCACCCGAGGAACCCTCCGGCGACACCGGCGCCTCCGAAGGCGCCAGCGGCGGCCAGGGCACCGGCGAGGGCGGCACCTGCCAGGCCTCCTTCTACGGCGACGGCTTCCACGGAGCCACCACCGCCAACGGCGAGACCTTCGACACCTACGGCATGACCGCCGCCCACAAGACACTGCCGTTCAACACGATGGTCAAGGTGACCAACCCCAACAACGGCAAATCCGTCACGGTCCGCATCAACGACCGCGGCCCCTTCATCGCCGGACGCTGCCTGGACCTGTCCACGGCCGCCTTCGACCAGATCATCGGCACCGGCGCCGGCGTGGGCACCGTCGCCTGGGAGGTCGTGGGCTGACCCCACCCCCCAACAGCCGCACCCGGCGCGCCCCGCACCCCCCAACCGGTGCGGGGCGCGCCCCCCCCCCCCCCCCCCCCCCCCCCCCCCCCCCCCCCCCCCCCCCCCCCCCCCCCCCCCCCCCCCCCCCCCCCCCCCCCCCCCCCCCCCCCCCACGTA
>NZ_JBIAGA010000015.1:0-95890 GCF_042869555.1 Nocardiopsis sp. NPDC006938 | reverse complement strand
GCATTCTACATTTTCTGGGGCCCGGGGGGGGGGGGGGGCGCGGGGGCGGGGGTGGGGGGGGGCCCCCCCCCCCCCCAACCCCCCCCCCGGGGCGCCCCCCCCCCCCCCGGCGGGGGGGGGGCCCCGCCGCCCTCACCCCCCACCCACCACCCCTTCCACGGGACGCCACCCCCGCCCCACCGGCGCGAACGAGACCCACACGTCACCCCGGCATGGCACAATCCCCACCACCGCAGACACCACAACACCAAGGGGAGTCGGGCGTTGTTCCGCACCACCACCGGCTGGGTCGTCTCACCCACCGACCTCGTCGACACACTGGAGTGCGACCACCGCAGCGCCCTCAAGAGCGCCCTGGCCGCCCACGTGCCCGGAGCACCCCGCCCCGACGAGGTCGACACCCTCGTCGCCCACCACGGCGACCTCCACGAAAAAGCCGAACTCGACCGCCTGACCACCCTGTTCGGCCACGACCTGGTCCGTATCGACCCACCCACCGCCGACGACCACTCCCTGGCCGCCGCCGCCCACGCCACCGCCCAGGCCATGGCCGCCGGAGCACCCGTCATCTACCAGGCGTCCTTCCACCACCCCCTCACCGACACCGTCGCCTTCCACGGACGCGCCGACTTCCTCATCCGCTCCGACCTGGACCCCACCACCGGCACCCCCCGCCCCAACGCACCCACCCCCCACACCTACGAACCCTGGGACACCAAACTCGCCCGCCGCCCCGGCCCCGCCGCCGTCGTCCAACTCGCCGCCTACGCCCAGGCCGTGTCCGTCCTCCACGGACACACCCCCCACCACATGCACCTCCTCACCGGCGACCAACACACCCACACCCTGCCCACCGCCGAGTTCACCCCCATCCTCACCACCGTCACCCAACGCCTCCTCACCCACCTGGCCACCGAACCCGCCCTGCCCACCCCCACCTGGGGCCAACCCCGCCCCGCCTGCGACGGCTGCGGCTACGCCACCTGGTGCGCCCAAGGCCGCACCGACGCCCGCCACCTGTCACTGGTCGCCGGACTACGCACCGACCAGGCCACCAAACTCACCGACGCCGGCATCGACACCATCGACGCCCTGGCCCACGCCCCCGACCACGCCCGCCCCACCACCCTGCCCCGCCGCTCCTTCGACCAACTCCGCGCCCAAGCCGCCCTCCAGGTCCGCCAGGACACCACCCGCACCCCCACCAACCCCCAGGGCACCGTCACCGCCGAGGTGTTCTCACCCGAAGGCCTGGCCACCCTGCCCGCACCCAGCCCCGGCGACGTCTTCTTCGACATGGAGGGCTACCCCTACCACTCCCGCCAGGGCGAACGCGGCCTCGAATACCTGTTCGGCGCCACCACCGAGGACGAGAACGGCCAGGAGACCTTCCACGCCTTCTGGGCCCACGACCGCGCCCAGGAGAAGAAGGCCCTGGAGGACTTCGTCGACTTCGCCACCGCCCGCATCGACGCCGACGAGAACGCGCACGTCTACCACTACGCCTCCTACGAGGTCGACCGCCTCACCCACCTGAGCGCCGAGTTCGACACCCGCGAGGAGGAGGTCAACCGGCTCCTGCGCGAGAACCGCCTCGTGGACCTGTTCACCGTCGTCCGCAAGAGCCTGCGCGTGTCCCAGCGCTCCTACTCCATCAAGTACCTCGAACCCCTCTACCTCGGCGCCGGCCGCGACGGCGGCGTCACCACCGCCGCCTCCAGCATCGACGCCTACGCCGCCTACCTGGCCGCCCGCGAGGCCGACGACACCCCCACCGCCGAACGCGTCCTGGCCGACATCGCCGCCTACAACCGCGACGACTGCCACTCCACCGCCCGCCTACGCGACTGGTTGGAGACCCACCGCACCCAACAGGGCATCACCGACCGGCCCCTCATCCAGTTCGAACTCTCCGAAGAGGAGACCGAACGCGCCCGCAAACGCGCCGAGAAGGCCGCCCGCCACGCCGCCCTCACCGAACCCCTCCTGGCCCACGTCCCCTCCGACCCCGACCAGCGCACCCCCGACGACACACCCCGCGCGGCCCTGGCCGCCCTGGTCGGCTACTACCAGCGCGAGAACACCCCGCCCTGGCGCGAACACTTCCAACGCCAGAGCGCACCCCTGGCCGACCTGGAGACCGACAGCAACTGCGCCGTGCCGTGGCAGGTCCACGTGGGGGAGTGGGAGGAACCCACCGGCAGGCGCACCAAAGCCCGCCGCGAGGTGTCCATGCGCCTGGACCGCGCCCACCCCAACCCCTTCACCACCGGCGAGAGCGTCCACCTCCTCCACCCTGGCGCCCCCGGCCAGGCCGCCACCACCCACCCCGCCACGGTCGTGCGCGCCGAACCCGACGCCCTGACCCTGGTGGAGACCGCCCACCCCGACCAGACCGTCTCCCGCGCACCCGTGGCGGCCCTGCCCGGCTCCCCGGTGGACCCCAAACCCAAGGACGGCGCCCTGGAGAGCGTCGCCCACACCGCCGTCACCGACCTGCCCCACTGGCCCCACCACCCCGGCCTGGACGTCCTGCGCCGCCTGCCCCCGCGCCTGAACCCGCCCGGCCCGCTCCCCGCCCCCGACCCGGGCGACCCCATCAGCGCCGCCATCGCCGCCGTGGACCGCCTGGACCACTCCTACCTCGCCGTCCAGGGCCCGCCCGGCGCCGGAAAGACCTACCTGGCCGCCCAACTCATCACCCACCTCATCAAGGAGGGCCGCAGCGTCGGAGTGTGCTCCACCGGCCACAAGGCCGTGGAGAACGTCATGTCCGCCGCCCTGCGCGCCGCCGACCGACAGGGCCTGGAGGTGGCCGCCGCCAAACGCCCCCGCGGCGGCAAGAAGGACCCCGACGCCCCCTGGGAACAACCCTCCAGCCAGAAGGTCCTGGCCAACTGGCGGGCCAAACGCACCGCCCAGGGCCAACCCGTCCTCATCGGCGGCACCGCCTGGGGCATGTCCGGCGCCGACACCGTCGCCGACCCCCTGGACGTCCTCATCATCGACGAGGCCGGACAGTTCGCCCTGGCCGACACCCTGGCCGTGTCGGCCAGCGCCCGCAACCTCGTCCTGCTCGGCGACCCCCAACAACTACCCCAGGTCGTCCAAGGGGTCCACACCGAGGGCGCCGACGCCTCCGCCCTCCAACACCTCATGGGCACCGACCCCATCATCGACCCCGCCCTGGGCTACTTCCTGGACCAGACCCGCCGCATGCACCCCCAGGTGTGCGCCCCCGTCTCCGCCCTGTCCTACCAGGGCCGCCTCCAAGCCCACCCCAGCACCGCCCAGCGCACCCTGGGCGCCCCCACCGCACCCACCCGCCTCACCCCGGGCGTGTACACCCTGCCCGTCCACCACACCGGCCGCACCACCCACAGCCCCGAGGAGGTCGAGGCGGTGGTCGCCACCGCCCGCCACCTGGTCACCGAACACGTCACCACCGACCCCGACCAGGGACCGCGCCCCCTCACCGGCCACGACATCCTCGTCGTGGCCCCCTACAACCTCCAGGTACGCACCCTGCGCCAGGCCCTGACCCACGCCCAACACCACACCCCCGCCCTGGAAGGGGTACGGGTGGGCACCGTCGACAAGTTCCAGGGCCAGGAGGCCGCGGCCGTCCTGTGCTCCATGACCACCTCCGACGCCGCCGAGACCAGCCGCGGCCCCTCCTTCGTCCTGGACCGCAACCGACTCAACGTCGCCCTCTCCCGCGCCCAGGTCCTGGCCGTGGTCGTGCACTCACCCGACCTGCTCACCACCACCCCCCGCACCATCGACGAACTACGCCTGCTGGCCTCCTTCACCGGACTGGTCACCACCGCCCGCCCCTGGCCCCACCCCTGACCGGCCCACCGTGAGAACCACCCCACACGCCCCCGCTCCCGGGTTTCGGACACCCCCCAGGTGGAGTACGTTTTAGGGAGCACACCACGCCCGACCGCGAGCGCCACCGCGCGCCGCGCGCGGGCCACGGCGTGCGCACGCGAGGGAGTGTTCCGCGGCTGCGCGGATGTTCTGCCCGGCCCCCACCGCACCCGCGCCCACCGGGCCGCGCGGCGCGGACACGGCCGACAGCGCACCCGCACCGGCGAACACCACCCAGCCCACCCCCACGCCCGCTGGTGGGCCACGCCGCCCGGCCCGCCACCGTTCTCGAAAGGCACCACGGCCCCCGTGTCTGAACGTCCCTCCTCCTCCGGCGGTGGCCGCAACACCCGCCACCCCACCGGCATCCGTGTCGTCATCACCGTCCTGGCCCTGCTCGCCCTGGCCCTGGGCCCCTTCGGCTACCTCATGGGCGTGGACGCCGACTCCCACGCGGGATCGGCCGCCGAATGGTTCACCCTCGCCTTCGGGGCCGCCGTGGGCCTGCCCTTCCTGGCCGCGGCCGTGGCCACCGTGGCCGGCGACCGCAGGGCCGCCCTGTGGTCGCTGGTACTGCTGGTCTGGCCCGTGGTGTTCGTGGTGGTGATCCACGCCGCCGGTCTGGCCGGGTAGGCTCCCGGGGGTGTCACCCAAGAAACGCAACCGCCGCAAACCCCTCAAGGGGTCCGCCCAGGCCCCGGCCAACGACCGGGACCACAGCGAACGGGGACGCGTCGAACCCGGCAGCACCCCGGACCGGCGCCCGCTCAGCCGCACCCCGCTCACCCTCGCCGAGCCCCCCGACCGCAGGGTCACCGCCCTGTGGGTCGTGCTGTGGGCACTGTGGGGCCTGGGCAGCCCCCTGGCCCTGCTGGCCCTGCTCCTGGCCGGGCTCAACGCCTTCGACACCGCCACCCTGCCCCTGGACCCCGCCGCCGCACCCGACCCGGGCGCGCTCGCCGACCAGGAGGCCCAGGCCGTGCGCGCCATCGGCACCGCCCTGGTGTGGTTCCTGATCATGGCCTGGGCCGTCCCGGCCCTGGGAGCGGTCACCGCCACCGTACTGCGCCGCAAGATGGCGGCCATCGCCTTCACCGTCGCACTGGCGCTCTCGGTGGGCCTGCTCCTGCTCACCGTCTCACCCGGCGAACTCTGGGCGGCGCTGAGCGCCCACCTGTCCGGCTGAGACCCCACCACCCCCTGACCGCCCCGCCTGCCACTCCTGGGCCCCCACCCGGGTCACAATGGAACCCGTGGACACCACCGACGCCTCCCCGCAACCCGAGCCCCGGGCCGAGATCGCCCTGCCCACCACCGTGCGCGCCCGCCTCCAACACCTGGACCACGGCGTCCTGGTCGACACCCGCGCCCTGGAAAGGGTCCGCGAACGCTTCGACACCGAACAGGCCCACACCCTGGGCCGGTTCCTGGCCAACGCCCAGTCACCGGCCACCCTGCGCGCCTACCGCGCCGACTGGACCTCCTTCGGCGCCTGGTGCCTGGCCGAACAGCGCACCTCCCTACCGGCCGACCCCGTGGACGTGGCCGTCTACCTCGCGGCCTGCGCCGAACAACGCGGCCAGGACGGCACCACCTGGGCCTACTCACCCGCCACCCTGGAACGCCGCTCGGCCGCCATCGCCGCCGTCCACGGCGCCCACGGCCTGGACTCACCCACCCGCGCCGAAGTGGTGCGCATGACCCTGCGCGGTATCCGCCGCACCCGCAGGGCCCGCCCGCGCCGCAAGGCCCCCGTGGTACTGGACACCCTGGAGGCGATGCTGGCGGTGCGCCCACCCGAGGGACACCCCGGGGGAGTGGCGCGCAGACGCGACGCCGTACTGCTGCTCACCGGGTTCGCCGGGGCGCTACGCCGCTCGGAACTGGCCGGGCTGACCTTCGACGACCTCCAGACCCGCACCGACCCCGCCACGGGAGCGCCCACCCTGGTGGCGTCACTGTGGGCGACCAAGACCGACCAGGAGGGCCGCGCCCACCAACGGGTCGCGCTACCCCGGGGCCGCCACCGCGCGACCTGCCCGGTGTGCGCGGTGGTCGACTGGTCACAGCTGCTGGTCGTGCACCGTGACGGGGGAGGCGAGGCGGTACGGGAGTGGCTCCAGCGGCCCCGAGCCCCCCAGCCCGCCGCCCGCGCCCACTCCTGCCAGGGCCTGACCCGACTGGAACTGGCCGACGGCACCCAGCGCCCGCTGCTGCCGTCCGTGGACCGCCACGGACGCCCCGCGGACAGGGCGATGACACCCAAGGCCGTGGGCAACCTGGTCAAACGCTACGCGCAACGGGCCGGGCTGGACCCCGACGACTTCGGTGGGCACTCACTACGGGCCGGATTCGCCACCCAGGCGGCACTGGGCGGGGCCACCGACCGCGAGATCATGCGCCAGGGCCGGTGGACCAACGCCCAGACCGTCCACGACTACATCCGCACCGCCAACCCGCTGGAGGACAACGCGGTCACCAGACTGGGCCTGTGAGCCTCCGCAGGGCGTGTGACCTGCGACTCAAAGGCCACCCCCGCATCTCGAATCTCCAACAAACCCATCAGCAACACCCGATACTGACCGTTAAAGTGCGATCCTTCCCTGATGAGACATTAGGTTGGTTGCGTGAGAAAGGGGACGGACCCATGGTCGACGAGTTTCGCGCGGCATTCCAAGAACTGATCGACGCCTCCGTCGCCACCGACCCCCAACAGTTCCCGCCAGCCGTCCACAAGGTCTACCTCCTGGCCTCCCAGATCCCCACCTCCGAACGAGAACTGGCCCTGGAAGCCCTCACACCCCTACTCACCGGAGACCACGCCGCCCCCGGCATCATCGCCGACCTGTCCGTGGTCGCCGGAGCCCTCGTCGAGATGGGCACCGAACCCGGCCCCGCCGGAACCGAAATCCTCCACCGCCTGCGCACCATGGGCAAAGGCGCCATCGTCTTCCTCCGCGCCTGGGAACGCACCGGCGGCGGACCACCCCCCGACCCCGACGCCGTCACCGCCGACGCCGAAGCACGCGTCGCCACCGAACTGGGCCCCGACGCCCCCGCCGCCACCATGTGCTGGTGGACCATCCGCCGCCACGGCTTGGCCGCCCGCACCATGCTCGCCGAATCCAGCGTCCGCGCCCACACCCGACGCGACCCCGCCCTGCACGCCGAACTCGTCGCCATCGCCAACCAACTCAGCGACCAACTCACCGAGTTCGGCGAGGTCCGCGCCCTCCTCAGCATGGCCGAAGCCGCCTCGGCCCTGGTCATGGACCGCGCCTCCGGCCGCGCCTTCCGCGTCCTCTTCGACGGCATCGGCGACAACTTCCAACTCCACACCCTGCTCGCCGACGCCCTCATCGGCCCCCACCGACAGGGGCTGCCCGGCGACGCCCCCGACCCGCGCTGGACCACCTCCTTCCGCGACGGCCCCGTCGACCCCGCAGCCCAGACCGTCTGGGGCTGGTGGAACCTGGTCGCCCACGACGGCTCCTGGGTCTGGAACGAAGGCGTCCCCGCCGACATCCCCACCATCGACGGCGAACACGTCCTGGTCCTGGACGAACAGCCCTACCCCCGCTCCTGGAACGCCGGCCGCCGCCACCCCCACGTACGCGGCTGGCTGGAGGTCGACTCCGAACTCGACCCCGACGAGGCCGCCCTGTGGTGGAAGCGCGTCGCCCCGGCCGAACCCGCCATCCCCGACCCGGACGCCCAGGACCACACGCCCCTGCCCGAACCGGTGGTGCTCAACACCCCCGCCTCCGAGGCCCAGCGCGTACGCGGGTTCGTCCCCCAGCTCGACGACGAGGACACCCCCCACCCCGCACCCGTGGGCGACCCTCCCGAGGAGACCGCGCCCGAGCCGCCCGGGGCCGCACCGGCCCAGGACCCGACTTCGAACACCTCACGCGACCGGGCCGACGACGCACAGGGCCGGGGGAGCGCCACCCCCGACCCGGCCGACCACGCGCACCACACCCCCGCGATGACCACCCGGTTCGCGGCGGTGCAGACGCCCGAACCCGAGGCCACCGCGCGGGACGAACGGGAAGGGCACGACCAGGACGCGGCGCAGCCCGCAGCACCCGCGCCCGCGCACCCGCCCCAGGACGCCGCCGATCCCGAACCGGAGCGGGGGAGTGCGCGACCCGCCCCGCGACCGGCACACACGACCACCACCCCCACCGGGCTGCCCCAACTACCGCGCGGGGTCTCCCAGAGCTCGGGGTGGGGCCCGGCCTGGCGCTGAGACCCGCAAGGGGCCCTGAGACACACCCCCGAATGCCGTGGGGCCCGGGAGAGCGTCGCTCTCCCGGGCCCCACGGCATTCGGGGCGGTCCGCTCCTCAGGCGTCCTCCAGTCGGTGCCGGGGCTGGTGCTGGGCGGCCGTGACCGGCTCGGAACGGGCGGCGCCGAGGCGGGGCCGGTCCTCGTCCTCGTCGTCGTAGAGGCCCTCGAAGTACTCCTCCCTGGTGGGGCCGTCCTCGTCGTCGCGGACCCAGCGGGCGCCCACGAACACCGGGGTGGCCAGGACCAGGGCCAGGGGGACGAACACGCCCAGGGGCAGCAGGGTCAGGGCGCCCTCCACACCGGGCAGGACCGGCAGGCGCTCCAACAGGTGCGCACGCAGCAGCGCGGTGGCGGTCGCCCCGGCCAGGACCAGGGAGGCCGCGAAGGGCAGCAGGGGGGTCAGGCGCGGCGGGACCGCGACCAGGGCCACCAGCAGGCCCACGCCCACCAGCCCGGCCAGGGCCACCGGACCGGTGCCCTGAAGGGCGCTGGCCTGGACGGCGTGCAGGCCCCGCAGGTGGGCGAAGGCCCAGCCGGTCAGCAAGAGTAGAACCGGACCCAGGATCAGGCCCGACAGGAAGCCGACGAAGTGTCGCACGGGGGTGCTCCTCTCAGGGGTTGCGCAGCACCCTAGCGACAAAAGCGAAGTTCAGCACCATAACCACCAAGATGGGCATCTCGGACATCCCGGGGGGAGGGGGCACCCCCAGCCCCACACACACCCCCCGCACAACGGCGCGGCGCCGCCCCCCACCAGGCAAGCGACGCCACACCACCACCGGAACGCACCCGATCAGCGCCCCGCACCGCCACCGCCCTCGTCCACAGGCCCCCGCACCCTCGAACCCGACCCCCGCCGGGCACCGGCACCCGCCACCCGATCCAACTCCTCGGGCGTCGCCCGACCCTCCACACCCAACACCAGACGGCTGGGCGCCGTCGCACCGAACACACGACGCACCTCATAGGCCACCACCGCCACCACCACGGCCGCCACCGACGCCCACAACGCCTGACGGTGCTCCTGAAGAGTCGCCATCGCCAAGAAGATCGCCACCAAACCCACCAACGTCGCCCACGTCACATAGGGAAAACCCCACATCCGCAACGTCAACCGCTCCGGCGCACGACGACGCACCCGCGCCCCCACCACCAACTGCGAAGCACAGATCGTCAGGAACAACACCAACAGGATCGCGCCGATCGACGCCACCAGGAACGCGAACACACGACCCGGGAACAGGAAGTCCGCGACCACCGCCGCGTACCCCACCACCGTGCCCAACAGGATCGCCCGCACCGGCACCCCGCGACGGTTGACGCCCTTGAGCACCCGCGGAGCGTCACCCTGGCGCGTCAGCATGAACAACATCCGCGACGACGTGTACATCGCCGCGTTGAGCACGCTCAACACCGCGATCAGCACCACGATCTCCATGATGAGCGCCGCGCCCGGAATCCCCACCGTCTCCATGACCACCACGAACGGGCTGCGGTCCAGATCCGTGGAATTCCACGGCACGACCATCACCACCACCAGGATCGAAGCCACGTAGAACAACCCGATACGCCACAACACGTTCGTGATCGCCGAGGCCACCCCCCGCTCCGGCTCCGCACTCTCCCCAGCGGCGATCGTGATGATCTCCACCCCGCCGAACGCGAACAGCACCACCACCGTGGCACCCAGCACCGCCACCCAACCGTTGGGAGCGAACCCGCCCAGATCCCACAGGTGCGCGAACGTCGCCCCTTGCGAACCACTCCACAAACCCAACGCGTACAACCCGCCCACCAGCAAAAACGCCACGATCGTGGCCACCTTCACCAGCGAGAACAACGACTCGGTCTCCGCGAACACCCGCACCGAGACCAGGTTGGCCACCGTCATCGTGAGCAACACGGCCAACGCCAACGCCCACGGCGGCACACCCTCCACCCACTGGCCCAGGATCGCCGCACCGGCCACCGACTCCGCGGCCACCAACACCGCGTACATCCACCAGTACACCCAGCCGATCGCGAACCCCGCCCGCGGCCCGAACGCCAACCGGGCGTAGTCGGAGAAGGAACCCCCGGCCGGAACCGACACCACCATCTCACCCAGGGCCCGCAACGTCAGGAACACCAGCGCCCCCGCCAACGCGTAGGACACCACCGCCGCCGGACCCGCCGTCTGGATCACCGCACCGGAACCGATGAACAGCCCCGCGCCCACCGACCCGCCGATCGCGATCAACGTCATGTGGCGGCGACGCAACGTGTGCGCCAGCCCCGACTCTTCGTTTTTCCTGGTCGTCTCGGGGGACGACTTCTCACTGCCTGTCACGGCCCCACCCTAGGGCGCGACCACGGCCACCCCCCGCACCGACCCCGCAAAACAACCCATCAACCAACGAAAGTGACACACCCCACGCCCACCACCACCCCAACCGACCCCCGCCAGCACCCGCCACCCACCCCCGAAACCCACGACACACCCACGAAACCACTAACTAAAAGCAACAACACTGTTACTTTCTGCAAGCAAAGGCGGCTGACACCACCCACCCCTGGAGCACCCATGCCCACAACCCCAAACATCGACCTCGACCTCATCACCACCCTCTACACCACCCACCGCGACGACCTCGCCCGCGTCCGCGACCAACAACGCCTCCACCACGCCGACGCCGACCCCGCCATGACCCCCCAACTCGACGACCTCGAAGCCGAAATCACCTACCTCCTCCTACGCCACCACCGCCCCGCCAACGTCGTCGAAATCGGCACCTACTACGGCTGGTCCACCTCCTGGATTCTCTCCGCCCTCCGCGACAACGGCACCGGCCACCTCCACTCCTTCGACATCGTCGACCACGCCACCACCCACGTCCCACCCGAACTCTCCGACGACCGCTGGACCTTCACCAAAGGCGACGTCCGCGCCAAGATCACCCACATCCCCTCCAGCACCGACTACCTCTTCATCGACGCCGCCCACAACGGCTGGTTCGCCCGCTGGTACATCCACCACCTCCTGCCCACCCTGCCCGCCCACATCCCCGTCAGCGTCCACGACGTCTTCCACCAGCGCTACGCCCTCCCCTTCACCGAAGGCGCCGTCATCCTCAAATGGCTCGCCAACAACACCACCGACTACTTCACCGCCTCAGCCGCCCGCGCACCCCACCACCACCAAGCCCTCAACGACCTCAAAACCGAACTCGGCCTGGACACACCCGTCCGCGACTCCACCCACAACCCCATGATCTTCTTCCGCCTCCCCGAACGCCCCCGCCCCGGACAAGCCGTCCCCCGCCCACCCCGACCCCGCACCCACCACGACGACCCCACCCATGACCCCACCCACAGCTGAACACCACCCCACCCACACCACAAAAAAAAGGGGGCGGCAGGCCACACGGCCCACCGCCCCCTCACACACCAACACCTCAGCCCCCGTCAGCCTCCAACTCCACAGCCGACCCACCCTCCACACCAGCCCGCACCTCACGCACCCCCACCACATCAGCGGCATCGGACACCATCCGCGAGAAGATCACCGGCTGATCCAGACTCACCATGTGCCCCGCACGCGGAACATTCACCAAACGCCCCTCGACACACGCGTCGAAGAACGCCTTCTCATGAATCCGGAAATGATCCCGCGACCCGTTCACCAACCACACCGGCCCCCCATACGCCGACAACGCCGACAACGCGTCGATCGTCGCCAACTCATCGATCACCGCCGTCGCCGACTCCACCGCCAAACCACCGTCCACCACCGCGTCCGCAGCACCATCACGCAACGTCAACCGATGAAACCGCTCATTGACCGCCGCACCCTTGTCCGGCAACCGCTCCATCAACACCGCCGGGATCCGATACACCTGCGCCAACGACTGATCCGGCTGCGCCGTACAACTGGCCGCCACCAACCCAGCGACCCGCCCCGGCGCCACACCCGCCGCCGCGATCGACACCATCCCGCCCATACTCAACCCCACCAACAGGGCACGCCCACCCACCGAGTCGATGGCATCCAACAACGTGTCCACCGCCCGCCCCACCGAGAACTCCTCACCCCGACGGGACCCGTGCGCCGGAAGATCAGGAGCCACCACCGTCCGCCCCTGCTCCCGAAGGAACTCCACCTGCGGCCGCCACATACTCGACGACGAACGCAACCCGTGCGCCAACACGATCGGAACACCCATCACCACACCTACCTCCCGGCCCCATAGGACACCGTCACCGGAGCGTGATCCGACCAGCGCTCCTCACGGCTGGGATAACGCTCCACCCGCCCCGACAGTGCCCGACCCGCCAACCCCGGCGTCGCCACCTGATAGTCGATCCGCCACCCCGTGTCATTGTCAAAGGCCCGACCCCGATACGACCACCACGAGTACGGCCCCTCCTGACCCGGATACAACGACCGCACCACATCCACATACCCCGCCTCGTCGAACACCCGAGACAACCACGCACGCTCCTCCGGCAAGAACCCCGAGTTCTTCAGATTCCCCCGCCAGTTCCGCAGATCCGCCTCCGTGTGCGCGATGTTCCAGTCACCACACACCACCAGATCCCGACCCCGCTCCTCCACCCGAGCACGCCGCTCCACCAGATACGGCAGGAACGCCGCCATGAAACGCTCCTTCTCCTCCTGACGCGCCGTCCCCACCTCACCCGAGGGCAGATACAGACTCGCCACGCTCACCGCACCGAAATCCGCCTCCACATACCGACCCGACTCCGCGAACTCGGGCACACCGAACCCCACCCGCACCTCATCAGGCTCCACCCGCGAATACAGCGCCACCCCCGCACGCCCCTTCGCCAACGCCGGACACAACACCACATGCCACCCCGGGGGAGAGGCCACCCCCTCAGGAAGCTGCCCCGCCTCCGCACGCGTCTCCTGCAAACACACCACGTCCGCCTCCGTGGCCGACAACCACGACCCGAACCCCGGGTCCTTCCTCGCAGCCGCCCGCAACCCGTTGACGTTGACGCTGGACACAACAAAACTCGACTGATTCACGCCCCACAGAGTAGCCACAGCCCACCCCCACACCAGCCCCACACAACACCCTCACCCCACCCCACCCACCTCCTCCCCAGCCAACCGCCGCAACACCCCATACGTACGGTTCGACCCCGCCGCCTCACGCTGCGCCCGCGCCGTCACCTCGATATAGGCCTGCGACGACGTCACCGACGCATGCCCCAACAAGTGCATGATCTCCGTGACCGACGCACCGTCCTCCGCCAACCGCGTCGCGAACGTATGCCGCAACGCGTGCACCAACGTCCCCCGCGCCACCCGATCATTCACCCCCGCATGCCGATAACACTGCCTCACCAGGTACTGCAACCCACCCCGACGCAACCCCTCACCCCGGTTGTCCACCAACAACGGATCACCACCCCGCACCGCCACCCCGAACCGCACCCGCCGCGACTCCAGATACGCCTCCAACAACGCCTCCAACGGCACCTCGATCGGCAACACACGCTCACCACCCCCCTTGCCCACCACCCGAATCCGCCGCTCACCCGGCCGCCCACCCAACGACTCCACCCGCAACGACAACATCTCCGCCGACCGCATCCCCGTCAGCAACGCCAACGCCAACACCGCCAGATCCCGCTCCGGCCACGGATCTCGCGCACGCCGCGCCCCCCGCGCCAACGCCTCCAACAACCGCTCCGGAGTGTCCTCACCCATCAACGGCTTGGGACCCGAAGGACGCACCCGCGGCCGAGGCACCGCCGACATCGGATTCCCCGCCACCACCCCCTCCGACACCCAGAACGCGAAGAACCCGTTCCACGTCGACCACGCCCGCAACACACTCGACGCCGCCCGCTCCTCAGCGAACTCCGCGAACCCCTCCCGCAACACCCCCGCCTCCAACTCCACCAACCCCACCCCACCCGGCTCACACCCCAACGCCCGCCCCACACACCCCAACACACCCACCAAATCCCGCCGATACGCCGCCACCGTGTGCGGAGACGGCTTCGCCGCCCGCCGCGCCACCAAATACCGCTCGATCGCCCGCTCCACCGACACACCCTCACCACTCATGCCCCCAGCATTCCCGATCCCGGCCCACACCGCGCCTCCAACCCACCCCGACCCCCTCACCCCCACGGAGCGGCCAGGGCCGCAGCCGAAACCGTCGTCAGCGCCCCGCACCCCACCACCGCCATCGCCCGTACCTCCCTGATCCCCGGCGGCGACTCACCACCGCACTGCGCGGCGCCCGCGACTTCGGGAGACACCCAGTCAGCGACACCGCCAGGGGGAGGTCTTCCACGCCACCGTTGTGTACGTACGTCCACACGATCGGACGTGCGCACTCACACCGGGTGCGAGCGGCAACACCGGGGGAGTGGGGGCCCAGCGATCACATCTGACCTGCGAAGACTCGGGCATTGGGTTCTTGCGGCGGGCAGGCGGGGGCTCGGGGCGCGAGCCAGGGGAGTGGCGGAACGGATGTGTACGGGCGTCCAAGAAGTGTGCCCCCGCACCCAGGGGAACAGGTGTTCGACAGTGGATCGCCCCAGCAAGGAGGGCGACTCCCGCCGACGGGGGCGGGGAAGCCGACACCGAGCACTCTGCAAGTCATCTCGGTCATGTGTCGTCAAACAACCACAAAAGGATGCATAACACCGTTTATGCATGAAACATGGAGAGGTCGCGCCCCAGAAGGGGCCTCGGGTCAGACCCCGCCCGCCACGAACAACCGCAGGTCAGCGAGTGAACCACGGACACACCCGGCCATGCGGGGAACCTCCCGCCCGAACATGGCAGGAGCACACGGCGTTGGCACACGAAGGCCTCCAGGGGGCCACAACGACAGATCCGGGCGGATTCGCCCGAACGGCCACGACAACAGACCGTTGACCCGAGGGCTCGCCACTGACCGGGGATTCGCCCTCAGGGCCCTGAACAGGCCCGAGGCGCCGTTCGTCCACGTCCCGAAGAGCGACGTTGTCCACAGGCGTCGGCTCGGGGGTTGTCAGAGCGGGCCGCTGAGGAGCACGCTCGGATGCGGGGGCTCCACGCTCCGCCAGCGGACGCTCACAGCGCCCCCGCATCGACGCTAGCCCGAGAACGCCCGCGCCCACCACCACGCACCCAGCTCCCTGTGGACAACAACCCCACCAAGGGTGACGCGCACGGCGCCCACAGCGCGGTGCGCCCCGGTTCCTCCACGATCCCCACGACCAGGCCCTCAACGGCTCGCTGCCAGCGGGTCGCCCTGGGCGGCGGCCCCGGCGGCCAGCCAGGCCCCGGCGGCGCACCTGCGGGCCCCCAGAACCCACCCAAAGCGCGAAAACCCCTTCCCCACCGGCCTTCCCCTATCGCCGATAATGCACATTATGTCAAGTAGAGCGAGTGAAGGGCTCCCCGCCACCACCAACACCCCCGCGTCGCACCAAGAACCAGGAAAATCGCCCTCCCGCACCCGAGCCCCTCGTCACCGCATCCGAACCCACCAGCTCCGCCCCTTCCCAGAGAGTGAACCGGCCCACCCCACAACACACACCCGAACACGAAGCGTCCCGACCCACACACGCCACCGCACGCCGTCCCCAGACCCCCACGACCGCGGAACACACCCCGACCATCCCGCCCCACACACCCCCTCACCGCACTCGCGCCACCACCTCCTGCGCCTGCTCACCCCCAACACCCCGCACGGACCCCGCCAGCTCCACCATGTCCAACTCCGGCATCTCCATCGTCGGCGTCCCATCCTTCAACCTGGGCACACGCGGACTCAACAACACCACGACCCCCTCCTCAACCTCCACCCACGCCTGCAACGACCGAAACGCACCACCGGTGTTGTCATACACCGTCACCGCACCATGCCGCGCACACCACTCACCTCCCGCCTCCTCACCCGCACACTCCACCCAGCGCGGCAACCCCGACTCCCCCGGCCCCTCCTCCTCCCGCACGATCGTGCGCACCTCCAACGTCAACCCCTTCTCCCCCACCCCACGCGGCTCATAGGAGATCTCCACCGGAGACCGACCACCCCTCACCTCCATCGACACCGGCTCCCACCCCGGCGCCTCCAACACCCCGACCACCACTGCCAACCCCGCGACCTCCCGCGCCAACGCATCGTTCTCCCGCATCTCCTCAGCACGCCGTTGCCCCCACGACACCCCCAACGCCGCAGCACTCAACACCAACACCACCCCCACCGAGACCACCACCCGCAACACACCCGGCCGCATCACCCACACCGCCGCCGCACCCACCAGGGCCACGACCAGACACCACCCCGCCAACGCCACCGGGTCGGGGGCCACCGCCACCCCCCACCACAACCGCAGCGCCCCCACCACGGCACCAACACCCGCCGACGTCAGCACCACCAACGGCAACTCCCACGACCGCTCCACCGCACCATGGCGCCGCATCCACACACGAAACCCCCACCACGTCCCCCCGACCACCGCAAAACCCGCCAACGCCACCAACGCCACCGCACCGTCATCGGCACCCAGAGCGAACCCGCCCACCACCACCGACGCCGGCAGCAGCAACCCCCACAACGGCGCCAACAGCAGCACACAGCCCACACCCGTCCACGGCGGCGCCCCCTCCGACCCGGCACGCTCCGCCACGGCCAGACGGTTCCCGGATTCCTCAACGGGCTGGGACTCAAGAGCGGACTCGGGCTCAGTACTCAACGGCGCTCCTCACAGACACGGTCTCCGGTTCCGATGCCCCGCCCCGCCACCGAGTTCACCCCCCGCCCACGCTCCTACACTCGAACACGAGCCCCGACCCCCACGAGCAACGGCAGAACATGGACGACAGCCAGCACACCCCCGAACACGACCACAGCCAGCAGTACCTGGCCGCCCTGTCACTACGCCGCACACTGACCGCCGCCCACTCCCTCACCCAACGCACGCCCCACCCCCACCACCCCGAGCGCACCGACCCACGCCCCCAAGGGCTACCCCTCCCCCTCGTCACCCTGGGCCTGGCCGTCTCCCTCGCCACCACCGCCAGCACCCTGTGGGCCCTCACCCCCTGGCTGCCCTGGTGGGCCCTCATCCTCACCGCACCACTGGCCGCCGCCCCCGCCCTGATCACCGGCACCATCGCCCTGCTCCCCCTCATCGTCTCCACCACCCGCAGACGACAGGGCCACCCCACCGGCCGCGACTGGATCACCCCCACCACCCTGACCCTCCTCGCCTGCGCCTTCCCCCTCCTGTCCCCACTGCCGACCTGGGCCAACGCCCTCACCCTGTGGACACTGCTGCTCACCGCCACACTCCTGAGCACCTACCGGGCCCTGCCCGCCCTGGGCCGCGACATCGACCTCGACCACGCCCGCGCCACCTGGGACACCCACCCCGACTGAACCACCACCCGTCACACCCACCACACCTCCAGCAACACCACAAAAAAAGGGGGCCCACCACCCGGCAGACCCCCACACACGCACCCGCTCACGGCAGACGCAACCACCCCGTACACACCCGCAACCCCGCACCCGATTCCAACCGCTCCACCGCCGCACGCTCCAACCGCGTCCGCCGCGGCGCCGCCCCCACATCCACCCGCGGCATCCCGAACACGAACCGGAACACATCCCCCTCACCCGGCGAACCCCCACCCACCAACGTGAACCGCCGCTGGAACCGCACGATGTTCGACCCCTCCCCCAACACCTCACCCCACCACGGGTCCAACAACCACGACGTACACGTCGCCACCACCGGATCGATCCCCAACTGCTCCCGAGCGAACGGCCCCGCCAACGCCAACGCCTCATCCACCGACGCCGGGTCCAACCCACCCGACGGAATGTGCAACCTCAACACCGGATCTCCCGGAGCCAACCCCTCACCCCAACCAGCCGCCTCCTCGGCCGAATACCAGCTCACCACCCCCTGGTCCCCCAACACCGCGGGCTCCAACTGCAAACCCCCCACCCAGAACAACCGCCCGCGGAACTGCGCCGCCACCCACGCCGCCGTCTCCACACTCAACCGACCGAACAACCACCGCGACCGCGCCACCTGCACACCCACGTCAGCCAACGACGCCACCGTCACCGAACGGTCCACACCCCGCTCCGCACCCCGCCGCAACTGCTCCGGCACCATCGCCACGAACGCCCACAACGCCGCCACCCGCACCCGCGCGTCCTCAGCCCCCACCAACGTCGGCCACGGCCGCCACACCCCCACCGGCAGATCCGCGTCAGCCCACAACCGCCGGTACATACACCCCACCAGGTGCCACAACTCCTCCGGCCACACACCCCCCGGCCCCTCCGACCCCGGCCACAACCCCTCCACCTCCACACGGTCGTCCTCCGCAAGGACGAACATGTCCAACACCCCACCCGCCTCCGCCAACGAAGGCACCCTCAACCCCACCCCCGGTTCCGGCAACCCCTCACACGCCGCCAACCACTCACGCACACCCTCGTCGAGCCCGAACCGATCCACCACACGCGCACTGTCCATGCGCACATCCTGACGCCCCACCCCACCCCAAGGGAAGAACAACACCACCCCCAAACACCGCAAAACACCCCCACCACCCACCCGCACAACCCACCCGATGAGACCAGACCCACACCACCACACCCAGGGGGCATAGAGTTGTGACCACCCACCAAGCACCACACCCACCAAAGACGAGGAACACCACCGATGTCCGACCCAGCGCAACTCCTGCGCGACTGGATCGCCACCTACGACACCCCCACCACGTCGGTGGCCCACCTCCTCTGCGACCGCCACGACCCCCACACCACCGCCACCACCGAAATCGGCCCCACCCTCGAACCCACCACCCTCACCTACGGCCAACTCCGAGAACGCTCCCAAACCCTCGCCACCGGCCTCACCCACCTCGGCATCCAACCCGGCGACCGCATCGCCACCCTCATCCCCAAGGGCATCGACCTCACCATCACCGCCCTCGCCACCTGGCGCATCGGCGCCGTCCTCGTCCCCCTCCTCTCCTCCTTCGCCCCCTCCGCCATCACCCAACGCCTCACCGACTCCCACACCCGCCTCGTCATCTGCGCCGACGAATACCGCACCAAACTCGACCCCACCCCCCACACACCCACCCACCCCACCTGGACCATCGCCACCACCGGAACCCAACCCCTCCGCAACGGCGACCACACCCTCACCACCCTCAGCGACCACCCCCCACACACCACCCCCCACACCACCACCGGCAACGGCGACATCGCCACCGTCTACGTCTCCAACCTCATCGGCCCACCACGCGGCGTCCGCGTCCCCGCCCGCGCCCTCTCGGCCATGCACGCCTACCACCACCACGGCCTCGGCGTCCATGACGACGACGTCTACTGGAACACCGCCGACCCCGGCTCCGCCTACGGCCTCTACCACGGCCTCATCTCCCCCCTCCTCGCCGGACACAACTCCCTCGCCCTCCGCGCCGGCTTCTTCGACCCCGAACTCACCCTCGACGTCCTCGGCCTCTACCAGGTCACCAACTTCGCCTCCGACCCCACCACCTACCGCACCCTCCGCGCCGCCACCAAAACCCTCCCCCCCGAGATCGTCGTCCAACGCCTCGCCAGCGCCGGAGAACCCCTCTCCCCCGACGTCATCGACTGGGCCACCGACCTCTTCGGCGTCCCCATCCGCGACCACTACGGCCAAACCGAACTCGGCTGGTGCGCCGGACTCCCCAACGGCGACCACCCCACCCCCGCCACCACCACACCCCCCGGAGCCATCGGCCCCGCCCTCCCCGGCTGGAACATCCAAGTCCTCGAAGCCCTCACCGACGAACCCGCACCCCTGGGCGCCTACGGCCGCATCGCCATCGACCGCGCCCACAGCCCCCTCGACTGGTTCCACGGCTACCTCGGCTACGAGAACACCATCGACATCCGCCACACACCAGACGGCGCCTACCACCTCACCGGCGACACCGGCATCATGGACCGCCAAGGCAACCTGCACTTCTCCACCCGCGACAACGGCGCCATCATCACCCGCAGCTACCGCATCGGCCCCACCGAAGTCGAAGCCGTCCTCAACACCCACCCCGCCGTCGAAGAGAGCGGCGTCTACGCCATCCCCGACGACCTCGCCGGACACCTCGTCGGCGCCCGCGTCGTCCTCACCCAGGGACACACCGGCACACCAGAACTCGCCGAAGAACTCCGCGCATGGGTCCGCACCCGCTTCGCCCCCCACGCCGCACCCCACACCATCGACTTCACCGACGAACTCCCCCGCACCGCCTCCGGAAAGATGCGCCGCGCCCGCCTACGATGACCCCGCTCACCTGGGCCGACTGCGACCCCCAACGCCACCCCGCCCCCACCACACCCGACGAACTCCACGACCTGGAGCACACCCTCACCCGACTCATCACCACCCACCACGGCACCCCCGCCTTCCACCACACCATCACCCACCACCTCACCCACCACTACGGCCCCTGGGCCCGAACCTGGTCCACCCACCACACCCCCACCCCCGACACCTGGTGCTGCACACCCCACTCCGTCGACCCCGAACACCCCCGCACCACCGCGACCCTCATCACCGACAACCTCCGACGCCAACGCGCCTGGTACGAACACCTCGCCACCGTCTTCACCGAACTCACCCCACCCCCACACCAGACCGCCGCCCAACACACCCGCCACCTCCACCAGGCCACCACCCGCCTCATCAACCTCGCCGTCACCCACACCGACGCCATGGACGCCTGGTACCTCGAACTCCACCACCTCCTCGCCCTCTACCTCACCCACCAGGGACACACCCACCCCGACCTCCACGAACAGATCGAGACCCTCCTCGAGGACCGCTTCGACAGCTGGACCGGCCCCGACCCCACCACGACCACCACCGTCGCCACCGACATCGCCCACGCCTTCACACCACGATGACCAGCGACGCGCTCACCACCTGGCTCCACACCCGCCACCACACCGACTGGACCCACACCCTCACCACACCCCCCACCGCCCCCTTCACCCCCACACGCGACGGCTTCACCCACTGGTGCCACACCACCGTCCACCCCCGCGACCCACAACGCGCCCGACGCCTCCTGGCCGCCCACCATCTGACCACCCGCGACGCCCGACGCGGAGCCCCCCTCACCCCCCGCCTCACCGCCCACTGGCAACAGCGCGTCCTGGGCACACCCGACCCACCCCCGCTCCGCACCCACCCCGCACACGCCAAGAACGGCGCCGAACGCTACGGCCTGCGCCCGAACACGTGGACCACCTACGCCCGCGCGCTCGCCCAGAGCCGACAGCCCCACGTCCCCCTCCCGGCCCGCGCGGCACGCGCCTACCTCGACGTGGCCTTCTTCCACCCCTTCGAGGACGGCAACGCCCGCGCCGCCCTGCTCACCCTCGTCTTCGTCCTGGCACGCGAGGGCAGGGGGCTCGACCAGGTCGGTCCCCTGCAACTCCCCCGCCACGCCGACGACCCCGCGGGCGCACAGGACCTGATCCGGCTCGTCGACACGCTCGTGCGGTGCGCGGCCCTGCGGGCCCGCTCGTGAACGGTCGGGCGGCGCCCGTACCGTTGCCCAGGGGCGGACCGCGGCGGTGGGGCCGCGACCTCGTGGCGGTGTCGGCCTCGCGGGCCCGTGGGCGAGTCAGTCCGCCAGTTGGGCCGTGTCGCGCACCAGGTCGTCGAGCCGGGCCGCCAGGGCCATGTCCCGCTCGGTGAGGCCGCCCTCGTCGTGGGTGCTCAACGCCAACCGCACGGTGGCGTACCGGATGTCGATGTCGGGATGGTGCCCCGCCTGTTCGGCGGCCTGTGCCACCTCGTTCACCAGGGACACCGCCTCCAGGAAGCCGACCAGTCGCACCGTGCGGTGGATGAGGCCGCCCTCGGCGTCCCACTCCCAGTCCTCCAGGTGTTCGAGCCCGTCACGGATCTCGTCGTCGTTCAGGCGCGCCATGGATTCCCCCTCGTTCGTCGGACGCTCCGTGGTGGTCCCCTACCCGGTGCGGGGTGAAGCGCATCCATCCGTGTCGTAGTGGAACCCTGACGGAGGGTGCCGGTTTCGGTGCCAATCCGGGATTGGCCGGAACCGGCCGCCCCAGCGGGGTCATGATGTCCGCTTCGAACGGAGCCCGTCGGTGGTCGGTGCGGCGTGAGCCGCTCCATTGTGTGATGAGGTCGTTTCTTGAAAGGACGCCGCACCTTTACGACGTAGATTCATAAAGCTTCTCTCTCGGTACTCCGTGAGACACCCCCGATCCCCACCGTGACATCCGCATCCGGCCACCCCCGAAACCTTGCAAATCCCCCTCCAGAGCGGTTCACTCTGGGAAACCACGCCCCCGCTCCCCCACCCGCGCCCCCACCGGCCAAGCGCGCCCCTCCCCCCGGAAGCGAGCCCATGCCCCACCAGAAGCGCTCCTCGCTTCGTGCCCGCATGATCAGCCTGGTGCTCCTGCCCAGCACCGCCCTCCTGGTCCTGTGGGCGGTGCTGAGTACCGTCCTGGCCACCGACATCCGCGACCTGAACGCCACCACGGCCTTCATCGACGAGGTCGGCGAACCCGTCGTGGACGTCATCACCCACCTCCAGCGGGAGCGGCGCACCACCATGGCCGCCAGCCACCGGCCCACCCGTGGCGCCCTCGAACGCCTCGACAGCGCCCGCACCGCCACCGACGGCGCCGTCCTCACCCTCGAGCGAGCGCTGGCCCCCTACGACCGGGACGACCTCTCCGCCGAGGTCCACGCCCTCCGGAGCCAGCTGAACATGCTGCCCCGCCACCGCACCGAGGAGGTCGACGGCCTCTCCCCCGACGACGACGCCCTGGAGGCGGCGGCCGAGCCCTACGACCGCATGATCGAGTCGGGGCTGGAGATCTGGGACGCCCAGGTGGACCGCACCGACGTCGCCCTCTCCCCCCGCCTGCGCTCCCTCGCCTCCCTGCTGCGCTCCCGGGAGTACCTCAGCCAGCAGGACGCCGTCCTGGCCCACTCCATGGCCACCAACACCTTCACCGCCGGGGCCCACACCCGGTTCGCCTCCGCCGCGGGCGCGCAGCGCCACACCTGGGCCCGGGTGGAACCCGCCAGCGGCGCCCAGGGTGGCCAGGACCACCACGAACTCAGCGGGTCCACCCAGCAGAGGTCGGTGTACCGCCTCCAGGAGATGGTCATCGGCAACCCCGGCGGCCCCGGAGCCCGCATCCCCGTCAACGCCCGCAGCTGGAGCGAGGCCACCGGTGCCCTGGACGAACGCCTGCGCGCCATGGAGCGCGCCCGTATGGCACAGATCGTCGACCTGGGCCACACCCACTCACGCGACCTGCTCCTGAGCGTGCTCCTGGTCAGCGTCGTCGCCCTGGTGGTCGCCCTGGCGTCGGTGGCGGTGGCGGTGACCGGCTCCCAGAAGCTGGGTCGGCGCCTCCAGGACCTGCGCACGCACACCCTGCACCACGCCCGGTTCCGGCTGCCCCAGCTGACCGCGCGGCTGCGCGCGGGCGAGAGTGTGGACGTGGACGCCGAGGCTCCCCCGCCCACGGGTTCCCCCCGGGACGAGCTGGGGCAGGTGGCGGAGGCGTTCGACGACGCCCAGAGGGCCGCGGTGGTGGCCGCCGTGGAGGAGGCCCAGGTGCGGGCGGGGGTGCGCAACGTGTTCCGCAACATCACGCGGCGCACGCAGTCGCTGGTGCACCGGCAGTTGTCGCTGCTGGACCGGCTGGAACGGACCGAGACCGATCCTCAGGTGTTGGAGTCGCTGTTTCGGATCGACCACTTCAGCACGCAGATGCGGCGCAACGCGGAGAACCTGATGCTGCTCAGCGGCGACCGTCCCTCGCGGGTCGGGGGCGCGTGCGTGGGATTGCACGAGGCGGTACGGGCGGCGGCCAGCGAGATCGAGGACTACGCCCGGGTGCGGGTCCTGGCCCTGCCGCAGGTGACGTTGCCCGCCGAGGCCGGTTCCGACCTGGTGCGGCTGTTGGCGGAGCTGGTGGAGAACGCGGCGTCGTTCTCGCCGCCGGGGACGGAGGTGACCGTGCGCGGTCGCACGCTGGAGGGCGGTGGCTGCCTGGTCGAGGTCGAGGACGAGGGTCTGGGGATGACCTCCGACCAGGTGGAGTGGGCCAACGCGTTGCTGTCCGAACCGCCGGGGTTCGACCTGGCGCGTATGCGTGAGGACTCCCAGCTGGGGTTGTTCGTGGTGGGCACGATCGCGGAACGGCACGGGTTCGGGGTGGAGCTGAGGGCCAGTCCCTACCGGGGGACGCGGGCCCTGGTGCGCGTCCCGGAGGGGCTGGTGGAACGCAGGGGCGTGACCGGGCCGCTACGCCGTGAGGACCTGTTGGGTCCCAAGGCGGCGGCCGGGAGGGGCCCTGTGGAGGGTGCCGCCCCCGTGACGGCGGTGGCCCGGGGAGTGGACACGGGTGGCGTCCCCGGGGGTGCTGGTGATGGGCCTGGGACGCAGCGGGTGGAGGCCCTGCCTGGCGGACCGTCGGCCTCTTCGGCGTCGGGTCGGACCTACATGGGGTTGCCGGTACGTCGTCGCCGGGGGTCGGACGCTGCCCCGGAGCCGGGTGTGGCCGGGGCCGGTGCGCCCGCGGGTGAGGGGGCCGGGGAGCCCACCGGCGGGCAGCGTTCCCTGTCGGAGATCAGGTCCATGATGAGCGCCTTCCAGGCCGGTACCGTGCGCGGTCGCGCGGACGCCGCCGGTTCCGGGGAGGTTGGGGGCGCGCCCGATCGGGCGGCGCGTCCGGGTGAGAGCACGAAAGGGTGATGTCGGTGTCCGCTGGTACGACGGCTGAGGAGCGCGGCGGTGTGGATGGGGAGTCCGCCGGACAGCGTCTGGACTGGTTGATGGGTGACCTGGTGGAGCGGGTGGCGGGGGCGCGTCAGGCGTTGCTGTCGTCGGCGGACGGGTTGCTCCTGTCGGGTTCGGCGGGTGTGGGGCGCGAGGAGGGTGAGAGGCTGGCGGCCATCGCGTCGGGGTTCGCGAGTCTGGCCCGGGGCGCGCGGGCGCAGGTGGGCGCGGCGGAGGTGCGCCAGTGCGTGGTGGAGATGGACAACGTGTTCTTCTTCGTGTTGCCCGCCGGGCGGGGTGCGCAGTTGGCCTTGGTGGCCGACTCCACGTGCGACATGGGGCAGGCCGCCTTCGAGGTGCACCGCCTGGTGCGCCAGGTCGGCCCCTACCTGTCGGCTCTGCCACGGAGGCGGGGAGGGCGGGGATGAGGCCGGAGCCTGCGGAGGAGGGGTGGTCGGCGGAGTCGAGTCTGATTCGCCCGTACTCGTTGACGGGGGGTCGTACGCGTCCGTCTCGGACGGACTTCTCGATGACTTCGCAGGTGGTGGCGGTGTCTGCGCAGGAGCGGTGGGAGGTGGACCCGGAGTTGGAGCTGATCCTGGCGGTGTGCGCGCGCCCGGTGTCGGTGGCGGAGGTGGCCGCGCGGTCGGGGTTCGCGTTGGGGGTGTTGCGGGTGCTGTTGGCCGACCTGTTGGATCAGGGTCTGGTGGTGGTACACACCTCCGACTGGGAGAGGCAGAGGCCTGACGCGCGCACGTTGCGGTCCGTTCTGGACCGTATCCGGGAGTTGTGAGGTGTTGATGGAGGGCTCGGAGGCCCAGGGTGGTCCCGTTCCGGACACGTTGAAGATCGTGGTCGCGGGTGGTTTCGGGGCGGGCAAGACGACGCTGGTCTCGGCGTTGAGTGAGGTGGAGTCGTTGCACACGGAGGAGGTGATGACCTCCGAGAGCGTGGGCGTGGACGATCTGGACGGTGTGGAGGGCAAGACCACGACGACGGTGGCGCTGGACTTCGGTCGGATCACGCTGGACGAGTCGACGGTGGTGTACCTGTTCGGTACTCCGGGGCAGCGGCGGTTCTCGTTCATGTGGGAGGAGCTGGCGCAGGGCGCGTTGGGAGCGGTGGTGCTGGCGGACACGCGCCGGTTGGCGGACTCCTTCGACGCGATCGACTTCTTCGAGTCGCGCGGGGTGCCGTTCGTGGTGGCGGTGAACTGTTTCGACGGTCAGCGCACGCACCGTGCGGAGGACGTGCGGGTGGCGTTGGACGTGGCGGAGGGGGTTCCGGTGTTGTTGTGCGATGCCCGTGATCGTGAGTCGGTCAAGGAGGTCGTGGTGGAGTTGGTGTCGTTGGTGTTGCGTCTGGAGTTGTCGGGGGCCTAGCCGGGGTGGACGGGTGCGGGCCGAAAGCCCGTCGGGTTCCAGTGAAACCTTCCACGCCCTGGTTGAGGGTTTTGGAGTTGCACCCCCGGGGATGGAACCAAGAAGCCTCTATTGCCTGGAATGTCCGTTCAGGGGGTTCAGGAGGCGCCGGAGTGCCTCCAGGTGGGCGGCGACCGGCCCCAGCGTGAGCCACCCCGTCTGGGCCCCGGCGTCCTCCGCCTCGGCCGGTGCGAGCCCGACCAGCGCCCGGCGCGCAGCGCCGTGGTCGTCCAGGGCCACGGCGGCACGCGCCACCAGCGCCCACCGGGCCTCCAGGAGCAGGTCGCGGGGCGGCTCCGGAACGCGTGCCAGCGCCCGGGCCGCCTCGTCCGGCCGCCCCCGGGCGAGCAGCACGTGCGGCCGGGCCCAGGGCTCGTGCGGACCGTGGTCCGCGGGTTCCGTGGGCGCGGGCAACCCGCGCCGCAGTCGCAGACACAGCAGGGCCAAGGGCTCCAACCCCCGCGTGAGCCCGGGCATACCCGACCCCTCCGCGCGCCCGATCGCGTCGCGCAGAGCGGCCCGGGCGGTGTCGAAGGGGACGCGGTCGTCGGCGGCCGCCCGCAGGGCCCGGTAGCCGTCGACGAAGACCGAGGTCAGCGGGCTCTCGAACCGCTCCCCCAGCTGACGCGCGGCCTCCGCGTGGTGGTCGGCCCCCGCCAGGTCCGCCAGCGCCGCCCTGGACTGCACCCGGACCAGGTGGCCCAGGATACGGAAGGTGGCCAGGTCGTGCCGGGAGGCCAGGGCGATGAGCTCCTCTCCGAGGGCGTCGCGTTCGGGCGCCAGCCCACTGCGCTGGAAGGTCTGCATGTAGCGGGCGTTGAGGGCGAAGGCCAGCAGGGTGGGGTCGCCGAGGCCGCGTGCGAGCCGCTCGGCCTCGGCGGCGGCCTCGGGGCCGCGCGGCCCCCGGGTGCCGCGCGACTCCATCGCGACCGTGGCCGACAGCCGGGCACGGGCGCCCTCGTGGCCGGAGACGGGCAGCGCGGCCAGGGTGCGCTCGGCCGCCGCCACCACCCGAGCCGACCGCTCGGGGTCATCCACCCGGGTCCAGTTGGCGGGAACGTCGTAGGCGCCGATCACGCGGGCGGTCAGGACCGGGTCGCCCAGCTCCTCGGCCGCCTCCACCGCGGCCAGGCGTTGCGCCCGGGAGGCCTGGAGACCCTCGGGACCGGTGACGGCGAGGTCGCGCAGGAGGCCGACGGTGGAGGCGAGCCGCAGCCGCGCGCCGGGAGCGACGGAGCGACGGTAGGTGTCGGCGGCGCGGTTCCACAGCTCGTCGCCGGGAGCCGGTGAGGCCGAGTCGCGGCGCACCTCGTCTGTGGGAGCGGCGTCCCCGCGCGGTCCGCGCTCCCCCGCGTGGTCGGGGTCCACGGGGCGGACCCACCGCCGCGCGCCGAAGGGGCGGGGGTCGGCGTCCCAGGGCAGCACGGTCCGACGCACCTCGTCGGCGTCCAGGTGGTCGGCCTGGCGCAGGACGTCGTGTTCGAGCTGGCGCAGCGCGGGCCCCGGGTCCGCGCCCAACTGCTCGACGAACAGGGCCCGGGCCCTCCTGAGCACCGCCAGGGCGTCCCCCTGGCGTCCGGTCCGGTACAGGGCCAGCGCCAGCAGCCGCCAGGCCTCCTCACGCCAGGGGTGCTCGGTCACGTGGGCGTCCAGGTCGGGGATGGCCTGGTCCGCCCGCCCCAGGTCCAACCGGGCGCGGGCCAGCTGTTCCAGTGCGCCCAGGCGCAGTTCCGCCAGGCGGGCGCGCTCGGCACGGGCCCAGGCCGCCTCCGGGAAGTCGGCGTAGGCGGGGCCGCGCCAGGGCGCCAGAGCGCTGTGGAGGCCGGGCAGGGCCCGCTCGGGCGGCAGGTCGGCCGCTCGGCGCAGGGCCCGTTCGAACTCCCAGGAGTCGACGGTGTCGGGGGCGGCCTCCAGGGCGTAACCGGGCCCACGGGTGGTGAGCAGCGCCGCCGGGGCGCGCGGCGGCCGGTCCGGTTCCAGGGTGCGGCGCAGCGCGGCGACGAAGGTGCGGACGGCACCGGTGGCCCCGCCGGGCGGGGAGCCGTCCCACAGGTCGTCGACGAGCAGGTCGACGGGGACCACCCGCCGACGGGCGACGATCAGGCGGGCCAGGACGGCGCGGTGGCGGGGTCCGCGCAGGGCGAGCTCGGTCCCGGCCCCGTCCCACGCGGTGACCGGCCCCAGTACTCCGAAACGGACCCGCAACGGCGGCCCCCTCCCCCCTGTCGGACGCGTTCTTCGTGGTCAACGTACCTCCTGGTCCCCGGTGGGCCGACTCGTCCTGCCGCGCGCCCCGGCCCGCGCGGGCGTCACGCCCCCGGGACCCGAGCGGGCGCCCCGCAGGCGTCGCGGGGCGCGCTCATCCGTTGCTCATCGGGGGCCGCGAGTCTGGAGTCAACCAACAAGGAAGAGGCGAACACATGGCTCCGGTCATCGAGGGTTTCGAGTACGTGCGGGTGCCGGTGGCGCCCGGGGTGTCGCTCAACGCGGCGGTCGGGGGTTCGGGGCCCGCCCTGGTGCTCCTGCACGGGTTCCCGCAGACCCACCTGATGTGGCGGCACGTGGCCGCCGACCTCGCCGCCGACCACACGGTCATCTGTCCCGACCTGCGCGGCTACGGGGCCAGTGACAAACCCGGGGCGACCGGCCCCGAGGTGTACGCCAAACGCACCATGGGCGCGGACGTGGTGGAGCTGGCCCGGGTGCTGGGCCACGAACGGTTCGCGCTGGCGGGCCACGACCGGGGGGCGCTGGTGGCGATCCGCGCCGGACTCGACCACCCCGACGCCGTCACTCACCTGGCCAGCCTGGACGTGCTGCCGACCCCGGACATGTGGGAGGCCCTGCACGGGGTGCGGGGCGCGGTCGGCTACCACCTGTACCTGATGGCCCAGCCGCCCGGGCTGCCCGAGCGGATGATCGCCGCGTGCGCGGAGGAGTTCTTCGGGTCCTTCCTCGACGCCTGGTCGGCGGACCCCTCGGCGATCCCGCCCGAGGTGCGCCGGGCCTACCTGGAGGCCAGCGCCGGGGCGGTGGACTCGATCGTGGCCGACTACCGGGCCTCGGCCGGCGTCGACCTCGAACACGACGAGGCCGACCGGGCCGCCGGGCGCCGTCTGGAGATGCCCGTGACGGTGCTCCAGCAGGACTGGGGGGCGGCCCTGGGGTACGACGCCGCCGCGCTGTGGGGGGCCTGGGCGAGCGACCTGCGGCACGCCACCGTGGACAGCGGGCACTTCATGGCCGAGCAGGACCCGGCCGGGGTGGTGGCGGAGCTGCGCGGGCTGCTGGAGCGCTGAACGGGAACGCCCCGCCCCGGCCCGCACAGCCGACCGGCCGGGCCGGGGCCCCGCTCATCCCTGTTCGCGGGCCCGGCCCCTGCGGTCGACCGGAACGATCATCGGAGTGTGCGTCTCGGGGTCCGGGATGATCCGTACCGGCAGCCCGAACACCTTCTCCACCAGGTCGGCGGTGACCACCGTGGCGGGGTCGCCCTCGGCGACGATGGCGCCGTCCTTCATGACGATCAGGTGGGTGGCGTAGCGGCAGGCGTGGTTGAGGTCGTGCAGGACCGCCACCAGGGTGTGCCCCCGCTCCGCGTGCAGGTCGGCGCACAGGTCGAGCATGTCCATCTGGTGGGCGATGTCCAGGTACGTGGTCGGCTCGTCGAGCAGGAGCAGCGGTGTCTGCTGGGCCAGGACCATGGCCAGCCACACCCGTTGGCGCTGACCGCCGGAGAGCTCGTCCACCGACCGGTCGGCGAGCGCCTCCACCCCGGTGGCTGCCATCGCCTCGGTGACCACCGCCTCGTCCTGGGCCGACCACTGCCGCAGGAAGCTCTGGTGCGGGAACCGGCCCCGGGCCACCAGGTCGGCCACGCCGATCCCGTCCGGGGCGATCGAGGACTGCGGAAGCAGGCCCAGGCGGCGCGCCACCTCCTTGGCGGGATAGGAGCCGATCACCTGCCCGTCCAGGAGCACGTTGCCCTGGGCGGGCCTGAGCGTGCGCGACAGGGCGCGCAGCAGAGTGGACTTGCCGCACGCGTTGGGTCCCACGATGACCGTGAAGGAGTGGTCGGGGATGCGCACGGCCAGGTCGCGGGAGATGACGCGCTGGTCGTAGGACAGGGTGAGGTCCCGTCCCGAGAGGCGGGTGCTGGCGTCGTCGGTCATCGTTCTCTTTCGGGTGGGGCTCTGCGGTGGCTGCTCGGTTCGCGACACGGTGCGCGGGCGGGTCAGGCCCGGCCTCCGCGCCACTCCGTGTAGAGGAGCCAGATGAGGTAGGTGCCGCCGATGACGGCGGTGACGACCCCCACCGGCAGTTGTGTGGGGGCCATCAGGCGTAGGGCGACCAGGTCGGCCACCGACAGCAGGGCGGCGCCCATAAGCGCCGAGCCGACCAGGGTGGTGCCTCCGGTACGGGCCAGGCGCCGGGCCAGCTGGGGCGCGGCCAGGGCCACGAACCCGATCGGGCCCGCCACGGCGATGGCGGCCCCGGTCAGGGCGCTGGCCGCGGCCAGGGCGATGATCTGCGTGGACCGGGCGTCCACGCCCAGTCCGCGTGCGGTGTCCTCACCCAGTTCGAGGAAGCGCAGGCGCTGACCGACGGCGAGGATGACGGGGGCAAGCACGGCCAGGCCGATCCACACGGCGGCCGTCTCGGACCACCCCCGCCCGTTGAGGCTGCCGATCATCCAGATCTGCGCGCCCAGGGCGTCGGTGAGGTCGGCGCGGGTCATGAGGTAGTCGCGGACCGAGGAGAGCATGGCGCTCACACCGATCCCGACCAGGACCAGCCGGTATCCCTGGACCCCGTTCTTCATGGCCAGCAGGTACACCACCGCCGCGGTGACCAGACCGCCCGTGATGGCGCCGAGGGAGACCACGAGGCGGCCGGCGCCCAGCAGGAGGATGGCGGCGACGGCGCCGGTGGCCGCGCCGGAGGTGAACCCGATGATGTCGGGACTGCCCAGGGCGTTGCGGGACAGGCTCTGGAAGACGGCTCCGGCGATCCCGAGCGCGGCACCCACGCCGATGGCGGTCAGGGCCCGGGGAAGCCGCACTCCCTGGACGAAGAACACGTCGAGGCGTTCGCCGTACCCGAACAGGGCGCCCGGCACGGCCGGGAGCGGGATCTCGTAGTCGCCGACCGCGACGGACACCACGAGGGCCGCCAGGGTGACGGCGACCAGGGCCAGGCCGACCAGGAGGGTGCGCGGGCGTACCAGCAGGGAGACCCGGCCGCCCGGGGTCCGCCAGGCGCGCGCGCCGCGCGGGGTCAGGCGCGCGGGCGCGTCGGCGGGCGGCGGGGGTGTGAGGGTGTCGCTCACAGCTGGGCCATCCTTCTGCTGCGGACCAGGGCGATGAACAGGGGCGCCCCGACGAGTGCGGTGATGATGCCGACCTCCAGTTCGGAGCCGGGGAGGATGACGCGGCCCACGGTGTCGGCGGCGGTGAGCAGGATCGCTCCGAGGACGGCCGCGTAGGGCAGGAGCCAGCGTTGGTCGGGGCCGGTGACCACCCGCGCGGCGTGCGGGATGATCAGGCCCACGAACCAGATGGGTCCGGCGGCGGCGGTGGCGGCGCCGCACAGCAGGATGACCCCCACGGCGGTCCCGGCGCGGATGAGGGGGATGCGGGCGCCCAGGGTGGCGGCCAGGTCGTCGCCGAGCGCCATGGCGTTGAGGGAGGGTCCCAGGGCCAGGGTGACGAGGATTCCCGCGACGAGGAAGGGCGCGATCTGGAGGAAGAGGTCCAGGTCCCGTCCGGTGAGGGAGCCGACCTGCCAGAACCGGATGCGGTCGAAGACGAAGTCGTTGAGGACGATGACACCGTAGATGAGCCCTTGGAGGACGGCGGCCAGGGCGGTTCCGGCCAGGGCCAGTCGTACGGGGGTGGCGCTGGAGCGGCCGCGTGAGCCCAGGGCGTAGACGGCGACGGCGGCGACGGCGGCGCCGAGGAAGGCGGGCCAGACCAGGGCGGAGCCGCTGGCGCCGAAGACGAAGACGGCCACGACCACGGCCGCCGCGGCCCCGGAGTTGACGCCGAGGATGCCGGGTTCGGCGAGGGGGTTGCGGGTGAGGGCCTGCATGAGGGCTCCGGCCAGGCCGAGGGCGGCACCGACGAAGATCCCGATGACGGTGCGGGGGACGCGCAGGGTGCGGATGACGTCGTGGTCGTAGGAGCCGTCGTAGGCGGTCAGGGCGGCCCACACGTCAGTGGCGGGGATGGGTTTGGCACCGACGGTGATGCTCAGGAGTGCGCACACGGCGAGGACGCCCATGGCGATGATGAGGCCGATGGGGCGCACGATGCGTCTGGTGAGGGTGGGGCGTGTTGGCGCGGGCGCGCGCAGGGCCACGGGTCCCCCGTTCGTCTGGCTGGGCGGTTGATGGGTGTGTTGTGGTGGGGCTCGCCCGTGACGGGACCGGCGGAGCGTCGCGGGGCCGACCCGAATCAGCCGAAACCCACCCGGACAGGTTAGCCTTACCTACATCCTGTTCGCACGGAAGGGTCCCCCAGATGTTCGATCTCACCCGATTGCCACGCTCCCTGGGCGTGTTCGCCCTGGCCGGGGCCCTGGCGCTGACGTCCTGCTCCCCCGAGGGCACGGGCTCCGACCCGGGCGCGGGAGGCCCCACCCGGGTGGTCGAGGGGGCCAACGGGGCCGTGGAGATCCCCGCTTCCCCGGAGCGGATCGCCGTCCTGTGGCGTCCCACACTGGCCGCGCTGACCCAGCTGGGACACACGCCGGTCGCGACCATGGGCTCCCCCGGCGATCCCGACCACGGGCTGGCTCCCTTCCTGCCCGAGGGCGTGGACGGCGCCGGTCTCACCCTGGTCACCAGCTCGCCCGTCGAGGACGACGTCAACGTCGAGGAGCTGGCCACCGCGGCTCCCGACCTCATCATCGGGGTGAGCACGCCCAACGGAGGCCAGGCCGAACTGCTGGACACCTTGGAGGCGATCGCCCCCACGGTACTGCTGGAGTGGGAGGGTACCGGGTCCTGGCGCGGTCACCTGGAGGAGGTCGCGCGGGTCCTGGACGCCGAGGACCGGGCACGCGAGGCCGTGGCCGCCTACGACGCCGCCGTCGAGGACGCCCGCGCCGACCTCGCCGGGGCCGGGGTGGACCCGGCCGGGACCGAGCTGTCCCTGGTGCGGTTGCAGAGCGGGACCGAGATCCGTTTGGAGACCCCGGAGTCGTTCCCTGGGCAGGTCGTGGCCGACCTCGGGTTCGCGCGGCCCGAGGGGCAGCTCGCGGGCGAGGGCGGTACCGACTTCGTCCCGCGCGGTTACGAGAACCTGGACCAGGCCGACGGGGACGTCGTGTTCGTCATGGCCGGGTCCGGGTACCCGGACGCACCGGAGACCTTCTCCGACGGGCTCTGGGGTTCCCTGGACGCGGTCGCCGACGGGCGGATCTACCGGGTGGACCACGACTTCTGGGGATCGGCCAACCACCACGGCGCCCACCGGATCATCGGGGACGTCACCGCCGCGCTCACCGGGGAGGCGGAACCGGCCGTGTGAGGGCTCGGGGGCGGACCCGAGCGGACCGGTCTCAGGCGAAGACGTCCCAGCCCATGCGGGCGAGCAGTGCCAGCACCACGACCAGCAGCACCGCGCGGACGAACCCCGCCCCGCGTCGGAGGGCCATGCGCGCGCCGACCTGGGCCCCCAGGATGGTGCACACGGCCAGTCCGAGCCCGAGGAGCCAGTCCACGTGCCCGCCGAGGGCGAAGACCACCAGGGCGCCGATGTTCGTGCACACGTTGACGATCTTCGCCGAGGCCGAGGCCTGGAGGAAGTCCATGCCGAGCACGGCGGTGAAGGCGATGATCAGGAACACGCCCGTGCCGGGGCCGATGACGCCGTCGTAGAAGCTCACGCCGAGCCCGGCCAGCGCCAGGACCGCCAGGACTCGGTTGCGGGTGCGCAGCGCGGGGTCGGCAGAGGTTCCCATCGCGGGACGGAACACCACCATGAGGGCGACCCCGGCCAGGACCACCATGATCACCGGTTTGAGCACGTCGGCGGTGAGGGCGGTGGCCAGGGCGGCGCCCAGCCCGGAGCCGAGGAGCGCGAGCCCGGCGGTGGGGACCACGACGCGGCGGTCGATGCGCACCTTGCGGGCGTAGGCGATGGCGGCCGAGGTGGTACCGAACACGGCGCCGAGCTTGTTGGTGCCCAGGAGCGTGGCCAGGGGTGTGGTGGGGGCCGCGACCATCAGGGCGGGAAGGAGGAGCAGGCCCCCTCCCCCGACGACGGCGTCGATCCAGCCCGCGGCGACGGCGGCGAGCAGCAGCAGCGCGAGGACCTCGGGGTCCATCACCGGAGCCGTGTGGTGTGCGAGGGGATCATGGGGTGTCTTTCCGTGACGGTGAACGGGGCGCGAGCCAATGTAGCGACCGTTGTGTACCGCTTCGTCACGGGACCGGGGCAGTGATCCCCTTACATCGGGCGAGGTGGGTGAGGGTGTGGGTCATGGCGAAGGAGGCAACGGGACGCCTTTACGACGTAGATTCACTGCCGGGCCAAGAGAGGCGGTGACACCCGGGGCCAGGGGGAGTCACCGCCTCTCGACGAGGGCCCGAGGGACGGACCCCCGCGTCCGGGGTCCGGCTCAGAACTCCGCGCGGGAGAACCAGTCCTGGGCACCGGCCAGCACCTCGGGGGTCAACTGGTGTCCTCCCGGGTGCTCGTGGACCACGACGTCAGCGCCCCGCTCCCCCAGCTGGGAGGCGAGCAGGCGCGCCTGGCCGACGGGGGTGATCGGGTCGGCCGCGCCGTTGCCCAGGAACACCCGCGTGCCCGAGAGGTCCACCGGAGCGGGCTCGCGCCCCTGGAGCGGGGCTCCGCCCGCGAACAGGGCCGCGCCCACGAACAGTCCGGGATTGAGCAGCAACAGGCCCGCGCCCGTGTTGGCCCCGTTCGAGAAGCCGCTCACGACGATCCGCTCCGGGTCGAGGTCGTAGGCGGCGGTGGCGGCCTCGACGAACCCGGCCAGCTCCGCGGTGCGCTCGATGAGGTCCTCGACGTCGAAGACCCCCTCGCGCAGCCTCCGGAACCAGCGGTTCATGCCGTTCTCGTCGACCTTGCCGCGCGGGGACAACAGTGCCGACCCCGGAGCCAGGGCACGGCCCAGGGGCAGCAGGTCGCGCTCGTCCGCGCCCGTCCCGTGCAGCAGGAGAAGCGCCGGGGTGTCCGGGACGGTGGCCGGCTCGAAGACGTGGACGAAGTCCTCCACCGAGGTCGCGGGCGGGGTCACCGGTCGACCTCCACGCGCGGCAGGCGGGCGGCGATCCGCTCGTGGTCGGGTTCCAACCAGGGCGGCAACCGCAGCGAACGGCCCAGCTCCAACAGCGGTTCGTCGTAGTCGAACCCCGGGCCGTCGGTGGCGATCTCAAGAAGGACCCCGCCGGGTTCACGGAAGTAGATCGAGGTGAAGTACGTACGGTCGCGGATCTCGGTCACCCCCACGCCGTCGTCCTCCAACCGCTGGCGCCAGGCCTCCTGCACGGGAGTGTCCGGGGCCCGGTAGGCCACGTGGTGCACCGTTCCGGCGGCGACCACGCCGCGCTCCGCGCGGGGATCGGCCAGCACGTCGACGATGGTGCCAACCCCGTCACCGGTGTCGTTGGTCCGGAACCGCATCCGGTTCCCGTCCTCGCTGTGCAGGTGGAAGCCGAGCTGGTCACCGAGCATCAGGGCGGTGGCGTCCGCGTCGTGCTCGGTGAGGGTCACGGCGCGGATGCCCCGGATCGCGTGTTCGACGGGAACCGCTCCCCCGTCCCAGGGGTCGGTGTCGTGGTGGTCGGCGCTGGCGGCCAGCTCGATCACCAGCCCGTCGGGGTCGCGCAGGGTCAGCACGTCCTCCTCGCCGCGTTCGGCGGGGCGGGAGGCGGGCACGTCCAGAGCGGCCAGGTGCTCGGCCCACCAGCCCAGGGAACCCTCGGGGACGGAGAAGGTCGTGGTGGTGGCCTGCCCCGCTCCGATCGTGCCCCGGGGCGCGTCGGGCCAGGGGAAGAAGGTCATGATGGTGCCGGGGTTGCCCGCGCGGTCGCCGTAGTAGAAGTGGTAGGTCTGCGGGGCGTCGAAGTTGACCGTCCGCTTCACCATGCGCATACCCAGCGCGTTCAGGTAGAAGTCGGCGTTGGCCTGGGGATCGCTCGCGATCGCGGTCACGTGGTGGATACCCGAGGGACGCACGTCCATGTCCTTCACCCTTCCTCGTCCGGCCGAACAAGTTGAATCTTAAACTATCTGCCGACCGCTGTCTCCCCTACCTCCCCGGCGAAGAAGGACCCGCCGCCCAAGGCGGCGCAAAGAAAGGGCGCGCGATCCCGGAGGGACCCCGGCGTACCGGCCCCGGACGGTCCGCCGACGGTGGGGCACTCCCGCCCAACACACGGATGTCGCGCAAACCGTGACGTTCCTCGGCCACCCTTCCCCGGCCCCGTGGTCCACGGTTACGGTGTCCCCATGAGCACGAGCGACCCCACCCGCATCCTCCCCTCAGGGATCTGCCGCCGCGGCCATCACGAGTGGCGCCACGACCCGCCGGGTGGGCAGCGCCTGGTGTGCGCGCGCTGCAAGTCCATGAGCATGAACAACTTCGCCACCGCGTGCCGCGCCGACTGCGCGGACTGCGGCCGAACGGCGGTGCGCGAGGTCGGCGCTCAGTAGTTCCGGGACCGGATGGCCCCGCAGTTCGAGCACTGCTCGGTCCCGCTGTTGGGCCCCGGGACCCACTGGTGGTCGCACGTCGGCATGGCTCCTCCTCGGTTCGCGGCGCGACCTACCCCCTTTCGGGCGTTCGACGCGCCCCGCGTCAGTAGGCCGCGATGACCATCGTCTCGCGCAGCACCGGGCCCGAGACCAGCCGGTCGCACACCGTACGCCAGCCGGACCCCCGGTCGACCGGGACGTGGCCCTCCGGCGGGCGGAACCCGCCGTCGAGCATCCGGGTCCAGCTCGGAGGCGGTGAACCCGGCGAACTCCCGGATGCGCAGGATCGGCATCGCGTACCCGGTGCGGTTCCTGCCCTTGGCCAGGTAGTCGAGCACGGGCGCCCCGTCGCCCGGGTGCTCCCGCTCCGCGAGCCGCGCGATCTCCTGCGGCGAGCCCTCGACCGCCCGGCCCAGGTCGATCACCGCGCACAGGCGGCTCTCGGGGGCGGCGAGGTAGACGAACCACTGGGTGGGGGCGCCGGTGACGTAGCGGCGCCGGTACTCGTGCGACTTCTGGCCGTTCCACATCCGCTGGTACCACTGGTCGTCCAGACTCATCACCACCGGCACGGGGGTGAGCTCGGGAAGTCCGAACAACGACTCGTGGTTCATCGGCTACCTCGTGATCGCGGGGAAACAGGTGGGGCCACAGTAGCCACTCGGCTTCACGGCCCGCAGGCGCTTGGCCAAGTTCACACCCGTCGGGGCCGGCCGCGCCCCCTCGGCTCACTCCTCCCGGCGGGGCGTCCCACCCAACGGGCCGTTTACCTCCTAGGACGACCGCCCACCTGGAACAATCCCCGTTGGAGGTCCGTCATCGCTCCGCCCAGGAGCCCGTCGACCGAAGGGAGCACACGTGAGCACGGTGTGGGAGCGCTGTCTGTGCGTTGTCGGTTGCGTCGCCGCGGCGGCCGCGGCCGTCCTGGTTCCGATCATGAGATTCGATTTCCGGAGCCAGGGGGAGGCCGGGGTCGAGAACGTGAGCATCGGCAGACTGATCGAGGCCGCGACGCACACCCCCCAGGGCTGGGGCTACGCCACTCCGGGGACCGGCCTCTCCTTCTTCGTCCTGTTCGCGCTGTTCGCCGCGGCCTGGTCGGCGGGGGTGCGCAGCTTCGCGTGGGCCGCCGGGTGGGGGCTGGTGGCCCTCGCGACCACGGTGTTCGTCGGCTACGGCACACCCGCCACGTTGGAAGGACGCATGCGGGAGTTCCGCGGCCCTGACGCGCCCCTGGACATCCCGCCGCACCTGTTTCCGGAGTTCGGGGTCCTTGCGGGTCACCTGTGGACGGTCGCCGCGGTGATGGCCCTGCCCGTGGCCCTGTGCGTCTGGCGGCACCTGGCGACGAGGAGCACGGACCCCTCTCCGGAGGACCTCGGTGGAGGGCAGGTGCGGGCGGGTGGGGCATGATGCCCGGGTCAGGCACCCGTCGTACAGGAGATCACCTTGGGACAGAACGCGTACTTCGTTCGGGCGGGCACCGACCGCTACCTGCCCACCGAACACGTCAGCGGCGCCTGGAACACCGCCGAACAGCACTTCAGCCCCCTGGGCGGTCTGGTGACCCACGTCATCGAGGCCCACTCCGAGGAGAGGGGCCTGCTGCTGTGGCGGATCTCCTTCGACATCCTGGGCCGGCTTCCCATGACGGAGTGCCGCACCGAGGTGGAGGTCCTGCGGCCCGGGCGCACCATCGAGCTCGTGGAGGCCCGTGTGTACGCCGGGGAGCGCGCACTGGTGCGGGCGCGGGCCTGGCTGCTGATGCCCGGGGACACCCGGGCGGTGGCGGGGGGCGCCACCGAACCGCTCCCCTCGCCGGAGGGGCTCGCGACCCGGACGATGGGTGACCTGTGGCCGGGCGGCTACATCGCCTCGCTGGACGTACGACCGGTCGGAGCACCCGAACGGGGCCGGGGCACCGCCTGGCTGACCACGGACGTGGCGCTGGTCGAGGGCGAGCGGGCGGGACCGGTGGCGTCCTACCTCGCCCTGGTGGACACGGCCAACGGCGTCGCCGTGCGCCAGTCCCCCACCGAGTGGATGTTCCCGAACGTGGATCTCACGGTGCACCTGCACCGGCGTCCGCGGGGCCCGTGGGTGGGCCTGGACACCCGGGTGGTGTTCGGGCCCACGGGCCTGGGGCTGACCAGCACGGTGCTGCACGACCGGCTGGGCGAGGTCGGGACGGCCGAGCAGTGCCTCACGGTGCGGCCGTTGGGGTGAGTCCCCGGGTCGGGTGGCCTGACCTGGTCGGGAGCGCGGCTCAGGCGGGGGCGGGCAGGCGGCGCAGGCGCAGGGCGATCAGCCCCGCGAGCACGGTCAGGGTGAGGGCCAGGGCCACGGTGCCGTTCCACCCGACCGCGTCGTAGACGACGCCGCCGAGCCAGCCGAAGAGGCTGGCTCCCAGGTAGTAGGCGAGGGTGTAGACGGCGGCGGCCTGGGCCCGGCCGCCGACCGCGTGCGAGCCCACCCAGGCGGAGGCCGTGGCGTGGGCGCAGAAGAACGCGAAGGTCAGCAGGAGCAGCGCCACCAGCAGGAGCAGGACCGAGGTGGTGAACAGCCCGCCCAGGCCGACGAGGAGGAGCAGTGTGGCGGTGGTGAGGACCCCGTACCGCCCCCAGCGCTGGGTGGCCGACCCCGCCAGCGCCGATCCGACCATGCCCGCCGTGTAGGAGAGGAACAGCAGGGAGGCGACCGCCTGGGAGAGGCCGAAGGGCGGGTCGGTGAGGCGGAAGCCGAGGACGTTGTAGACGGCCATGAACGCGCCCATGAGCAGGAGGGCCTGGGCGTACATGGGCAGGAGCCCTCGAGTGGTCAGGGCGGCTCTGAGCCGCCCGCGGGGACGCTCGCCCCGCCCCGCGGGACGCGTGCGCCCGGTGGGCTTCTGGCGGGGCAGGACCAGGACGAACACCAGGAGGGCGGCCAACCCGAGGAGGGTGTTGGCTGCGACCCCCCACTGCCATCCGCCGTGTTCGGCGGCGAATCCGGCGAGGAGGCGTCCGCCCATGCCGCCGAGCGGGTTGCCGGCGATGTAGAGGCCGGTGGCCTTGGCGGCGTCGCGGGGGTGGATCTCCTCGGCGAGGTAGGCCACGGCGGCGGCGGAGACCCCGCCGAGGGCGGCGCCCTGGAGGGTGCGCAGGAGCAGGAGGGCCCACAGGTCGGTGGAGAAGGGGACGGCGGCGCCCAGGAGCGTGGCCAGCAGCAGGGACAGCGCGATGACGCGGGCGCGGCCGACGCGGTCGGAGACACCGCTCCAGACCAGGGTGAACCCGGCCAGGCCGCCGGTGGACAGGGAGACGGCCAGGGCCGCCTGGCCTGCGGAGGTGCCGAATCCGGTGGCGATGGCGGGCAGGATCGGCTGGACGGACCACAGTTGGGCGAAGGTGGCCACGGCTGCCGCCACCAGGGCGATGACCGTGCGCCGGTAGGCGGCCGTGCCCGCGCGGGGGCGCGGGTCCAGATGGGTGGGGGAACTACTGGTCACGGTCATGGCTCAACGCTAGGAAGCCCGCTTTCATACGTCCAATGCATGATTTCACGTTGTTGCATACTGATACGTATGAATGACCCGGATGTGGAGACGTTGACCCGGTCGTTGGCGCCCCGGCTGCGGATGATCCAGGCCGTCGCCCGGACCGAGCACGTCACCCAGGCGGCCGAGGCGTTGAACATGCCCCAACCCACGCTGAGCAGGGCTTTGGCCCGCTTGCAGGAGGAGCTGGGGATGGCGTTGGTGGAGCGCACCGGGCGGGGTGTGCGGCTGACCCGGGCCGGTCGGCTGCTGCTGCCCCACGTGGAGCGCGCGCTGGACGACCTGCGCCAGGGGGTGGCCGAACTCACGGGCGCGGAGGAGGGCCGGGTGGCGCTGACCTTCCTGCCCACGTTGGGGGTGGAGGTGGTGCCGGTGCTGCTGCGGGGGTTTCGGGCCGAGCACCCGGGGGTGCGGTTCGCCCTCACCCAGGAGGCGTGGGCGGAGTCGCTGCGCCGGGTGGCCTCGGGCGGGGCGGATCTGGCGCTGACCTCGCCGCTCCCCTCGGGGCCGGGGCTGGTCTCCGCGGTGCTGCACACCCAGTCGTTGCGGTTGGTGGTGCCGGAGAGCCACGGTCTGGCGGGCGCGGGGCCGGTGTCGCTGGCCGAGGTGCGCGACGAGTTCATCCTGCTCAAGCCGGGGCGGGGGGTGCGACACCTGACGGACCGTCTCGGCGACCGGGCGGGGTTCACACCCCGGGTGGCCTTCGAGGCCGACGACATCGCGACGGCGCGGGGGCTGGTGGCGGCGGGGCTGGGGGTGTCCGTGCTCCCCGCCCGCCCCAGGGGCGCCCTGGGCGGAACGGTGGAACTGGCGATCAGCGACGGCGCCGCCGAGCGGCCGGTGGGCGTGGTCTGGCCGGAGGAGGGGTCGGGAGGCGGTTACGTGCCCCCGGCGGTGGCGTTGTTCCGTGACTACGTGCGCCGGGTGGGGCCGAGGGTAATCCCGGACCTCACGGGGTGAGGGCTCGGCGTCCTCGGATCATGCCGTGGGCGGGTCCGGGCCGGGTCTTGGCCGCCCCGGGCCGAAGCGGGTCCCCCGGTGGGGAAAACCCGTTGTGGGGAGGGCGTGGCGGCACCAGTATGGGCGCCATGAACGCACACCGCGACACCTCGCCGAACCGTCCGGTCGCGCTGGTGACGGGGGTGGGCCGTACCGTGGGGATCGGGGCGGCCGTCGCACGGCGCCTGGCCGGCTCGGGCTGGGACGTGGCCCGCACCCAGTGGACGCCCTACGACGACCGGATGCCCTGGGGCGTGGAGGACGGTGCCGCGGACGCGGTGGGCGCCGAACTGACGGCTCGCGGCGCCGCCACGGTCGCGATCGAGGCCGACCTGGCCGACCCCGAGGCGCCCGCGCGGGTCCTCGACGAGGTCGAACGAAGGCTGGGACCGGTACGGGCCCTGGTCATGTGCCACTGCGAGTCGGTGGACTCGGGGCTGCTGGACACCACCGTGGAGAGCTTCGACCGCCACTTCGCCGTGAACGCCCGTGCCTCCTGGCTGCTGGTCCGCGAGTTCGGGCGGCGCTTCCGGGGTGAGCACGGAAGCGGTCGGATCATCGCCCTGACCAGCGACCACGTGGTGGGCAACCTGCCCTATGGGGCGAGCAAGGGCGCCCTGGACCGGATCGTGCTGGCCTCCGCGCGCGAGCTCGCCGACAGGGGCGTGACCGCGAACGTCGTCAACCCGGGTCCGGTGGACACCGGATGGATGCCCGACCAGGTGCGCGAGGAGTGCGCCGCGCACACGCCGCTGGGGAGGCTGGGCACCCCGGGCGACACCGCGCACCTGGTCGACTTCCTGTGTTCGGCGCAGGGCGGCTGGGTGAACGGCCAGCTCCTGCGCAGCGACGGCGGGATCTCCTCCTAGAAGGGGTAGCGGGCGGGGTCGGCCTGCATGGTGATCCACTGGGTCTCGGTGAAGGCCTCCAGGTTGGCGCGGGTGCCGCCGAAGCGCGAGCCGGTCCCGGAGGACCCGACCCCGCCGAAGGGCGCCACGGCCTCGTCGTCCACGGTCTGGTCGTTGATGTGCACGATCCCGCTGGGGATGCGGTCGGCGATCTCCATGCCGCGCATCGGGTTGGTGGTGACCACTCCCAGGGACAGCCCGTACTCGGTGGAGTTGGCCAGGTCCACCAGTTCGTCGACGGTGGAGAAGCGCACCACCGGGGCGACCGGGCCGAACACCTCGTCGGCGTAGGCGGGGGTGTCCGGGCGTACCCGGTCCAGGACGGTGGGACGGTAGAACAGGTCCTCGTAGGTGCCGCCCGCCCGCAGCCTGGCTCCGGCCTCGACGCTGCTGGTGACCAGGTGGTGGATCTTGTCGCGCTGGGCGGCGTCGATGATCGGCCCCAGGGCGGCGCCGTCCTCCTCCGTGCTGCCCACCGCCAGGGCGTCCGCCTTGGCGGCGAGGCGCTCCACGTAGGCGTCGGCGATCGACTCGTGCACCAGGTGGCGGCCGGTGGTCATGCAGATCTGGCCCTGGTGCAGGAAGGAGCCCCAGGCGCCGATGGAGGCGGCGTGCTCCACGTCGGCGTCCTCCAGGACGACCAGCGGCGAGTTGCCGCCCAGCTCCAGGTGGGCGCGCTTGAGGTGGCGGGCGGCGGCCTCCCCCACCCGCCGTCCGGCGGGGGTGGAGCCGGTGAAGGAGATGACGCGCACGTGCGGGTCGGCCACCAGCGCCTCGCCCGCCTCGACGCCGCCGGGCAACACCTGGAACACGCCCTCGGGGACGCCCGCCTGGCGGAAGACCTCGGCCAGGACGGCTCCACCGCACACGGCGGTGCGGGGGTCGGGCTTGAGGATGACGGCGTTGCCCAGCGCCAGTGCGGGGGCGACCGAGCGGATGCCCAGGATGAGGGGGACGTTGAAGGGGGCGATGACGCCGACCACGCCCGCCGGGACCTGTCGGGAGAAGCTGAGGCGGGGCTTGCCGGTGCGCAGGATCTCCCCGTGGGGCTGGGAGGCCAGTGCGGCCGCCTCGAAGCACTCCCCGGAGGCGACGTGCACCTGGAACCCTGCCATCCCGGCGGCCGCGCCGCCCTCGCGGCGCAGCCAGCCGATGATCTCCTCCTCGTGGGCCTCCAGGAGGTCCCCGGCACGGCGCAGCACGGCGGCCCGCCGCTCGTAGGAGGTGGCGGCCCAGGCGCGCTGGGCCGCGGCCGCGCGCGCGGCGGCCTCCCGCACGTCCTCGGCGTCGGCGATGCCGGTGCGGCCGAGGACGGTGCCGCTGGAGGGCGAGACGACCTCGGCGTCTCCGCCCCGGGCCGGGGTCCACGCCCCGGTGAAGACGGCGGAGGTGTACTCCTCGGCGGTGAGCAGGCTCATGGTGGGCTCCCTACGGGTGACGGTCGGTGGTCGGGGCGGTGCCGCGTTTGGCGTGCTGGATCTGGGCGTAGACGCGGGCGCGCAGGTCGGTGAAGCGTTCGTCCTGGCGGGTGGTGAGCTGGTCGCGTTCCACGGGCAGGTCCACGGTGATGTCGTCCTGGACCACGGTGGGTGAGTTGGACAGCACCAGGACGCGTTCGCCGAGGTAGACGGCCTCGTCGATGTCGTGGGTGACGAACAGGACGGTGACGCCCAGGCGCTGCCAGATCTGGCGGACCAGGTCCTCCAGGTCGGCGCGGGTCTGGGCGTCCACGGCCGCGAAGGGTTCGTCCATGAGCAGCACCTGGGGTTCGTAGGCGATGGCGCGGGCGATGGCCACGCGCTGCTGCATGCCGCCGGAGAGCTGCCAGGGGTAGGAGTCGGCGAAGGCGGTGAGGCCGACCGCCTCCAGGGACTCCTCGACGAGCGCGGTGCGCCGCGCCTTGGGCAGTTTCTTCTCCTTGAGCGGGAGTTCGACGTTGTCGCGCACGCTCATCCACGCGAACAGGCTGCGGCCGTACTCCTGGAAGACGACGGCCATGCCGGGCGGCGGGGCCAGCACGGGCTGGTCGGCCAGCTCCACGGTGCCGCTGGTGGGGGCCATGAGCCCGGCGATGCACTTGAGGAGTGTGGTCTTGCCGCAGCCGGAGGGGCCCACGAGGCAGACCAGTTCCCCCTCGGCGAGTTCGAAGGTGAGGTCGCGGACGGCCTCCACGGCCGACGCTCCCCCGTTGTAGATCTTCTGTAGGCCGGTGACCTTCAGCATGGCGGGGCGTTCTCCCTGGTGGTCGCGGTGGTGCATGGTGGCTCACTCCCCCCGGTTGGCCGCGCGCAGGCCGCGGTACCAGCCCAGGACGCGCCCTTCGACGAACTCGAACACGGACGAGAGCAGGAATCCGATGACGCCGAGCAGGACCATCCCGGCCCACATCTCGGGGATGGCGAAGGTGCGCTGGAACTGCACGATGGCGAAGCCCAGGCCGCTGGAACTGGCGAACATCTCGCTGATCACCATGAGGATGATGGCCAGGGCGAGGGCCAGGCGCAGTCCCGCCATGATCTGCGGGCTCGCCGAGCGCAGCACCAGGACCCGCAGCCGGGTCGGGCCGGAGAGGCCGTAGCAGCGCGCGGTGTCGGCGAGCACGGGGTCCACGGCGCGCACGCCCTCCACGGTGTTGAGCAGGACCGGCCACACGCAGCCGAAGACGATGACCATGATCTTCATGGAGTCGTCGATACCGGCGAGCATGATCATGAGCGGGACGAGCACGGGCGGCGGGATGGCGCGCAGGAACTCCAGGGCGGGTTCGACGGTGGCGCGCACGCGCGCGTCGAGGCCGAGGACGATTCCCAGCCCGACGCCGATCACGGCGGCGAGCGCGAACCCGACGAGGAGTCGGCCCAGGCTGGGCAGCACGTCCACGAAGAAGCGTTCGGAGAACCACAGTTCGGCGAAGGCCGAGGCGATGGCGGCGGGGGTGGGCGTGTAGAAGCTCGCGCCGGGCTGGGCGGTGACGGCCCAGTACACGCCGACGATGACGGTGGGCAGCGCGAGCACGTGCAGCAGGCGCAGTGCGTAGCCGGGGGTCGCGGGCCTGCGGCGGGCGGGCGCGGGTACGGGCTGACTCATGCTGCGGCCTCCCCGCGGACGGACGTGTGCCAGCGCAGGACGCGGCGTTCCAGGGCGCGCACACCGGTGTTGATGACCACGCCGAGGAGGCCGGTGGCGACGATCCAGGCGTAGACGAGGGCGACGGCGCCGCCCTGTTGGGCGTTGGTGATCTGGTCCCCGATGCCGGGGGAGCCGATGATCAGCTGGGCGGTGATGGACAGGATGAGCCCGACGGCCGCGGCCAGGCGGAGGCCGGTCATGAGGTAGGGCAGGGTGGTGGGCCACACGACGTGGCGGATGCGGGCCAGGCGCCCCAGACCGTAGGAGCGCGCGGTCTGTTCGGCGACCGGGTCCACGTCGGCGACTCCGTAGAGCACCTGGATGTAGATCAGCCAGAAGCAGGCGTAGACGACCAGGAGCAGGGTGGAGCGGATGTCGGTGCCGTACATGAGGACGGCGAGCGGGATGAGCGCCACCGAGGGGATGGGGCGTAGGAAGTCCACCGTGGAGGTCGTGAAGGCGCGCAGCCGCGGTGTGGAACCGAGGGCGAAGCCGAGCAGGACGGCGGCGGCCAGGGCGATGGCCAGGCCCAGGGCCCATCCGTACAGGGTGTGGCCGACCGCCTCCCAGAAGGGGGCGGTGGTGGCGCGCCCGGCCAGGGTGGCCAGGACCTCGGAGACGGGTGGGAAGTAGCGTTCGGGCACCGCGCCGAGGCGGGGGGCCAGTTCCCACAGGGTCAGCAGGCCGGCGATGCCCAGGGCGCCCAGGAGGGGGCGGCGGGGCGCGGCGCGTCGGGCCGCGCCCCGGGGCGGGGCGGTCCGTGTGGTGGTCATCGGATCAGTGAGTCCAGGTCGGGGTCGGCGTCGACGATGCCGTCGGTGACCATCAGGTCGGCGAGGGTCTCCAGGGCGTCGCGGTCGATCTCGGCGCGAAAGCGCGGCCAGCGCAGCTGGTCGAACAGGGCCGGGTCGATCTCGGTGTAGGCGGTGAGGGTCTGGGCGGTCTCCTCGGGGTGGTCGGACGCGAACGCCAGGGACTCGTTCATGGCCTCGGTGAAGGCGTCCACGGTGTCGGGGTCGCTCCCGATGAGGTCGTCGGAGGTGAAGTAGGTGGCGATGGACAGTTCGGGGTGCAGGTCGACGAAGTTGCCGGCGATCTCGGTGGCGCCCTGTTCGAGGGCGATGGTGAGGAAGGGTTCGACGACCCAGGCGGCGTCGACCTGGCCGTTGTCCAGGGCGCCGGGCATGTCGGGGAAGGCGAGTTCGATGAAGTCGAGGTCGGCGGGGTCGCCGCCCGCCACGCGCACGGAGTTGCGGACCGAGGTGTCGCCGATGTTGTTGAGGTTGTCGATGGCCACGGTGGCGCCGTCCAGGTCGGCCGCGCTGGTGACGTCGCTGTCGGCTCCGACGACCAGGGCGCTGTAGTCCGTGGCGGCGTCACCGGTGGTGGTCATGCCGTTGGCGACCACGGTCAGCGGGAGTCCCTGTTCGCGGGCGATGATCAGGGAGGCGACGTTGCCGAAGGCGAAGTCGAGTTCGCCGCTGACGACGCGGGGGACGGTGGTGGCGCCGCCCCCGCCGGTCTCGATGGTCACGTCCAGGCCGCGCTCCTCGAAGAAGCCCTGTTCGACGCCGAGGTAGAGCGGGGCGACCGCGGTGATCGGCAGGACGCCCACGGTGACGGGGGTGAGGCCGTCCTCGGTGGTGTCGGTTCCGGTGGAACCGCAGGCGGTGGCGGTCAGGGTCAGCGCGGCCACGGCGGCGAGGACGCCCGGTCCGGTCTTCTTGGCGGTCATGTGGTCACTCCTGGGGACGGGCGGGGTCAGGGTGGGAGGCGGGAGGTGGGGCGGGGATGGCGGGAGCGGGGGCGCGGGCGCGGGGGCGGGGGCGGTCAGCGCAGGAGGCCGTCGAGGTCGGGGGCCTCGTCCACGAGTCCGTCGGTGACCATGAGGTCGGCGAGGGTGCGCACGGACTCCTCGTGGATCTCCTCGGGGAAGCGGGGCAGGGCCATGCGCTCGATGAGGGAGGGGTCGATCTCGGTGTAGTCGGCCAGGATGCGGCGGACCTCGTCGGGGTTGGCGTCGGCGTAGGCCAGGGACTCGTGGAGGGCCGCGGTGACGTCCTCGAAGAGGTCGGGGTCCTCGGCGATCCGGGTTTCGGAGGTGAAGTAGGCGGCGACGGACAGGTCGGGGTGGGTGTCGACGAAGTTGGAGGCGATCTCGCGGTGGCCCGCCTCGCGGATGGTGGAGGCGAAGGGTTCCACCGCCCAGACGGCGTCGATCTGGCCGGTCTCCAGCGCGGCGGGCATGTCCGGGAAGGGCAGTTCGACGAAGTCGACCTCGGCGGGGTCGCCTCCGGCCGCGCGCACGGACTGGCGGACGGTGGTGTCGCCGATGTTGTTGAGGTTGTTGGCGGCCACGGTCAGGCCCTCCAGGTCGGCCGCGCCGGTGACGTCGCTGTCGGAGAGGACGAACACGCCGCCGAAGTCGGCCCCCTGTTCACCGGCGCTGGTGACGCCGTTGCTGAGCGCGGTCAGGGGGAGGCCCTGTTCACGGGCGATGACGAGCGAGACGATGTTGCTGAAGGCGAAGTCGAACTCGCCGCTGATCACGCCGGGGACGATCGCGGCCCCGCCGGAGCCGGACTCCAGCCGCAGGTCGATGCCGCGGTCCTCGAAGAAGCCCTGTTCGACGCCCAGGTACACGGGGGCGACGTCGACGATCGGGATCACCCCGGCGGTGACGGTGGTCAGACCGTCGGCGTCGTCGGCGGTCGGGGTGCCGCCGCAGGCCGTGGCGGCCAGCAGGGCGGCCGTCGCGGCGAGGGCGGCCGGGGTGGGACGACGCATCGCAACTCCAACTGTGAGGGGTGGGGGCGCGGCCACCCACGTTTGTACGCCTAGCGAACATGTGTTCTGAAAGTGAACATAGGTGATCCGCATCACCGGGTCAAGGTGTGACCGGGGCACATTTGGGACACGTGAACAGCGAAGGGTCGGATGACCACGCCTGGTCAGGACCTCTTCCCGGGGAAATCCCGGGGCGCATGGGGGCCGCCGCCGACCCGACCCGCACGGACCGAACGGGGTAGGGTAGCCTAACCAAACCGCCACACGGCCGAGGGTGACGCCCCTGCCGGCCCTTCGTGTGCGCGCGGCAGTGAGCCCCATCCGATTGGACGGACCCGTGCGTCTTCCCACCACCCCCGACGGCCGACGCGGCTGTTCGGCCCTGGCCCGCCACACCGACGAACAGATCGCGGGCACCGCGGGCCGCACCGGCGGATGGCTGCTGATCGAGCACGACGGCCCCTGGCGCAACCCGGCCTTCGCCAGCGAGGGCCTCGACCGCGCGGTCGTCTCCGAACTGTCCCGGCGCATCGCCGGACGCGACGTACGGCCCCAGCTCATCAAGCGGCCCGGGACCCGCGAACGGCGCACCCGCGCCGACCGCCCGCTGCGCGCCTACCTCGTCCACACCAGCCGGGCCCGGCCCTGGGTGCGCCGGATCGACTTCCACGACCTCGCCGAGCTGCTGGACGTCGACGTCACCGCGGCCGAACGCCCCGAGCCGCCCGCCTTCGGCAGTCCCGTGGACCACACCCTCTACCTGGTGTGCACCCACGCCAAGAAGGACCCCTGCTGCGCCATGCTGGGCCGTCCCGTCGCCGCCGCGCTGGCCGGAGGCGAGGCCGAGGTCTGGGAGACCACCCACGTGGGCGGCGACCGCTTCGCCGCCAACCTCGTGGCCCTGCCCCAGGGCGTCTACTTCGGCCGCCTCACACCCGAGTCGGCCCAGGACACCGTGGCCGCCCTCGAGCGCGGACTGGTGCTCCCGGAGAACTACCGGGGCCGCTGCACCGACTCCTCCCCCGCCCAGGCCGCCGAGGCCGCGCTGCGTTCCCGGTTGGGCGTCCCCGTGGGCGTCGACGCACTCGCCCACCTGGCCGAGGAGGAGACCGAGCGCGGGGCCCGGGTGCTCCTGGGCCACGACGGAGGCCTGTACTCGGTGTCGGTGGAGACCGAGGAGGGCACCGAGTGCCCCAGCACGTGTTCGGCGCTCTCCCCCACCCGGCCGGTCTTCCACCGGGTGCGCCACATCAGCGGGGTCCTGGGCACCGCACCGGCCTGACCCCGGTAACGCGAAGGGGGGTGGGGACCAGACGGTCCCCACCCCCCTTCGCGTCGCCCGCCGGTTCCGGGTCAGCCCCAGAAACCGAAGCCGTACAACAGGAAGTTGGTGGCCGCCATCGCGGCCAGCGCCAGCACCGCGCCCACCACGAACGAGGTCCGCAGCGAGCGCACCAGGTACTCCAGCGACACCATGTTGTTCAGCAGGAAGTAGCCCAGCATCATCGCGTGCAGGAAACCGTCCACGCTCCACGGCTCGAAGGAGGAGACCGCCCCGGTCCACATGTCGGCCTCGGCCGTGAACCACGCCCACGCCAGCGCGGCCCCGTAGCCCAGGGGGATCTGGATCAGCGGGATGATCATCAGCGGCAGCAGCTTGACGAAGCCCCACAACCCCGGCTGGTCCGCGCGGCGCGCCTCGGCCTGGGCCCGGCGGGCGGCGTCCTGTTCGGCGCGCATCCGGTCCCGGTGCGCCCGCTCGGCCTCCTGGCGTCGCCGCTGCTCCTCCTGCTGCTCCTGGGACCGGCGCTGCTGATCACGCTGGCGCCGACGCTGTTCCTCGGCCCTGCGGTGCTGGTCCTCCTGCTGGCGGCGCGGGTCCTCGCGCTGGTCGCGGCGCCCGCCGTAGAGGTCCGCGTAGGGGTCGTCGCCGCCCGGGGCGCCCTGGGTCCCCTGAGGACTCTGGCCGTACTGCTGGGTCTGCTGGTAGGGCTGCTGCTGCGTGGGCTGGAACGGTGACGTGGGAGGCACGCCCGGCTGTGCGCCCAGCACCGAGGTGGCCCCCGCCGAGGGGTCCTGCGTCCCGTACCCGCCGGGCGGCGCCACCCGGGTGGACTGGTCATCCCCGAAGGCTCCGGCCGCGGGCGCGGCCGCGCCCGCCGCCGCGCCCGCGGCACCGCCCAGCGCCGCCGCGCCCCCCGCCCCGAGGACCTCCGTCCGCTGGTGGCCCCCGGTCGCGCCGGGGTCACCCGCCGAGGTCACCAGGGCCTTGTTGACCTTGGCCACCTGCTCCTGCACGCCCGTCATGACCGCCGGGGGCAGCCAGGACGACCCCGCGGGCACGTCGCCCAGGTAGTCGAGGATCTCGCCCGGCCCCGGCCGCCCGCGCACGTCCTTGGACAGGCAGGCGGCGATCAGGTGCCGCAACGACTCCGGCACCGCGGACAGGTCCGGCTCACGGCTGATGATGCGCATGACCATCGTGGGCATGTTGCCCTCACCGAACGGCCCGGTACCCGCCGCCGCGAAGGCCAGCACCGCGCCGTAGGCGAACAGGTCGCTGGCCGGGGTGAGCTCGGAACCCTGCACCTGCTCGGGGCTCATGAACCCCGGCGTGCCGATCACCGACTGCGTGGCGGCGGTACCGTCGGTGGCCCGCGCGATCCCGAAGTCGATCACCCGGGGGCCGTCCTCGGCCAGAAGCACGTTGCCCGGCTTGAGGTCGCGGTGGATCAACCCGACCCGGTGGATCTCGGCCAGCGCCTCGGCCAGGCCCGCCGCCAGCACCCGCACGCTCGCCTCGGGCAGCGGCCCGTGGGCCTGCACCGCCTCGTCCAGGGGCAGTGAGGGCACGTACGAGGTCACCAGCCAGGGCACCTCGTCGTCGGGCCCGGCGTCGATGACCGGTGCGGTGAACGCGCCGCTGACCTGACGCGCCGCCGTGACCTCGCGGGCGAACCGCTGCCGGAAGGAGGGGTCGGTGGCCAGGTGCGGGTGGATGCGTTTGATCGCGACCGCCCGGCCGCCGGCCGAGCGCCCGAAGAACACCTGACCCATGCCTCCGGCGCCCAGGCGCCCGATCAGCCGGTACCGACCGACCCGCTCCGGATCAGAGTTCTCTAGCGGCCCCAACGTCCTCAACCTCCGGCTCTGCGGCGTCTTCCTACCGAACGGGGCCCCAGTCTAGGCCTTGGCCACCCCGCCCGGACCACCGTCACGACGTGTGATCCGCCCCGGTGCCCCGGGGTTCGCGCGAACCCGAGGGAAGGTGCCGGTCAGCGCCTGGGTGGACACGCGGGAGGCCGCTCGGGGGCCGCTCGGTGCCCCTGCGGGGGCGGCCCACGCGGCGAACGCGGCGGCCCCCGGCGTGGTTCCCCTCTGGCCACTGACGGCCAACTCCGGCGTTCGCCCCGGACGGCGGCCCTCCGACGCCTACGCTCGAGGGGTCACCGAGAGGAGTCACCAGCATGCGGACACTCGACACCCTCCGTATCGACGCGCGGCTGCGTCTGGCCCACGGAGTGTCGTGGCTCACCGCCCAGAGCGGCGACCACCCCAGCCGCCTCCTGCACTGGCCCTGGCGGCAGAACCCCTACCCGACCTACGCGAGGATGCGCGCCCGGGGCCCGGTGGTCACGAGCCGGCTGCCCCTCCTGACCGCGACCACACGCGCCGCCGTCGACGAGGTGCTGCGCTCACGCGACTTCGGGGTCGAGCCGCCCGGCGGCGCCGAGGTCCCCGAACAGTTCCGTGTCGTCGACCTCTCCTTCCTCCAGTTGGACCCGCCCGACCACACCCGGCTGCGCGCCCTGGCCCGCCCCGCGTTCAGTCCGCGACTGATGGCGGGCTACCGCGCCGAGATCGAGAAGATCACCGCCGAACTCCTGGACTCGGCCCTGAGCCGCGACGGGTTCGACCTCATGCGCGACTTCGCCCAGCCGCTGCCCATCGCGGTGATCAGCCGTTTGCTGGGCGTGCCCGAGCGTGACGACGCCGACTTCGTACGGATCGGGCACGTGATCGGCGGGGCGCTGGACGGCGCGGGATCGGCCCGCCACCTGGAACGCATCCGGGAGGCGACCACCGAGCTGGACCGCATCTTCGCGCGCCTGATGGTCGAACGCCGGGCCGACCCCCGCGAGGACGTCGTGTCCGCCCTGGTCGCCCGGCACGACGACGGCGAGCTGACCGCCTCCGAGCTGAGCTCGATGTGCCGGCTCCTGTTGGTCGCCGGGTTCGAGACGACGGTGAACCTCATCGGCAACGGGGCGATGGCGCTGCTGCGCCACCGCGACCAGTGGGATCGGCTGGTCGCCGACCCGGGGCTGGCCGCCGGGGCGGTGGAGGAGGTCCTGCGCTTCGACTCGCCGGTCCAGCTCACCGGGCGCTGGGCCCGCGCCGACACCGAGGTCCAGGGGGTGCCCGTGCGGGCCGGGCAGCAGATCATGTGCCTGATCGGCTCCGCCAACCGGGACCCGGAGCACTTCACCGACCCCGACCAGTTCGACGTGACCCGGCCCGACGCCGGTGAGCACCTGTCCTTCTCGGGCGGGGCCCACTACTGCCTGGGGGCACCGCTGGCCCGCCTGGAGGGCGAGGTCGCGCTGCGCGCCCTGGCCGAGCGGGCGCCCGGGCTGCGCCCCACCGCCGCTCCCACGCGGCGCGGCACCCTGACCGTGCGGGCCCTCTCCTCGTTCCCGGTCACCGCCGGGGGCCGGTAGCGGGTGGGGGCCGACGGGTCGGACGGGACCTCCCGGAGCCGGGGGCCTTCCACGGCGCGGGCGCGCACGCTCCTCTCCCTGGGGGCGGTGGGCGCGGTGGTCGTGCTGGTGGCGGCGGTGCTGGCGTGGGCGCTGCCCGAGCCCGACGGGGCACCACGCGGCGAGCGCCCGGGGCTGGCCCGGGCGCACGGGATCGCACTGGGTACCGCCGTGGCGGTGGACCCGCTGGGCGGGGACACCGCCTACCGGGAGCTGGTGAGCGGCCACTACACGTCGGTGACGGCGGAGAACACCATGAAGTGGCAGTACGTGCAGCCCGAGCGCGGCACGTTCGACTGGAGCGGGCCGGACGCCGTGGTCGGCTTCGCCGAGGAGCGGGGGCTGTCGGTGCGGGGCCACACCCTGCTGTGGCACAACCAGCTCCCGGACTGGCTGGCGGAGGGGTCCCTGGACGCCGGGGAGCTGCGCGCGGTCACGCGTGAGCACGTCGACGCGCTGGTCGGCCGCTACGCGGGCCGGGTGACCTCCTGGGACGTGGTCAACGAACCCTTCGAGGACGACTCACCGCGGCTGCGCGACAACCTCTGGTACCGGGCCCTGGGCGAGGACTACGTCGCCGAGGCGCTGTGGATGGCGCACGAGGCGGACCCCGAGGCCAAGCTCTACGTCAACGAGTACGGGGTGGAGGGCGGCGGCGCGAAGGCCGACGCCCTGTACGAGCTCGCGGCCGACCTGCTCGACCGGGGGGTACCACTGCACGGGATCGGGTTCCAGGGGCACTTCGTGCACGGGAACGTGCCCGAGGACCTGGCCGAGAACATGCGGCGCTTCGTCGAACTGGGGTTGGACGTGGAGGTGAGCGAACTGGACGTGCGCATTCCCGAGCCGGTCGAGGAGGAGGACCTCGCGGCCCAGGCCGAGGAGTACCGGTACGTCCTGGAGTCCTGTCTGGCGGTCTCGCGCTGCGTGGGGGTGACCGTGTGGGGTGTGACCGACGCGCACTCGTGGATTCCCGAGTGGTTCCCCGGCTACACGGCCGCCCTGCCCTTCGACGGCGACTACACCCCCAAACCCGCGCTGGCCGGTATGGTCGAGGCGCTCCGCCGGGACCGACGGCCCCGCGGCGCTCGGGGCCGGGGCGTCCGGTAGGTACAGAGCCCGCGCCGCTTCCGGCACGCCCGGCCACGAGGACGAGGGAGGCGGCAGCACATGGTCGACGACGCCAGGCCGATCCCCGTCCCGTCCGCGCTCGCCGAGACCCTGCACCGGTACGTCGGGCCCGCGTGGGTGCGCGGTCTGCCCGGACTGGCCGCCCGCGGGTGCGAACAGTGGGCGCTACGGCCGACCGGAACACCGATGCACGGCGCCGTGGCGCTGGTGGTGCCGGTGGAGCGCGCCGACGGTTCCCCGGCCGTGCTCAAGGTCCAGCCGGTGGACGAGGAGACCGCGGGAGAGCCCGCCGCGCTCGCGGCCTGGAACGGTGACGGGGCGGTGCGCCTGCTGGAGCACGACCCGGGCACGGGGTCGATGCTGTTGGAGGCGCTGGACCCGGCCCGGAGGCTGGACACCGTCTCCCTGGACGAGGCGCTGGAGGTGGTCGGCGCGCTGTTGGCGCGGCTCGGTGCGCACCCCGCCCCGCCCGGACTGCGCCGGTTGGACGCCATGGCGCGGCGCATGGCCGACACCGCCGACGCGGTGGTCGCCGCGCACCGGGTGGACCCCGAGACGCGTGTGCTCCTGGCCCGGTGGGCGGGTCTGGCCCGCGACCTGTCGGCGGAGGCGGGCGATCGGCTGCTGCACTGGGACCTGCACTACGAGAACGTGCTGGCGGCGCCGCCCGGTGCGGCGCGGGGCCCGTGGCTGGCCATCGACCCCAAACCCCTGGTGGGGGACGGCGGCTTCGAACTGTTGCCCGCGCTGCGCGACCGGTGGGAGGAGGCCGAGGCCACCGGCGACGCCCTGAGGGAGGTCCGGCGCCGCTTCGACCTGCTCACCGAGGCGGCGGGGCTGGACCGGGAGCGGGCCCGCGCCTGGACCCTGGTGCGGGTCCTGGAGAACACCCTCTGGGAGATCGAGGACGGGGAGCGCCCCGCCGCCGGGGTCACGGGCGCCGTGGCGCGGGCTCTGGAGGGCTGACCACCGGGGACCGGGCGACCGTCACGGCGGGGGCCGCCCCTGCGCGCGTCGCCGGGGAGGGGCGGGGTGCGGTGCGTCAGCCGACCGGCCCGGTAGAGGCCCCCACCAGGTCCGCCGCGTCTGCGGCTGTCGACCGGGACGCGGTCGGGGTCCCCCCGCCCCTGCGGTGTTCGGTGGGCGTGGTTCCGCGCAGGCGCTTGAAGGCCGCGCTGAGGGCGAAGGCGTTGGAGTAGCCGACGCGGCGCGCGATCGCCTCCACGGTGGTGTCGGTCCCACGGAGCAGGTCGGCGGCGCGGCCCACCCTCCAGTCGGCGAGGTAGGTCATGGGCGGCACGCCGACCAGCGAGCGGAAGTCACGGGCCAGGGTCGCGCGGGACACCCCGCACCGCTCGGCCAGCAGGGCCACCGTCCAGGGGTGGGCGGGGAGGTTGTGCATCAGGCGCAGCGCCCGCCCCACCACCGGGTCGTCCATGGCGGTGTACCAGGCGGGCGGACGGGCGCCGGGGCGGTCGAACCAGGCGCGCAGCATGGTGATCAGGGCCAGGTCCAGCAGGCGGTCCAGGACCAGTTGCTGGCCGGGGGCGGGACAGTCGATCTCGGCGGTGATGAGGTCCCGCAGCCAGTCGTGGCACTCGTCTCCCGGGACCACCAGGACCGGGGGCAGCGCGGAGACCAGGCGTTGGCTGAGGTCGCCGGAGACCTCGTAGTGACCGCTCAGCAGGAGGTCGGCGGAGTCCGGGGAGTCGCCGTAGGTGCGCAGTCCGAGGTCGGCCTCCTCGGTGAGGGGGACGCCGTCCGGGCCCAGGCAGCTGTTGCCCGCCAGGACGGTGCAGGTGACGGGGGCGTCGGCGGGGTGGGCGACGGCGTGGGACCCGGGGCCGCGCAAGATGGCGGTGTCCCCCTCGGCGAGCGCGACGGGCTCCCCCCGGTCCGGGACGATCCAGGCTCCTCCCCGCACCATGGTGACCAGGGTCAGGGGTGAGCCGTGGTCGAACCGTACCGACCACGGCGGGTTCATGACCGACCTGCTGAAGAGCGCCCCGCGGGCGCGGACCCCGTCGAGGAGGTCCGAGAGTGCGTCCATGCGTGCAGCGTAGACGATGGGATATCCGTGTGAGCTTCTGGGCCATGGATCGTCTCAGACTTTCCCGGTTGAATCGTGGCCATGACAGAGAACACGGAGTACACGACGCGGCCGGTCCTGGTGACCGGCGCGACCGGGATGACCGGCCGCCGGGTCCTGGCCCGGCTGAGGGAGCGGGGCGTGCCCGCGCGGGCGGCCTCCCGCTCCTCGGAGTGGGCGTTCGACTGGAGCGACCCGGCCACCTGGGACCAGGTGTTGGAGGGCGCCGGGGCGGTCTACCTGGTGCAGAACGACGTCGATCCGCGGACCCCCGCGTTCGTGGCGCGGGCGGTGGCCCACGGGGTGGGGCGGATCGTGCAGCTGTCGGCGCGCGGGGTCGACGTGCCGGGTTACTACGGCGACCGGGAGGACGCCATCGCACACCTGGTGGGAGAGGAGGCGGTGAAGGCCAGCGGGCTGGAGTGGACGGTCCTGAGGCCGGGATGGTTCGCGCACAACTTCAGTGAGGGCCTCCTGGCGGACCAGGTGCGCGCCGGGGTGCTGCGCCTGCCCGCCGGGGACGGAGCCGCCAGTTGGATCGACGCGCGGGACATCGCCGACGTGGCGGTGGCCGCGCTCACCGAGCCCGGCCACCACGGGCGCACCTACGTGCTGTCCGGGGCCCGCCTGCTGACCCTCGCCGAGGTGGCGGCGCGGATCTCCGCCGCTGCGGGGCGCGCGGTCCGCTACGAGCCGGTGTCGGTGGAGGAGTACGTCGCGGATCGGAGGGGGCAGGGGTGGACCGAGGAGGAGTCCCGGGAGATGGCCATGGTGATCTCCCCCATCGAGCGGGGCAACGAGGCCGAGCTCACCACCGGGGTCCAGGAGGCGCTGGGGCGTGAGCCGCGCGACTTCTCCGACTACGTCGCCGAGGCCTTCGAGCGAGAGGCGGAGCACGCGTGAGCGGGCACGGGGGTGACCGGAGGCCGGTCCTGGTGACCGGAGCGACGGGGATGACCGCCCGCCGGGTGCTGGCCCGGCTGAGGGAGCGGGGCGTGCCCGCGCGGGCGGCCTCCCGCTCCTCGGAGTGGGCGTTCGACTGGAGCGACCCGGCCACCTGGGACCGGGTGCTGGACGGGGCCGGGGCGGTCTACCTGGTGCAGAACGACGTCGACCCCCGCATCCCGGAGTTCGTGGGGCGCGCGGCGGCGCTCGGGGTGGGGCGGCTGGTCCAGCTCTCGGCGCGCGGTGTCGACGGCCACGAGTACTTCGAGAACGGGGGGCCGCACCCCTCGCACCTCCAGGCGGAGCGCGCGGTGAAGGCCAGCGGGCTGGAGTGGACGGTCCTACGGCCGGGATGGTTCGCGCAGAACTTCAGTGAGGGGCTGCTGGTGGACGGGGTGCGCGCCGGGGTGCTGCGGCTGCCCACCGCCGACGGCGCGGCGACCTGGATCGACACCGAGGACATCGGTGCCGTGGCGGCGGCCGCCCTGACCGAACCGGGCCACCACGGGCGCACCTACGAGTTGGGCGGGCCCCGGGCCCTGAGCCTGGAGGAGGCCTGCGCCGAGATCTCCCACGCGCTGGGGCGCGCCGTCCGTTACGAGCCGGTGTCAGAGGAGGAGTACGCGCGCGACCTCGTGGAACGGGGCTGGCCGGAGGCGGGGGTCGGGGAGATGATCGTGGCGCTCTCGGCCATCCGGCGCGGGCTGGAGTCCGTGGACTCCCCCGGGGTCCGGGAGGCGCTGGGGCGCGAGCCGCGCGACTTCTCCGACTACGTCGCCCGCACCTTCCACGAGGGGTGGACACGCGCGTGAGCGGCCCGGTCCGGACCGCCACGTGACGCCGTGAGACTCCTCCGGCGACCCTGGTCGCGTCCGGTCCGGCCCCGATAGGGCCTGACCGGACCGGACGCGACCGTTCCTACTCGGCGACGGTGATCCCCAGCGACCCCAGGATCATCCCGGCCTGCGCGGGGCCCAGGGTGGCTCCGCGCAGGAAACCGGCCTGGTGGAGCTCCAGCTCGCCCAGGTCCGCCCCGCGCAGGTCGGCGCCGGTGAACTTCGCGTTCACCAGGTTGGCACCGCGCAGCCGCGACTCCTTCCACACCGTCTCCCGCAGGTCGGCCGAGGCCAGGTCCGCCTCGTCGAGCCGCAGCCCCTCCAGGGTCTGGCCGCGCAGGACCAACCCCTTGCAGCGGGCCAACATGAGGTTGCACTGCGAGAAGGAGTAGCCGATCCCCCGCAGCGAGGTGAGACCGGCTCCGGTGAGCCTGCATCCGGTGAAGACCGTGTCGGTGAGCAGTGCGCCCTGCCAGCGGGTGTTGGCCAGGTCCGTGCGCTCGAAACGGGTGTCCGTGCACTCGGTGTGCGCGAAGGAGGCCCCCGCCGCCGCTCCTCCGGAGAACACCGCGCCCTCCAGGACCGCGCGGTCCAGGCGGGCCCCGTCCAGACGGCAGTCGACGAACCGCGCGTCCACCAGGTGGGCGTCGCGCAGGTCGGCCCCGCTGAGGTCGCAGCGGGTCAGCACGCGGGGCGTGCCGGGATCGCGGGACAGCGCCTCGCGCAGGTCGTGATCGGACAGGTCGGCGTCGGTGGTCTCGGGCTGGGCGAGAAGATCGGTGCTCACGCTCGCAGACCCTAGCGCCCGCCACCGACGGAAGACCGCCGGAACCGGGGTGTCAGTCCCGCAGTTTGAGCGCCAGGAAGAGGTCGACCCGGTGCTCCAGGCTGCTCAGGTCGCGGCCGGTGAGCTCCTCCACGCGGCCGATCCGGTAGCGCAGGGTGTTGACGTGCACGTGCATGGCGGCCGCGCAGCGCTGCCAGGACCCCGAGTGGGCCAGGAACCGCTCCAGGGTGTCCACCAGCTCCGAGCGGTGGTCCCGGTCGTACTCCAGCAGTGGGCCGAGCAGCCGCTCCCGGTAGGAGGTCTGCACCTCCTCGGGGACCGAGGCCAGCAGGAGCTCGTGCGAGTCGATCTCCGCCCCGGCGATGACCCTCGACCGCCCGCCGCGCAGCTCGGCCAGGCGCCGGGCGTGGCGGGCCTCCACGGCGGCTCCCCGCAGCTCGGCCACGCCCCGCGCCGCCGAGCTCAGCCCCACGGCCAGCCGGTAGTCGAGCAGCCCGCCGTCCAGGACGCGGGCGCGGTGGACCAGCTCGGCGCGGATCTCCTCGGCCCGGGAGCGGGCCCGGTCCTCGGGACCGTCCACGGGGATCACGGCCAGGGCGTCGTTGTCGCCGGTGACCACGGCCCCGGGGTGGTCGGCCACGAGTTCGGCGACCACACGGCGCGCCAGATCGGGCACGCGCGGCTCGGGCAGCATCATGGCACTGACCACGACGTGCACGCGGTCGTCGGGTTCGGGGGCCCGGCCCTGGCCGGTGCCGCGCATGAGGGCGGTGACCTCGTCGAAGCGCTGGGCCGCCAGGAGCCGCGGAAGCCCCTCCAGGTGGCGGGCCGTGGTCAGGGAGCGCTCCTCGTCGCGACTGCGGGCCAGGACGCTGACGGAGACCAGTTCGGCCACCGCCTCGTGCTCCTCCTCGGTCCAGGTCTCGTGGTCGCCGACACACACGAGCAGCCAGGTGGAGAGCGGGTGCGACTCCTTGGTCCGGACGGGGACGACGGTCAGGGAACGCCCCTGCCCTCCCGCGGTGCCCCGGGTGGTGTGGGGGAACGCCGACCAGGTCAGGGCGCGGGCCGCGAGGTCCTCCCGCTCCTCGTTCGCGAGGGGCGGGCCGGACGAGGCGATGGGGCGCCCGCTGGCGGAGACCACCCAGGCGGTGATACCCGCCTGGCGGGCGGCGGAGGCGAAGGCGTCGGGGAAGTCCGCCCCCGCGGCGACCTCGGCCATGAGCCGGCGCTGGCGGTCCCTGGTCTCGGCGATGGTGGTGAAGCGTCGCTGGGTGAGCGAGCGCAGCACCTCCTCGGTGACCACGCCGAAGGAGGTCTCCGGGGGGATCTCGACGAGGGGGATGTCATGGGCCGTGCAGGCGGCGACCAGGTCCTCGGGGACCTCGCCCAGGGCGGTGCCCGCCCCCACCGCCAGGGCCCCCGCGCCGACCACCGAGGCCACGAAGGTCTCGGAGTCCTCGGGGCGGGTCCGCCACATCATGCCGGTGAGGACGAGTTCCCCGCCGCGCAGGTAGCGGGCGGGTTCGAGCAGGTCAGTGGTGTAGGCCCACCGGATGTCGCGGTGGGCGTGCTCCGCACCCGCCAGGAACCGCAGGTGCAGTCGCCTGACGGCGAGCAGCTCACTGATCTGCATGGACTTCCCTCTGTCGGTCGGGTCGGGCGGCATCCCCCGATGGTGGCTCCGTACCAGGACAGTGTGCCCCCGAACCGGGGCGGCCGACGACAACCCGGGCGGTTCCGGGGCACTGTACGGGTACCGCTTGTAGGAAACGCCCAACGTCGGCGGTTCGTTCCGCCGCGTCTTCATGTCATCGACGGCTGGCCGGGCCTCCGGGCGGGGTGTTCTACTTCACAGCATCGCCCACCGACCAGGGGTCGCGACAGAATCGACCCGACCGGACCGCACTGCGCAGGACGAGGACGAGCATGGAATTCCTGAGGCCATCCACGCTGGTGGAGGCCCTAGAGGCCAGGAGCGCCCACCCCGACGGCGTGCCCATCATGGGCGGCACCGACGTGATGGTGGAGCTGAACTTCGACAAGCGCCGCCCCCCGGCGCTGATCGACCTGACCCGGGTCCCCGAGCTGACCGAGTGGGGGGTGGACGGCGGCAGCACGCGACTGGGCGCCGGGGTTCCCTACACCAGGATCATCGAACACCTGTCGGACCGGGCGCCCGCGCTGGCCCGCGCCTCGCGGTCGGTGGCCTCCCCCCAGATCCGCAACCGGGGCACGGTCGGCGGCAACCTGGGCGGTGCCTCCCCCGCGGGCGAGGCGCACCCCCCTCTGCTGGCCACCGACGCCGAGATCGAACTGGCCTCGGTGCGCGGCACGCGACGGGTCCGGGCCCGTGACTTCTACCTGTCGTTTCGCACCACCGCCCTCCAGCCGGACGAGCTGATCACGGCGGTCCTGCTGCCCGAGGCGGCCGGACCGCAGCAGTTCGCCAAGATCGGCACCCGCAACGCCATGGTCATCGCGGTGACCTCGTTCAGCCTGGCCCTGGACGCCGAGCGGCGGACCGTGGGCACCGGGATCGGGTCGGCCGGGCCGACCCCGCTGCGCTCGGAGGCGGCCGAGGAGTTCCTGGAGTCCGAGTTCGACTGGGAGGACGGCCGTCCCCTCACGGAGGCCGTGGTGCGCCGCTTCGGCGAGCTCGTGGCCGCCGCCTCCCGCCCCATCGACGACCAGCGCGGCACCGCCGAGTACCGCAGGCACGCCCTCTCCGTCATGGCGCGCCGCGCACTGAGCTGGTCCGTCACCGACTACCGGAAGGAGTCCGCGCGATGCGCGTGAATCTGAACGTCAACGGTGAGGACGTCACCGCCGACGACGTGTGGCCGGGTGAGAGCCTGCTGTACGTCCTGCGTGAGCGCCTGGGCCTGCCGGGCAGCAAGAACGCCTGCGAACAGGGCGAGTGCGGTTCGTGCACCGTCTACTTCGACGGTGTGACCGCCTGTTCGTGCATGATCGCCGCCGGGCAGGCCGAGGGGCGCGAGGTGCGCACCGTCGAGGGCCTGGCCCCAGAGCGGGGCAAGGGCGGCGACCGCGCCCTGGGCGTGGTCCAGGAGGCGTTCGTGGAGGCGGGCGCCGTGCAGTGCGGGTTCTGCACGCCGGGTCTGCTCGTGCAGACCGACGACCTGTTGGAGCGCACGGTGGGCGCGGGCCTGGGCGCCCCCGGGGACGCCGAGATCCGCGAGGCGCTGGCGGGCAACCTGTGCCGCTGCACCGGCTACGAGAAGATCATCGACGCCGTGCACCTGGCCGCCGAGCGCCGCGCCGACGCCGCCGACGGAGCCCGGTCATGAGCCGCACCGTGGTCGTCGAGGGCGCGCACGTGGTGACGGTGGACGGCGCCGAGCACGCCGACGGGCACGTGGTGGCCCGGGACGGCGTGATCACCGCCGTGGGGGCGGGACCGGCCCCACGGGTGGAGGACGGGGCCGAGCGGATCGACGGGCGCGGCTGCGTGGCCACTCCGGGTCTGGTCAACACCCACCACCACCTGTACCAGTGGGCCACCCAGGGGCTGTTCACGGACGGCACGCTCTTCGAGTGGCTGGTGGGCTCCTACGAGATCTGGCACCGGCTGGACGCCGACGTGGTCGCGGGGACCACCTCGGCCGGACTGGCCCACCTCGCGCTGTCGGGGTGCACCACCGCCTCCGACCACCACTACATCTACCCCGCCGGGCGCGGTGACATCGTCGCCGCCGAGGTGGAGGCCGCGCGCGAGGTCGGTGTCCGTCTGGACCTGGCGCGCGGTTCCATGGACCGCGGGCACAGCCAGGGCGGCCTGCCGCCGGACAGCGTGGTGGAGACCCTGGAGGGCGCGCTGGCGGGTACGGCCGCGGCGATCGACGCCTTCCACGACGCCTCGGCGTCGTCCATGACCCGGGTCGCGGTGGCGCCCTGCTCGCCGTTCTCGGTCTCCCGGGAGCTGATGACCGGCGCCGCCGAGCTGGCCCGGGACCGGGGTGTTCGCCTGCACACCCACCTCGCCGAGACCCTCGACGAGGAGGAGCAGTGCCTGGCCGAGTTCGGGTGCACCCCGGTGGAGTACGCGGAGAGTCTGGGCTGGCTGGGCGAGGACGTGTGGTTCGCGCACGCCGTGCACCTGTCGGACGCGGCGATCGGCCGGATGGCGGCCACGGGCACCGGTGTGGCGCACTGTCCGACCTCCAACGCCCGTCTGGGCGCCGGGATCTGCCGCGTGCCCGAGCTGCTGGAGGCCGGGGTACCGGTCGGCCTGGGTGTGGACGGACCGGCGTCGAGCGAGCTGACGGGGCTGGCCGGGGAGATGCACCAGGCGTTGCTGATGGCCCGCGCCCGCAGGGGTCCGCAGGCGCTGTCGGCGCGGCGATCCCTGGAGATGGCCACCCTGGGCGGCGCCCGGGTGCTGGGCCGTGACGCGGAGCTGGGTTCGCTGACCGTCGGCAAACAGGCCGACCTCGCCCTGTGGCGGGTGGACGGGTTCGGCCACGACGTGATCGACGACCCGGTGGTGGCCCTGACCTTCGGCCCCGTGCCCGCGCTGGAACGGCTCCTGGTCGGCGGGAACACCGTCGTCGACCGGGGCGAGCTGCGGACCCTGTCCGCCGAGACCGCCGCCGCGCGGGGCCGTGCGGCGCACCGATCCCTCACCCAGGAGGCGAACCTTCGATGACGGCCACGACCACGACCGTGACCACGGACCTGTCCAGCACCACCAAGGACGGTGTGGGCGCCAGCCCGCGCCGCCCCGACGGCACGCTGAAGGTCACCGGTGAGTTCGCCTACTCCTCTGACCTGTGGATGGAGGGCATGCTGTGGGGCGCGACCCTGCGCAGCCCGCACCCGCACGCCCGCATCCTGGGGATCGACGTCACCGAGGCGCTGCGGGTACCGGGTGTGGAGGCGGTCCTCACCCACGAGGACGTGCCCGGGGCCAAGCGGTACGGCCTTGAGTACCAGGACCAGCCGGTGCTCGCCTTCGACAAGGTGCGTTACAAGGGGGAGGCGGTGGCCGTGGTGGCCGCCGACCACCCGGAGACCGCGCGCCGGGCGATGGAGCGGATCAGGGTGGACTACGAGGTGCTGCCCCCGGTGAGCGACCCGGTGCGGGCCGCTCACGACCCCGGGTACCCGCTCGTGCACGAGGAGGGCGACCTGCCGGTGCACGAGGAGTACCGGCAGAGCGGCAACAGGGTGCGCCACCAGCCCATCCGCACCGGCGCCTTCGTGGCGGCCGCCGAGTCGGAGGAGGGTGCCCGCGAGGCGTTGGAGCGGCTGCGCGCCGAGGCGGACGCGGTGGTGGCGACCGAGTACGAGGTCGGTATGCAGGACCAGGCCTTCCTCGGCCCGGAGTCGGGGATGGCGGTGCCCGCCGAGGACGGCGGCGTGGACCTGTACGTGGCCACGCAGTGGCTGCACGTGGACCAGAAGCAGATCGCCCCGGCCCTGGGCCTGCCCCAGGACAAGGTGCGCCTGACCCTGGCGGGCGTGGGCGGCGCGTTCGGCGCCCGCGAGGACCTGTCGATGCAGATCCACGCGGCCATGCTGGCGCTGCGCACCGGCAAGCCGGTGAAGTTCGTGTACAACCGCGAGGAGTCCTTCTACGGCCACGTGCACCGGCACCCGGCCCGGATGCGCTTCGAACACGGCGCGAGGGCGGACGGCACGCTGGTGTACGCCACGCTGGAGATCATCGTGGACGGCGGCGCCTACGCGTCGGCGACCCCGGCGGTGGTGGGCGTGGCCTCCTCGCTGGGGATCGGCCCCTACGAGGTCCCGAACGTGATGGTGGACGCCTACGGCGTGTACACCACCAACCCGCCGTGCGGCGCCATGCGCGGCTTCGGCGCGGTGCAGGCCTGTTTCGGCTACGAGTCGCAGATGGACAAGCTCGCCGCGGAGCTGGGCATGCACCCGGTGGCGCTGCGGGTCAAGAACGCCATGGCGCAGGGCTCCCGGATCATCACCGGCCAGGAGATCGACATGCCGCTGCCGATGGTGGAGATGTTGGAGCGCGCCCGCGACCTCCCGATGCCGGTGGAGCGCACCGCCCTGGAGGACCCGGGCGACCAGCGCACGCTGCCCGGGGGCGTGGCCGGGACCACGCGCGGCGAGGGCGTCGTGCGGGGTGTCGGTTACGGGGTGGGTCTGAAGAACCTGTGCTTCTCGGAGGGCTTCGACGACTACTCCACGGCGCGGGTGCGCCTGGAGATCGCGGGCGGGGAGCCGGTGGTGCTGGTGCACACGGCCGCCGCCGAGGTGGGTCAGGGGCTGGTGACGGTCAAGGGGCAGATCGCCCGGACCGAGCTGGGGGTGGAGCGGGTGGCCATCGCGCCGTCCGACACCCGGGTGGGTTCGGCCGGCTCGTCCTCGGCCTCTCGGCAGTCGTACATGACCGGCGGGGCCGTGAAGCTGGCCTGCGAGGCGGTGCGCGCCTCGGTGTTCGCTCTGGCGCGTGAGCGCGGGATCGTCCCGGAGGAGGTGCCCGACGCGGAGCTGTCGTTGTCCGGGGGCAAGGTCGTCGCCGAGAGCGCGGGGGCCCTGGTGTCGCTGGCCGACCTGCTGGGCGAGTCGGCGAGCGGCGGCACGGTCGTGGAGGAGACCCGCGAGCACCACCACCGCCCCACCGAGATGCTTGACCCGACCCTGGGACAGGGGTCCTCGCACACCCAGTTCGGTATGTGCGTGCACCGGGCCGTGGTGGATGTGGACGTGGAGTTGGGCCTGGTGAAGGTGGTCGCCCTGGACGCGGTCCAGGACGTGGGCCGGGTGCTGCACCCACAGCAGCTCGCGGGCCAGATCCAGGGCGGTTCGGCCCAGGGACTGGGGCTCGCGCTGATGGAGGAGATCCAGGTCAGGGACAGCGAGATCCGCAACCCGTCCTTCACCGACTACCTGATCCCGACGATCCTGGACATGCCGCCGATGCGCATCGACGTGCTGGAGCACCCGGACCCGCACGCCCCGTACGGGCTACGCGGCGCGGGCGAGCCGCCGACGCTGTCGTCGACTCCGGCGATCGTGGCCGCGGTGCGCGACGCCACCGGGCGCGCGCTGACGCACGCGCCGGTGCGCCCGGAGGACATCGTGGGCATCCCGCTGTGACCGGGAGCCCGCGCGGGTGAACCGGGAGGGGCGGCGCGGTGGCGCCCGCCGCCCCTCCCCCTCAGTCGCCCGCCCCGGAGGTCCGACGCCCTCGGCGCCGGGGCGGGTCGTCGGGCCTGACGGGCCCGACCCCTACCCATGTTTGACTACGCCAAGTAGCAAACCCCCCACGCGCGGCGACACGCCGTGCTCATATCCCTCCAGGAGGGGACGTGACCGAATCCCATGGCACCGGCGCGCGGCCGAACCCGCGCCCCGGCGCGGATCGATCCTGGCTCGACCGGTTCTTCTTCGTCTCCGCACGGAACTCCTCCTTCACTCAGGAGGTCCGCGGCGGACTCACCACCTTCATGGCGATGGCCTACATCATCGTCCTGAACCCCATCGTCCTCAGCCAGGTGGCCGACGTGAACGGCGACCACCTCTCGGCCGGGCAGCTCACCACGATGACCGCTCTGGCCGCCGGGCTGGTCACCATCATGATGGGCGTGGTGGGCCGCGCCCCCATCGCCTGCGCGGCCGCCCTGGGCGTGATGGCCGTCGTCGCCTACCAGGCGGCGCCCGTGATGGCCTGGCCCGAGGTCATGGGCCTGGTCGTGTGGCAGGGCGTGGCCATCATCCTCATGGTCGTCACGGGCGTGCGCACCGCCGTGATGAACGCGCTCCCGCACGACCTCAAGCTGGCCATCGGGGTCGGCATCGGCCTCTTCGTCTCGCTCATCGGCCTGACCAACGCCGGGTTCGTCAGCGCGGGCGAGGGCGGTGGCCTGCTGCAACTCGGCTCTGAGGGCGGCGGGGGCCACCTCGACGGCTGGCCGATCCTGGTCTTCGTGGTCGGGCTCGTACTGGCCAGCGTGCTGCTGGCCCGCAACGTCCCCGGGGCGATCTTCTACGGGATCGTCGGCGCGACCGTGCTCGCCGTGGTCCTGCACGCGGCGCTGCGCCTGGACCCGGACTCCTGGGGAGGCGGCGTGCCCGCGCTGCCCTCCAGCCCCGTGTCCACCCCCGACTTCGGCCTGCTGTTCCAGGTGGACCTGTTCGGCGCGTGGACCACGGCCGGACCCACCACCGCCGGGATCATCCTGTTCACCCTGGTCCTCGCCGGGTTCTTCGACGCCCTGGGCACGATCCTGGCGATCGGCACCAAGGCCAACATCGCCGACCGGGACGGGCAGATGCCCCGGGTCAACCAGATCCTGGTGACCGACGGCGCCGGGGCGATGACCGGCGGCCTGACCAGCTCGTCGGCGACCCTGGTGTTCGTGGAGTCCACGGCGGGGGTGAGCGAGGGGGCGCGCACCGGCCTGGCCAGCGTGGTCACGGGTCTGCTGTTCCTCAGCGCCGTCTTCTTCGCACCGGTGTTCGGCATGGTTCCGGCGGAGGCGGCATCGGTGGCGATGGTGCTGGTCGGTGCCATGATGATGATGCACGTGGGTCAGATCGCGTGGTCGGACGTCTCGGTGGCCGTCCCCGCGTTCCTCACCATCGCGATCATGCCGTTCGCGTACGACATCGCGAGCGGGATCGGTGTGGGGATCATCGCGTACACCGTCGTCCGGTCGGCGCAGGGCCGTTTCCGCGAGGTCGGCTGGCTCATGTGGATCATGAGCGCGGTGTTCGCCTTCCACTTCGCGATGCACGCCCTGGGTCTGTAGCCACCGCGGGGCGGGGTGGGTTCGGCGTCCAGGTGGGGCGGCCCCGCCCCGCGGAGGGGTTCACGGGGTCCTCGTGGAGGGGCGGGGCGACCGGGTGGTGTCCCCGGCGCGGTCCGGCGGCGGTAGAACGCGACCGGCGCCGTGTGCGTCTCACCGGTCGGGCCGAGACCGGCCCCGCCCGACCCGAAGCGAAAGAGGCGCCCGTGTCCCCCACCCCCGTGCCCACCGAGATCGGCGGCTACCGCCTGCTCAAGGAGGTGGGCCGGGGCGGTTTCGGCTCGGTCCACCTCGGCGAGGACGCGCGGGGGACCCGGGTGGCGGTCAAGCTGCTGCACGTGGGCCCCGGAACCGACCCCCGCTTCCGTGAGCTCTTCGCCCGCGAGGTGGAGGCGGCCCGGAGGGTCAGCCCGTTCTGCGTCGCCCGGGTCCTGGACGCCGATCCGCACGCCGCTCGGCCCTGGATCGTCAGCGAGTTCGTGGACGGCCCGACCCTGTCCCAGGACGTCCGCCGCAACGGTCCGCGGACCGGGACCGACCTGGACCGGCTGGCGGTACCGACGGCCACCGCGCTGTCGGCGATCCACGCCGCCGGGGTGGTGCACCGCGACCTCAAGCCGAGCAACATCATGCTGGCCCCGGACGGACCCCGGGTGATCGACTTCGGGATCGCGCGTCCCTTCGGCGAGGCCACCTCCCTGACCGCCAGCGCGGTGATCGGCACCCTCCAGTACATGGCGCCCGAGCAGTTGGAGGACGGAGCCAGGCTCACCCCCGCCCTGGACGTGTACGCCTGGGGCGCGGTGATGGTCTTCGCGGCCACCGGCCGGCCGGTCTTCAACGCCGGGAGCCAGCGCGCGCTGGTCAAGAGCGTGCTCGTGGACCACCCGGACTGTTCGGCCCTGCCGGAGCCCCTGCGGGGGATCGTCGAGCGGTGTCTGAGCAAGGAGCCCGGGCAACGGCCCGGGGCGCGTGAGCTGGTCGACCAGCTCACCGGGGTGACCGGGACGACCGGGGCCCCCGCGGACCACGCCCCCGCCCGGACCCCGCCACCGGTGGCGGGGTCCGGGGCGGAACCGGCTCCGGACCGGCGTGAACGGCCGAAGGGCGGCCCGCCGCTGTGGTTCGCGGGGGTGGGCCACACCCGTGGCGACGACCTGGCCGAGGCCATGCGGAAACGGTGGGCCGACGCGGTGGACTTCCTGCGCGACCCCCGGCAGTGCCGGGTGCTGGGATCGTGGCTGCGCGACCTGCACGGCCGGGAACGGGAGGGCACCCGGGTGGTGGAGGACGCCGCCCGGGACCCCGAGCTGGCCCTGGTGCGTCTACTGGCCGGGCTGCGCCCGGACCTGCCTCCGGTGCTGCGCGGTCGGGACATGACCCTGACCTCCCTGACCAACCGCGTGCGCACCGCGCACGGCCTGTTCCTGGAGACGGGGGTCACCGTGGAGGCGGGAGTGACCGTGGAGACGGTCGAGGCGCTGTCGGGGCACCACTGCGCGGAGCCCGACCACGAGTGCGGGCCGTTCCCCTGCCAGGCCTACCGGGGGTTCGCCGCCGACCTGCGCGCGGCCTCCGAGGCCGCCGCGCGTACGGTCCGTGTCCACAACCCCTGGCTGTCCCGGCAGGGCTGGGCCGGACACGGTCCGGTGGACGTGGCCTCGCCCGGGTTCCTCGGGCTGTTGCTGACGGCGCTCCTGAACCCTCGCCAGTGGCGCGCCCGCACCCGGACCGCGTCCCGGGTGGGCGGTCGCTGGGCGGCCCTGGTTCCCGCGGCGAAGGTGTCGGGGGACCCGGCCGAGGCCGCCGGGGTCGAGGCCGTGCACCTACGGGTCTGCGAGGCCCTGGTGGAACTCAGCGGGCGGGAGGCGGGGACCGCGCCCAGGCTCGCGGAACTGCGCGGGTACCAGCGGGCCGTGGCACGTGAGGGCGGGGCCGTCCTCGTCTGCCTGGTGCTCGGGCTGGCGCTGGTGGCCTGGCTGAACCTGGGCGAGGTCGAGGTGTCCGGGCCGGTGGTGTGGACCCTGGCCGTGGGACCCCTGATCGTCCAACAGCTGGTGTTCGGCGTGCTGCGGGGCTGGCGTCGCCGCACGCCCCCCGCATGGGTGGTGGTGGAACAGGACGGCCCACAGGCCACCGTGCAGCGCCTGGTGGAGCGCCTCGAAGGGGAACAGGGGCGGCTGGACGCCTCCTTCCGGGACGCGCGGTCCAAGTTCGCGTGAGCGGGCCGGGGACGCGGCGGCCCCGGCCCGCGGGTGTCAGTGGTCCGTTCGCGGGGCCGCGGAGGCCGGGGCGGACTCCTCCGCGGCCGGGTTGTGCCGCACAGCGGTCTTCGCGGCCTCCTCCGTCGCGGCGGGCGGCTCCCGTCCGTCGAGGACCGCGCGCATCCGCTCCACGTCCAGCTGTCCCTCCCATCGTGCGATGACGAAGGTGGCCACGCAGTTGCCGAGCAGGTTGATGGACACGCGCATGGTGTCCATCAGACGGTCCGCGCCCAGCAGCAGGGCCACGCCCGCGGCGGGGAAGGCGCCCAGTGCGGTGGCGGTCGCCGACAGGGCGAGGAAGGCCGAACCGGGGACCCCGGCCATGCCCTTGGAGGTCAGCAGGAGGATGAGGACCATCATCAGCTGGTCGGCCAGGGTCAGGTCAGCGCCGAAGGCCTGGGCGAGGAAGAGCGCGGCGATCGGCAGGTAGATCGCGGCGCCGTCGAGGTTGAAGGAGTAGCCGGTGGGCACGACCAGGCCGGTGGTGGCCTTGGAACAGCCCGCGTTGGTCAGCTTCTGCATGATGCGCGGCATGACGGCCTCGGAGGAGGCCGCACCGATGGCCAGGGCGAACTCCTCCTTGGTGTAGCGCAGGAACTTCCAGAGGTTGACCCCGGCCAGGACCCGCGCGATGACCGCCAGCGCGAGCAGGAAGACGGCGGCGGCGGAGTAGCAGGCGATGATGAGCATCCCGAAGCTGCTGAGGGAGGACAGCCCGTAGGCACCGATGACGAAGGCCATCGCGCCCAGGGCCCCCAGCGGAGCGGCGCGCATGATCCACCCGATGCAGGTGAAGATGACGTCGGTGAAGCGTTCGACGAGGTCCAGGACCGGTTTGCCGCGCTCTCCCATCTTGGAGAGCGCGAGCGCGACGAACACGGCGAAGAACAGAACCTGGAGCAGGGCGTTCTCGGCGAACGCGCCGACAACGCTCTCGGGGATCACGTCGAGCAGGAACTGGGCGAAGCCGGGGATCTCGCCGCCCTGGGTCACCTCCTCCAGCGCGCCGGTGTCGAGGTCGGCGGGGTCCACCTCGAAGCCCACACCGGGCTTGAGGAGGTTGGCCACGACCATGCCGTAGAGCAGGGCGAAGGCGGTGACGACCTGGAAGTAGACCAGCGCCTTGACTCCGATCCGGCCCACGGCGCCCAGGTCCCCGACCTTGGCGATGCCGGTGACGATCACGCAGAAGATCAGCGGCGCGATGAGCATCTTGATGAGGCGGATGAAGCCGTCGCCCAAGGGGCGCAGGCTCTCCCCGAACGAGGGCCACAGGTGCCCGATCAGCACGCCCGCCACGACGGCGACGATCACCTGGAAGAAGAGCGAGCGGTAGAAGCGGGGGCGGGGACGGTCGGGCGCTTCGGTCTCCGTGGCTGCTGCCATGCGGGCCCTCCACAGGGGGTTTCAGAGAATTTCGGAATCCATATTCCGCCATGAGGAATAGAGATTCCGACAGAGTAATGCTCGTCACATCCGCCACGCAAGGAACATCCGTACAAACCGGCTGGTAACAACCTCGCGAGCCCGGGACCCCTTTGACAGCCGACTTTCCCGCACCCTAAGTTGTCAATGCCTACTTTCGATTCCCCTTCGGGAGGCCGTTCATGGACACCAGCGTCAACGGAAGCCCCTCCCCCGCACCCGACGACCCCGGCCTGAGCGCCGCCGACCACCTGCGCGACCGGCTCGGCCTCACCGGCACCAAGATCGCCTGCGGCTCCGGCGTGTGCGGGGCCTGCACCGTGCTGGTCGACGGAGCGCCCGCCGCCTCCTGCCTGCTTCCCGCCGACCGACTCGCCGGACGCGCCGTCACCACCGTGGAGGGCCTGGCCGGTACCCACCCCGTCCAACGCGCGCTGGCCGCGCACAACGGACTCCAGTGCGGCTACTGCACGCCCGGTTTCGCCGTGGCGGCCTCCGTGTTCGTGGACGCCTGGCGCGCCGAGCACGGCGACACCCGACCCGCGCGCGACGACGTCGCCGAGGCGCTCTCCGGCCACCTGTGCCGGTGCGGCGCCTACGAGGGGATCTTCGCCGCCGTGGCCGCCGCCTGCTCGGGCGCGTTCGACACCGAACCCGACCGGCACCCGCCCCGCGCGGACGCGCCCGACAAGGTCACCGGACGCGCCCGCTTCAGCGCGGACCACGCCCCGTCCGGCACCTGGGAGGGCGCGATCGTGCGTTCCCGGGTGCCGCACGCCCGAGTCCGCGAGGTGAGCGCCGCCCCGGGCCCGGACGGCGCGACCACACCCCTGGTCGACCTGCTGGGCGAGGACCGCGTGGTGCGCTACGCGGGCCAACCGATCGCGGCGGTGGCCGCACCCACCAGGGCCGCGGCGCGGGCGCTCGCCGAAGCGGTGCGGGTGGACCTGGAGCCCCTGCCCTCGGTGACCGACCCCCGTGCCGCCACCGCCCCCGGCGCCCCCGTGCTGTACGCCACGAGGGCCGAGCGCGAGGCCGCGCCCACCTACGGCGAGGTTCCCACTCCCCCGGCTCCCTGGAACGGTAACGTGCGCGGGCCCGGTGTGCTGAGCTGGCGCGGCCCCACGGCCGTGGCCCGGCTGCGGGCCGCCGCGCGGCGCGCTGACCCCCTGCTGGTGGCCGAGGAGTACACCACCGCCACCCAGGTGCACAGCCCGCTGGAGCCGCACGTGAGCGTGGCCTCCTGGGTCGACGGCGACCTGCACCTGCACGTGTCGACGCAGTCGGTGGGCAAGATCGCCGACCGGGCGGCCCGGCGCTGGAACCTGCCCCGGGAGCGGGTACACCTGGTGGCCGAGTACGTCGGCGGCGGGTTCGGGGCCAAGAACTCGCTCTCGGCGGACGTGGTGGCCGCGGTGGAGCTGTCCCGGCGCGTCGGCCGGCCGGTCCGGGTGGTCCTGGACCGGTCCGAGGAACTGACCGACGCGGGTCACCGGCCGGGGACCCGCACCCGGGTGGCCCTTCTGGCCGGGGACGACGGTGCGCTGCGGGCCCTGAGCGTGGACTCCCACGGCGACGGGGGCGTGTCGGTCGGTTCCAACGTCGCCCTCCTGGCCGCGCTGATGTACGGCCGATCTCCCCGACGGGTGCGTGACTACGACGTGGTGACCAACCGGCCGCCGGGCGAACCCATGCGGGGGCCGGGTGGACCACCGATGGCCTGGGCCCTGGAACAGACCGTGGACACCATGGCCCTGCGGATGGGCGAGGACCCGCTGTCCCTACGGCGGCGCTGGGACGGCAACCCCAAGCGGCGGGCCCTGTACACGCGCGTGGCCGAGCTGCCGCTGTGGCGGGACCGCGCGCGCGGGCGGCGCACCGGCCGGTTCCGGCGCGGAGTGGGGCTGGCCGCGGCGGGGTGGCCGTACCTGCTCGCCCCCGACGCCCGGGTGGAGTTGGTGGTGGAGGGCGGCGCCCTGGTGGTGAGGTCGGCCACCCAGGACATCGGTACCGGCATCCGCTCCGTGCTCGGCGGCGCGGTCGCCGCCCGCCTCGGTGTGGACGCGTCGGCCCTGCGCGTGGAGATCGGGCACAGCGGGGCGGTCCACGGCACCGGTTCGTTCGGCAGCCGCACCACCACCTCCATGGGCCCGGCGGCCGAGGACGCCGCCGACCGGATGCGCGCGGCCCTGCGTGAGCGCTCCCCCGGCGTCCCCGCCCGCGGCCCTGTCCCCGAACACGCGTTCAAGGAGGCGCTGGCCGCCGCCGAAGGGGTCTCGGTGGTCGGAGAACGGCGCCGGGACCGCTGGGGCGCGCTCACCCCGAACTCGGGCGACCTGGCGGTCGGGCGCGGTATGAGCGGCGCCGTGCACGTGATGGAGGTGGAGGTGGACACCCTGCTCGGCCGGGTGCGGCCCACCCGCTGCTGGGCGGGGATCGCCGCCGGGCGGATCTACGACGAGCGGCTGGCCCGCAACCAGTGCGAGGGAGCCGTGGTGCAGGGCGTGGGCTACGCGCTGTTCGAGGAACGGCGTGACGATCCCGAGACGGGGGTGGTGCTCTCCGACGACCTGGAGGACTACCGCCTGCCCGGAATGGGGGACGTGCCCGAGACCGAGGTGTACTTCCACGAGGAGGGGTTCGAGCACGTGACGGGCGGCGGGGTCGGCCTGGGCGAGGTCTCGGTGGTGGGGGTGGCGGCGGCGCTGGGCAACGCCGTGCACGACGCCACCGGCTGGCGTCCGCGCGACCTCCCGCTGCGTCCGGACCGACTGATCGGAGGACTGCGTTGAGCACCGTACGAGGACCGTTGACCGCTCCCACCCGGCCCACGAGCGCGGCCGAGGCGGCCCTGGAGCTGGCCCGGGGCGGGGCCCGTCCCCGCGCCGGGGGCACCGATCTCGCCGCCTGTGTGGAGTCGGGGGTGGTGGCGCCCGGACCGCTGGTGGACCTCGCCCGCGCCGAGGATCTGAGGGAAACGCGCTGGACGGAGGACGGCGGAGTGCGGATCGGCGCGATGACCACCGTCGCGGCGCTGGGCACGCGACCGCGCCTGGCCGAAGCCTACCCGGGCCTGGCCGCCGCGGCGCGGGCGCTGGCCACCCCGCAGGTCCGGTCCGTGGCGACGGTGGGCGGCAACCTGCTCCAGCGCAACCGCTGCCCCTACCTGCGCAACCCGGCCTTCGACTGCTTCCAGACCGGGGGCGAGGGGTGTCCGGCCCGCACCGGCGACCACCTGCGGGGCGTGGTCGTGGACCTGGGGCCGTGCGCGGCGCCGCACCCGTCGTCGCTGGCGGTGGCACTGCTGGCCCACGAGGCGACCGTGGTCGTGGTGACCGGCGGCGGCTCGTCCCAAGAGGGGGGCCAGGCGGAGCGGGACCTGGCCGCGTTGTACGACGGGACCGACCCGACCCGTGACCACCGGCTCGCCCCCGACGAACTGCTGACGGCGGTGGTGCTGCCCGCCCCCGTGCCGGGCGAGCGCGCGGCGCACCTGCGCGCGGCGGGCCGGGCGCGCGCCGAGTGGCCGCTGGTCGAGGCGGTGGTGCGCTTGGAGTGCGCCAAGGAGGGCGCGGGACCGGTGGCGCGCGCGTGGGTGGCGGTGGGCGGGGTGGCCCGCACTCCGTTGCGCCTGTCCGGTGTGGAGCGCGCCCTGGTGGGAGCGGTTCCCGGACGCGAACCGGGCCCGGGTTTCGACCGGGCGCTGGAGGGGGTGGCGGACCTGTGTTCGCCGCTGCCCTCCACCGGGTACAAGGTCGACCTGCTCCGGGCGTCCGTGCGGGACGCCGTCGAGCGGGCCCTCGGGGCTCCGGCTCGGTGAGCCGGGTTCCGGGGGCGTGGTCCGGTGCCCGGCCACGGGCGGCCCGCCCGGGCCCCGGGTCAGTCGGTGTGGTCGGCGGCGGCGAGGATCAGGTCGTCCATGCGCGCGAGCGCCGCGTCCAGTGCGTCGATCCGTTCGACGATGCGGGCCCGCTCGCGCACCAGCATGGCCCGCTGCTCGGCGCTGGTGGCGCCGGTCTCGACACACGGGAGAAGCTCCGCGATCCGGCGGCTGGACAGACCCGCCGCGTAGAACTGCTGGAACAGGCGGACCCGGTCGACGGCCCCCTCGTCGAACTCGCGCTGTCCCCCCGGGCCGCGCTCGGAGCTGAGAATGCCCTGTTCCTCGTAGTAGCGCAGCGCCCGCACGCTCACACCGGAACGCCTGGCGACCTCACCGATGCGCACGGGTCCTCCTCGACTTGAACCTCACGTTGACGTCAGGTCCTAGTGTCCCGGACATGGACACTTCGTCAACCCGCACCAAGCACGCCTTCGCCGTCGAAGGCTCCGTCGCCCTCGTCACCGGGGCCAACCGCGGCCTCGGCCGCCTCTTCGCCCAACAGCTCACCGAACGCGGCGCGGCGCGTGTGTACGCCGCGGCCCGCCGCCCGGAGGAGATCGACCTTCCCGGGGTCGTGCCCCTGGGGCTCGACATCACCAACGACCGCTCCGTGAGGTCGGCTCTCGCCCGGGCGGGCGACGTCACCCTGCTGGTCAACAACGCGGGGATCAGCAACTGGACCCACCTGGTGACGAGCGACCTCGCCGCGCTCCGGCAGGAGATGGACACCAACTTCTGGGGCACGCTCGCCATGGTCCGCGCCTTCGCCCCGGTGCTCGGCGCGAACGGCGGCGGAGCGATCCTGAACGTCCTGTCGGCGCAGTCCTGGTTCGCCTTCCCGGGAACAAACGGATACCACGCGGCCAAGGCCGCCCAGTGGGCCCTGACCAACGGCGTCCGGATGGAACTCGCCGACCAGGGCACCCTGGTGACGGGGCTGCACCTCGGCGCGGTCGACACCGATTTCAGCGCCGCCTACGACGGCCCCAAGGGCGACCCCGCCGTGTCCGTCCGTGCGGGGCTCGACGGCCTGGCACGCGGTGCCGTCGAGGTGCTCGCCGACGAGTGGAGCGCCCACGTGAAGCGGGCGCTGGCCGACGACCCGACGCGCCTGGCCCGGGAGATCGGCTCCGGAGTCGTGTGAACCCGTTCACGGACCGCGTGGACGCCGGGCCCGCCCCGGCGGACCGGCCCGACACGACCCGAGGGCCCGCCATGGTGGCGGGCCCTCGGGTCGTCGTCCGACGCGTGCGGCGCGGTCAGCCGCGCAGGAGCGCCTGGTGGGCGAGTTCGCGGCAGACCACCGCGAAGTCCAGCCCGGCGGCGGCGGACGCCATCGGGAACGTGGAGGTCTCGGTCAGGCCGGGGGCGACGTTGGTCTCCAGGAAGATGGCCTCGCCCCGGGCGTCCACGATGAGGTCGGTCCGGGAGAAGTCGCGCAGCCCCAGGGTGCGGTGGGCGGTCAGGGCCACCTCGGTGGCGGCCGCGACCACGTCCTCGTCCAGCCGGGCCGGGCAGAAGAACTCGGTGCGACCGGCGGTGTAGCGCGCCGCGTAGTCGTAGACCCCGCCGTCCGGGACGATCTCCACCGGGGGCAGGGCCACGGGGCCGTCACCGGTGTCGAGGACGCCGACGGCCAGCTCGGTGCCCTGGACCTGCTCCTCCACGAGCGCGGAGTCGCTGTAGGCGAAGCACGACACCAGGGCGGTGGACAGCTCGGGCACCGAGGTGACCGGCGTGGCGCCGAAGGCGGAGCCGCCGCGGTCGGGCTTGACGAACAGCGGCAGGCCGAGGCGGTCGGCGAGGCGGTCGAGCAGCGCCGGGGCGCCCAGGTCGTGGAAGGCCGACTTGGGCAGGGTCGCGCCGCGTGGCACCCGCACGCCCTTCTCGGCGAGCAGGGCCTTGGCCGCGGGCTTGGTGTAGGCCAGTCGGCAGGCGTCCGGCCGGGCGCCCACGTAGGGCACGCCGACCAGTTCCAGGACCTCGCGGATCGCGCCGTCCTCCCCGGCGGCCCCGTGCAGGACGGGGAAGACCACCTGGGGCGGGTCGGCGGCGAGTCGGCCCAGCAGTCCGGAGTCGACGTCGGCGACCTGGACCTCGACGTCGAGTCGGCGCAGGGCCTCGGCGACGCTGCGGCCGGAGTGGACGCTCACCTCGTGTTCGGGGGACAGGCCTCCGGCGAGGACGAGAACCCGGTCAAGGTCGGCCACGGCGGGGACCTCCTTCTGTGCTGCGGTCATGGTGCTGGGCCCTTACGAGAGGATGTCAGGGCAGGTCAGGGGTGGGTGCCTGGCTGCCTTCGGTAGGCGTTGAGAGCGCGGGACCGAAGGTGTCGCGCAGGTCGATCTCGCCCTCGATCGCGGCCACGAGGCGGCGGACACCCTCGCGGATCTGTTCGGGGGTGGGGTAACAGAAGCTCAGGCGCATGCTGTCCCGGCCGCGCTCGTCGGCGTAGAAGCCGGTGCCGGGAACGTAGGCCACGCGCTCGTTGAGGGCGCGCGGCAGCATGGCCTTGGCGTCGATGCCCTCGGGCAGGGTCGCCCACACGAAGAACCCGCCCTCGGGCCGGGTCCACGTGCACCCGGCGGGCATCATCGCCTCCAGGGAACCGAGCATCGCGTCGCGGCGCTCGCTGTACATGGAGTTGAACGCCTTGATCTGTTCCTTCCAAGGGAAGGTGTTCAGGTAGCGGCGCACCACGAGCTGGTTGAACGTGGAGTGGCTGAGCATCGCGGACTCGGCGGCCAGGACCAGTTTGGCGCGCACGGGGGCGGGTGCCAGCGCCCAGCCGATGCGCAGGCCCGGGGAGAGGGTCTTGGACAGCGAGCCGAGGTAGATGACGTTGCCGTTGCCCTGGGAGTACAGGGTGGGCTCGGGCTCGCCGTCGTAGCGGAGCAATCCGTAGGGGTTGTCCTCGACCACGAGCACGTCGTGGCGCTCGCAGGCCTCCATGACCCGGGCGCGGCGCTCGGCGCTCATGGTGATCCCGGCGGGGTTCTGGAAGTTCGGGATCGTGTAGAAGAACTTGACCGGTCGGCCGTCGAGTTTGGCGCGGACCAGCGCCTCCTCCAGCTCCTCGGGGATGACGCCCTGGTCGTCCATGCCCACGTGGCGGATGTCGGCCTGGAAGGCGGCGAAGGTGTTGATCGCGGTGACGTAGGTCGGCGCCTCGGTGAGGACGACGTCGCCCGGGTCGACGAAGACACGGGTGACCAGGTCCAGGGCCTGCTGGGAGCCGACGGTGACGATGAGGTCGTCGGGGCTGGCCCGCACGCCCTCCAGCGTCATGTACTCGCAGATCTGTTCGCGCAGGACGGGGTCGCCCTGGGCGGAGCCGTACTGGAGGGCGGTGGCGCCCTCCTCGGAGACGACGTCCTTGACCAGGTCGCCGATCTGTTCGAGGGGCAGGGCGGCGACGTTGGGCATCCCGCCCGCCAGGGAGACGATCTCCGGCCGTGAGGCGACCGCGAAGAGTGCCCTGACCTCCGATGCCACCATGCCCTGTGCTCGGTGTGCGTAACGGCCGACGTGCGGGTCGATACGCGAACCCTGTTGGCCGGGCTGCTGCTCTCGGTGGTCAGCGGACACGATCCACCTCCGAAGGAAGGACGGTCTGTGGGGCCGTCGTGGCGGGACGACCGGGGTCGTCGTTGATCCCTGGTTCGACGCCGCGCGCGGCCCGTTGGTTCACCGTGCGTCTCCCGTGGCCACGGGGGCACGGGGCGGTGACGGTGGCTGGTTCGACTGGTGCGGACCGTGGTGGAACACGGTTCGGGAAATGTCCCGAGTCTAGCCCAGCCGCTGGTCCCGGTGTGCGCGTCCCCCTCACCCGCCCGCGTTCGCGTCTGACGGACACCGGCGTCGCCGGTCGTCGTCCCGGGCAGGGTATCCCCGGTCGCGTTCCGACTCACATCGGGATGACACGAACATGACACACTTTTCACCCTTGCCACCCGAGTCGGACATACACCATCAATCCGTCATCAGCGACATTGGTGCGGTGGACCAGAGCGCCGCACACGGCGCCGCCGACCCAGGGGGAAGTCATGGGAGTCCGCTCGACCGCCGCCACCGCGTCACTGGCCCTGCTGCTGTGCGCGCCACTCGCCTCCTGCACCGCCGACGAGGCGCCCGAGCAGAGCGCCGACGCCGCGCTGCTGGAGCTGGAACGAGCCGCCGACGCCCTGTCCGTGTCGATCCTGCGCCCCGGGGCCGAGCGTGCCTTCGCCCGCAAGGGCCACCCCGTGGCCGCACCGCTGGAGTGCGCCGCCGTACCGGAGTCCGCGCCCTCGTCCGCCCCCTCCGAGGACCTCGCCGAGGACCTCGCCGAGGGCGAGGACGCCGTCACCGCCGGCGGTGACGAGGAGGCCTCCCCGGCTCCGGACGGGCCGGAATCGCGGGGACGGGAGCGCGGCGGCCGCCTGGAGGTGCTCTGCACCGGTCAGAGCCGCGACGGAGCACAGGTCCGTTTCGAGGGCCGCCTGCTCCGCGAGGCCCTGGCCGAACGCGCGATCGGCGACGACAGTCTGCGCGGGGCCTTCACCGGGAAGGTCGGTGAGGAGGAGGTCTTCACGATGGACTGCTTCCAGTGCTCACCGGCGAACGCGCCGACGCCGGGGGCCGGGGAGGACGCGTCGGCGCCCGAACCAGCCGCCGACGCCGAATAGGCCTCACGGCACGATCGCGCGAGGGTGCGGCCCGGTGACGCACACGTCCCCGGGCCGCACCGTCAAGTGCGCGACGGCCCCGGAGTCTCCCCCGATACTCACGGGGCACCAGCCCGTCGACGCGTCCGCAGTCGAACCCCCGTCACCCCCCTCAAGGCGCGAAGGACGCGGACGCGTCCCGCACCGGTGAACAGCCCGCCGTGCCCTCTCTTGCCCGGTGGCCGCCCACCGGTGTGCGGGCCGCGCGGAACCATTGGACCCCACCGGCCGCGACGCCCGCAACGGTTGCAACAGGTTGCGACGTCATCGCCCAGAGCGATCGGGCGCTTCCCTGGACCGCGCGCGCAGGTCGCGTACGCCCGGCGCCGAGGAGCCCGGCAGGAGGTCCAGCGGCGACTCCGGCGTGAGCACCCGGACCCGGAGGTCCTCGGCGAAGCGGTAGGGACGGCTCTCGATCAGACCGCCCAGGTTGCGCCGCATCCGGGAGAGTTCGGCCCGCACGGTCACCACGTGCTGGTCGGAGCCGAACACGTCCTGGGAGAGCTGTACCCCGGACCGCCCCTCACGATGCGCCGCGAGCAGCAGCAGGAACTCGGAGTGACGCGGTGAGAGGCGGTGGGCCCACTCGCCGCTGTCCCCCGCCACCGTCACGGTGGCCGCGCCGGGCCGGGTCAGGTCCAGGGTGACGGAGCCGGGTACGGCCCGCTCCCCGGAACCCGGCCGTACCAGCCACCCCCCGGGCAACGGCTCCAGGACGCACTCCCCCAGTGTCGGCAGCCAGACGGTTCCACCGTCGCAACGCTTGGGCAGCTGCACTCTGCGGACCGGCTCCGTGTGGACGGCGGCCGCGGTCCACCCGTTCTCGTCCACGACCAGCGCGGGGCGGCTCAGCCCGGCGATCAGGGGGGCCGCCACCGACCGCAGCCGTTCCAGGTGGCTGTGGTGCAGTCCCTGGAGGTGCGCCTCGGCCAGTCGCGCGACCGCGTTGACCAGGGCCAGGGTGGTGGGGTGGACGGTGGACACGGGCCCGGTGACGTCGATGGCGCCCAGCAGCCGCCCGTCCCGGGGGTCGTGCACCGGGGCGCACGCGCAGGTGAGCGCGTGCAGGCTGCGCACGTAGTGCTCGGCCGAGTAGACCTGGAGGGGACGCCCCACCACGAGCGCGGTCCCGATGGCGTTGGTGCCCGCGCTCCCCTCGTTCCAGTAGGCGCCCTCCACCAGCCCGACCCGGTCGCCGACCGCCCGCATCCGGTGGGAGCCCTCCCGCCACAGCACCCGGCCCGCCGCGTCCGTCACCAGCATGATGTGCTCGGCCTCGTCGGCGACCGACACCAGGGAACGGCGGATCAGCGGAAGGACCTCGGAGATCGGCGACGCCTCCCGGTGGCGCTGGAGTTCGTCCATCCTGGCCATCTTGGGCGGCGACGCGCCGAAGGGATCGATGCCGGACTGGCGCATCCGCTCCCAGGAGTCCTCGATCACCGGGCGCAGCGGCGCGGGCGTGGGCCGACCGGTGAGCAGCGCGTCGTGGACCCTGCCGAGCAGGACCGCGTGCTCGCGCGCGTTGGCGCCGGAGGGCAGCGCCGTGTCCAGGGAGGGGTAGCGTGCGCCCGGCCCCTGCCGCAGTGACCGCCCCGGCCCGCTCACCACGGGCTCCGGCGGACGGCGGACGCCCCGCCCGGCAGGACTCCGGAGACCGGACGCCACCGGTCTGGTGGAGCCCCGTTGACGACCGTCACGACCCCGCCGACGACCCGGAACCCGTTCCTCCGGACACGCGCGTTCATGTGGCCCCCACAGGTCCTCGGTTGGGCAAGGAGTTCCCCAGTTTCCTGGTTCGAGTGTGGCGGGGCCAACAGAACCGGGAGAAGCGTTCTATTCGGCGGCACTGACGGACCGTCTCTTCCGAATCCTGTGGAGTCCTCCCCCGGGCGAGCCTCGCTGTTCACCGTGGTCGACACACGGGAGGTGAGCGGCCTCCCCGACGACCGCTCCCGAAGCGGCCGCGGGGCCATGGCCGGAAGCGGCCATACGGACCCTCGAAGTTCGGGTTCGTGGTAAAAGCGGCGGCCCATGGCCACGCTCGGAGGTGTACCGTGGCCGATCCCGGCCCTCGACCCGCCCGGGGCCGCCCTCCTCCCGCCGTCGAACGCACTCCTTGGCCGAACCGTCCAAAAGGACGCCGAGGGATCGTACGGTTCGGATACCGGAGGGCGGCCTCACTGCTGCCTACGCTGGCCGAAGCCGCACCCGTCGACAGGAACGGACCAGATGAACAGCCCGATCGGCCCCACCGACTCCAGTCTCGTCCCCCGCTTCGCCGGCCCGGCGACCTTCGCCCGGCTGCCCAGGATCGACCAGGTCCACCACGCCGACGTGGCGGTCGTGGGCGTCCCGTTCGACACGGGGGTGTCCTACCGGCCGGGGGCCCGCTTCGGGCCGTCCGCCATCCGGGAGGCCAGCCGTCTGCTGCGCCCCTACAACCCCGGACTGGACGTGGCCCCCTTCGAGAGCCTACAGGTGGTGGACGGCGGCGACATCGCCGTGAACCCGTTCTCCGTCGGGGACGCCGTGGAAACCCTGGACCAGGGCGCCTCGGCCTTCGTGACGGCCGGAACCACGCTGGTCACGCTGGGCGGCGACCACACCATCGCGCTGCCTCTGCTGCGCTCGCTGTACCGCGTCCACGGGCCGATCGCCCTGCTGCACTTCGACGCCCACCTGGACACCTGGGACACCTACTTCGGGGAGCCCTACACCCACGGCACGCCGTTCCGCCGGGCCGTGGAGGAGGGCCTCCTGGACACCGAGGCGATCGCGCACGTGGGCACCCGGGGGCCGCTCTACGGCAAGCGCGACCTGGAGGAGGACCGCCGTTTCGGATTCGGGATCGTGACCTCCGCCGACGTCATGCGCAAGGGAGTGGACGAGGTCGCCGACGCGCTGCGCCAGCGGATCGGCGACCGTCCGCTGTACGTGTCCGTGGACATCGACGTGCTGGACCCGGCGCACGCGCCCGGCACCGGAACCCCCGAGGCCGGGGGGCTGACCAGCCGCGAGTTGCTGGAGATCCTGCGCGGCCTGGCCGACCTGAACCTGGTCGGCGCGGATGTGGTCGAGGTGGCTCCGGCCTACGACCACGCGCAGATCACGTCGACCGCCGCCGCTCACGTGGCCTACGACCTGGTCAGCCTGCTGGCCCTGCGCCACCAGCGCCGGGCCAGGCCCTAGGCACCCCGGGCGCGCCCCGCTCACGCCTCGACGGGGCGGCGTTCGCGCAGGTGCGCCCAGGTGAGCGCGGTGACGTGCCCGGCCATCGTGTCCGGAGTCTCGTCGGGGTGGTCCAGCAGCCAGTCGGCGAAGGCGTCGGCCGTGCTCACCGCGACGCGCGCGAGGAGCTGGGCGTCGCGGGGTTCGAGTACGCCGTGTCCGTCCCGGGTACAGGAGGCGATGAGATCGGCCACCTCGGCGGTGACGCGGTCGCGCATCCGGGTGGTCTGGCCCGCGAACGGCTCGCCCTGGGCGGCGGCGCGCCGGTAGAGGACGGTCCAGCTCTCGCGGTTGTCCACGACGAAGGCGAAGAAGGCCTGCATGCCCCGGCGCAGGGGGTCCTCCTCCCGGGGCGCCAGCGGGTCCTGGACGGCGGCCCGGACCGCCTCGACCAGCCGCTCCGTCTCGCGTCGCACACAGGCGACGAAGATCCGCTCCTTCGAGCCGAGATAGTGGTAGACGGTCGGTTTGGAGGTCCCGGCCGCCGCCGCGATCGCGTCCACGCTGACCGTGCGGTAGTCGCCCCGGGAGAACACGGAGACGGCGGCGTCGATCAGCTGCCGTTCCCGGTCCGCGCGCCCGAGCCCGCGTCGTTTGGTCGTCACGTGAACCGAGCCTACGGGCGCGTGGTGCCCGAGGGCGCGGGCCGTTGGTCCACCCGTCCCGGCCGGTTCCCGGGGCCCGCGACCGGGAGGGCGTGACCTGTGCGGCCGCCACCGGCCCCGGGGCGGCGCGTGGCGCATCCCACAGAGGGCCTCGGTGGCTTCGGAGTCTCACGCCAGGGGGTGGTCCCGGAGCTCCAGGGTGCAGCACTTGGCGCCGCCGCCCGCCTTGCGCAGCTCGTCGAGTTCCACCGGGTGGACGGTGAATCCCAGCGTCCGCAGCCGGTCGGCGAGCCGGGTGGCCTCCGCGGCGACGACCACGTCGTGCCCGTCGCTGACCGCGTTGAGCCCGAGGACCCGGGCGTCCTCCTCCGTGGCGATCAGGGCGTCGGGGAAGAGGGCCTCCAGAACCCGACGGCTGCCCTTGGAGAAGGCACCGGGGTAGTAGGCGATCCGGTCGCCGGACAGGGCGAACAGCGCCGTGTCCAGGTGGTAGAAGCGCGGGTCGACCAGTTGCAGGGTGACCACCGGGCGCCCCAGGAGGCGCTCGGCCTCCTGGTGGGCTGCGGCCTCGGTCCGAAAGCCCGTCGCGGCCAGGACGACCTCGTCGAGGGTGATGAAGTCGCCCTCGCCCTCGTTGACGTACTTGGCCTCCGAGGTCTCGGTGTACCCCTCCTGGCGGAACCAGTCCAGGTAGGCGGGGCCCTCGGGGGTGCGCTCGGCGCTGGCGAACCGGGCTCCGTAGACGCGGCCGTCCACGACCAGCGCGCCGTTGGCCGCGAAGACCATGTCGGGCAGCCCCTCGATCGGCGCGATCTCGCTCACCCGGTGGCCGAGGGAGAGGTAGAGGTCCCGCAGCTCCTCCCACTGGCGGATGGCGCGCGGCCGGTCCACCACCACGTCGGGGTCCATCCAGGGGTTGATGGCGTACTCCACCGTGAAGTAGGTGGGTCGGCACATGAGGTAGTGCCGCCGCGTGGGCGCGGTCGAAGGGCCGTCGGGTCGAGCCATGGAACCTCCCCGTCGAGGCGTACCGGAGACCGGTGGACACGTACCGGTCCGGGCAGCGGGCCGGGCCGCGTCTCCGGCGGACAAAGAGGAGATACCCACCCAGAAGCCCCGCCAACACAGGCTTTCCTCAAGGGTGACGCGTTCGGGAGGAAGGGGGCGACACGTCGGGGAGCGGTCACCCCCATGCGAAAGACCGACCGGCCGGTATTGCTAGGGTCGCGGGACTTCCGCGATTGGAGAGCCATGAGTACGACCGTCAGGGCCGCCGTCTTCTCCGCCACCGGCGCCTCCCCCGAGATCCGCGACGTCGTCCTGCCCGACCCGGGCCCCGGCCAGGCCCTGGTCCGCATGTCGGCGGCGGGGGTGTGCCACTCCGACCTCTCGCTGTCCGACGGCACGCTGCCGCAGACCTGGCCCGCCGTGCTCGGCCACGAGGGGGCGGGCACCGTGGAGGCGGTCGGCCCCGGGGTGACCGAGGTGGCGCCGGGCCAGCGGGTGATCCTGAACTGGGCTCCGCCCTGCCGGTCCTGCTGGTTCTGCGCCCAGGACGAACCCCACCTGTGCGAGCACGCCCTGGACGGCACGCTCTCCCCCTACGCGGAACTCGGCGACGGCACCCCCGTCTACCCGGGGCTGAACACGGGAGCCTTCGCCGAGGCCACGGTGGTACCGGTCGGCGCCCTCGTTCCGTTGCCGGAGGGGGTCGACCCGGCGGTCGCGGCGGTGCTCGGGTGCGCGGTGCTCACCGGCTGGGGCGCGGTGAACAACGTCGCCCGGCTGCGACCGGGACGGTCCGCGCTGGTGCTGGGGCTGGGCGGGGTCGGCCTGTCGCTGCTCCAGGCGGCCCGGATCGCCGGGGCCGACCCCCTGGTGGCGGTCGACGCCTCCCCCGAGAAGGAGGAACTGGCCCGGTCGCTGGGCGCCACCGACTTCCTGGTCGCCGACGACGACACCCACCGGGCCGTGCGGCGGCTCACCGGCGGACGGGGGGTCGACCACGCTTTCGAGGTGGTCGGCCGGGCCTCGGTGGTACGCACCGCGTGGAACGCGGCCCGCCGGGGCGGAACCGTGACGGTGGTGGGCGTGGGCTCGCACCGGGACGAGGTGTCCTTCAGCGCCCTGGAGCTGTTCCACCAGGCCCGCACGCTCCAGGGTTGCGTGTACGGGTCCTCGGACCCGGTCCGGGACATCCCGCTGCTGGCCGAGGCGGTCCGCTCCGGAGAGCTGCGGCTGGCCGAGATGATCACCGACGAGATCCCCTTGGAGGGCGTGCCCGAGGCCTTCGAGCGGATGCGCCGGGGGCGGGGCGGCCGATCCCTGGTCCGCTTCGGAGTCTGACCCGGCGAGGCGGCGCCGTCGGTCGGCGCCGGGGGTCGCGGAGAGGAACACCGAGCGCCTTCCCGAAGGCCTTTGTCACCGGGTGACAAAGGATGTGGCGGAGGGCACACACCAGCCTTGCCCGCGACCCCGCTCCGGTGCACAGTCGGCACCATCACGCACGCCGCGCCCGCCGGGCGCGGACGACCCCCGAGGAGAACCGCATGGGCACCGGAGCCGACCAGGCCGACGTCGTCGTCGTGGGGGCGGGACTGGCCGGACTGGCCGCCGCCGCCGAACTCGCCGACGCCGGGAGGCGGGTGGTCCTGCTGGACCAGGAACCCGAACAGTCCCTCGGCGGGCAGGCGCACTGGTCCTTCGGCGGGTTGTTCTTCGTCGACTCCCCCGAACAGCGCCGCATGGGCATCCGGGACTCCCGTGAGCTGGCCCTCCAGGACTGGATGGGCACCGCCGCCTTCGACCGCCAGGAGGACGCGTGGCCGCGCCGGTGGGCCGAGGCGTACGTGGACTTCGCCGCCGGCGAGAAGTACTCCTGGCTGCGCCGGATGGGCCTGAGGATCTTCCCCGTCGTGGGATGGGCCGAGCGCGGCGGCTACCTCGCCGACGGCCACGGCAACTCGGTCCCCCGCTTCCACATCACCTGGGGCACCGGACCGGGCGTGGTCGCACCCTTCGCACGCCGGGTGCGCGACGCCGCCGAACGGGGCCTGATCTCGCTGCGCTTCCGCCACCGGGTGGACGAACTGGTGGTGACCGCGGGGGCGGTCACCGGGGTGCGCGGCACGGTACTGGCCCCCAGCGACGCCGAACGGGGCCGGGCCAGCAACCGGGACGCCACTGGAGACTTCGAGATCGGCGCCCAGGCCGTCATCGTGACCGCCGGGGGCATCGGCGGCAACCACGACCTGGTGCGCCGGAACTGGCCGGAGCGGTTGGGAGCCGCGCCCCGGCACATGCTCTCGGGGGTGCCCGCCCACGTGGACGGGAGGATGCTCGGCATCACGGAGCGGGCGGGCGGCGAGGTCATCAACCGCGACCGGATGTGGCACTACACCGAGGGCATCCAGAACTGGGACCCGGTCTGGGAGCGGCACGGCATCCGCATCCTGCCCGGCCCGTCGTCGCTGTGGCTGGACGCGACCGGCAAGCGCCTGCCCGCCCCGTACTTCCCCGGTTTCGACACACTGGGAACCCTGGACCACATCATGCGCACCGGCCACGAGTACACGTGGTTCGTGCTGTCGCAGAAGATCATCGAGAAGGAGTTCGGCCTCTCCGGTTCCGAACAGAACCCGGACCTCACCGGCAAGGACCTCAGGCTCGTCCTCCAACGGGTGCTCCCCGGCGCGCCGGGCCCCGTGGAGGCCTTCAAGCGCAACGGGGCCGACTTCGTGGTCGCCGACCGGCTGCCCGAGCTGATCCGGCGGATGAGGGAGGTCGCGGGTGACGACGTGCTGGACGCCGACACGGTGACCCGCGAGGTGGTGGCCCGCGATCGGGAGATGGCCAACACCTTCACCAAGGACCTCCAGGTGATGGCGATCCACGGCGCCCGCAACTACCGGGGCGACCGGCTCGCCCGCGTGGCCCGGCCGCACCAGATCCTGGACCCCAAGGCCGGTCCGCTCATCGCGGTGCGCCTGCACGTCCTCACCCGCAAGACCCTCGGCGGGCTGCACACCGACCTGGACGCCCGGGTGCTCCGTGCCGACGGCACGCCGCTGCCGGGGGTGTACGCGGCCGGTGAGGTGGCGGGGTTCGGCGGGGGCGGCGTGCACGGGTACCGCTCTCTGGAGGGCACCTTCCTCGGCGGCTGCCTCTTCTCGGGCCGCACCGCGGGCAGGGCCGCCGCCGCGGCGCTGGGCTAGCCGGAAGGAGCACGGGTCGGAGGACGAACTCCGGCCCGGACCGGTCGCGGGGGAGCCGGGCGCCCGGCGCGGGCGCCCGGCTCCGTCACGTCCGTCCCCCGGCCGGCTCCGGGTCTTCGGGAGCCTCGGAGGCCTTCTTGCGCGGACGGCCCCGGCGGGGGAGGTCTCCGGCCTCCTTGGGCATACGCCCCGCGTCGTCCAGGGCGCGGCGCAGGAGGAACTCGATCTGGGCGTTGGTGCTCCGGAGCTCGTTCCCGGCCCAGCGCGCGAGCGCGTCGTGGACGGCGGGGTCGAGCCGCAGCAGCACCTTCTTGCGCTCGGGCACGGCACCTCACCCGGATCTACTGGTAGAGGGTCCCGGTGTTGACGACGGGGCTGGCGGGGCGGTCGGAGCACAGGACCACGAGCAGGTTGCTGACCATGGCGGCCTTGCGCTCCTCGTCCAGATCCACCACGTTCTCGTCGGACAGGCGCTCCAGGGCGCGGTCGACCAGCGTGACGGCGCCCTCGACGATCTCGGCTCGGGCGGCGATCATGGCGCTGGCCTGCTGGCGCTGGAGCATGGCCTGGGCGATCTCGGGGGCGTAGGCCAGGTGGGTGAACCTCGACTCCACGATCTTCACGCCCGCCGCGTCGACGCGCTCGGCGACCTCCTTGGACAGCTGCTCGGTGATGGCGTCGGCGCTGTCGCGCAGGGACGGCACGGCGTCGTCACCGTAGGAGTCGTAGGGGTACTTGCCCGCGATGTGGCGGACGGCGGCCTCGGTCTGGGTGGAGACGAACTGGAGGAAGTCGTCGACCTCGAAGGAGGCGCGTGCGGTGTCCTCGACCTGCCAGACGACGACGGCGGCGATCTCGATCGGGCTGCCGGCGGCGTCGTTGACCTTCATGACGGAGGTCTCGTGGTTGCGGATGCGGGTGGAGATCGCGTTGCGCACGGTGAGCGGGTTGACCCAGCGCAATCCGTCCGTGCGGATGGTCCCGACGTAGCGGCCGAAGAACTGCACGACCTGGGCCTCGTTGGGGGCGACCATGGTCAGGCCGATGGCCAGGACGACGCCGACGACGGCGATCACCGCGCCCACCGCGACCAGGGCCACGTGCAGGCCGAGCAGGGGGAGCGCCGCCACGGCGGCTCCGCCGAGGAACAGGGCCAGGGACACGACGAACATGGGGATTCCACCGGACCCGAAGGCCTCGCGTTCGCGGTACTGGGGTGCTGGCCTGACGACGTTCGGTGTCGAGCTCATCCGTCGACCGTCCTTCCTGGGGATGCGTTTTCGAGTGCTGACTGGAGCATAGCATTGTGATATCACTTTTTATGGACGGCCTCCCCCGGGGCCCTGACTGAGAGGAGAGGTCGACTCCATGAGCACCGACGCTCTGCGCCTACGACCGCCCAACCACCGTGTGGACCGGCGCGCGGTCTGGTGGTGGACGACACGGTCCCTCGCGGTGACGCTCGTACTCACGGTCGTCCCCGTCGTTCCCGCCCTGATCTGGGAACCGGTCCGCCCCTGGTTCCTGATCGCCGCTGGTGTCCTCGGAGGGGTCGGACTCCTGGTCACGGTCGTCATGCCGCAGTGGCGGTTCAGGGTGCACCGCTGGGAAGTGACCGACACCGCCGTGTACACCTCCAGCGGGTGGATCTGGCAGGAGTGGCGGGTGGCCCCCATGTCCCGCGTCCAGACGGTGGACACCGAGCGGGGACCACTCCAGCGGGCCTTCGGGTTGTCGAGCGTGACCGTGACGACCGCCTCCGCCGCCGGACCGATCGAGATCAGCGGCCTCGACCACCGGTTGGCGACCGAGGTGGCCGACCAGCTCACCGACAGCACTCAGGCGGTTCCCGGAGACGCGACATGACCCCCCACGACAACCACGGAACCGAAGAGGGCCGACCGATGGGGGAACCGCTACCGGAGGGGCCACCGCCCGCGGAGGGCGCGGCGGGCGCCGAGGACGGTTGGGAGCGGCTGAGCCCGCTCAGCGTGTGGGCCTCCACCGCGCTCGCGGCCGCGTTCCTCGTGCCGTCAGCGCTCGTGGGCACCGTCGTCCTGTTCGTCGTCGGGCTCCCGTGGTGGGCGCTGCTCCCCCTCCCGGGCACCCTGGCCTTCCTCGCCCTGATGACGTGGCTGGAGATGGTGCGGCTGCGTGCGGCCCGCTACCGGGTCACCGACGAGCGCATGGAGATGCGTTCGGGCGTCGTCGCCCGGACCTACCGGTCGATCCCGCGTGAGCGCGTGCGCACCGTGGACGTGGCCGCCCCGATCTACACACGGATCTTCGGCCTGTGCGCGGTGACTGTGGGCACGGGGGAGTCCGCCGGGGCCGGCGGCGGGGACCAGCTCAAGCTGGAGTACGTGACCACGGGTCAGGGCGAACGGCTGCGCCGGGAGCTGCTGCGCCGCACCGCGCCCGCGAGCGCGTCCGACGGCGCCGCCGAGGGCTCCTCCGAAGAGGCCGGGCAGGAGACCGAGCTGGCCCGGCTGAACCCCCGCTGGTTCGCCTACGCCCCCGCCACCCCGGCGACCCTGGGGATCGGCCTCGGTGTGCTCGCCGCGCTCGTCGGGGCCAACGCCCAGAGCGGCGGTCACGCCTGGAGGTGGGTCTCGGACCAGGCCGGGCTGCCCAGTGCGCAGGAGTTGTCCGGCATCGTGATGGGGCAGCTGCTGCTGGTCGTCCCCACCGTCCTGCTGGTCCTGCTGGTCTCGGGCACCGCCGTGCTGCTCCTGGCCGCCGTGGAGACCTGGTGGGACTACCGGCTCGTCCGGGAGCCCGACGGTACCGTGCGGCTGCGCCGGGGGTTGCTGACCAGTGTCTCCCTGTCGGTGGAGGGCCGCCGACTCAACGGCGTGGTGCTCCACGAGCCCCTCGTCCTGCGGTCGGTGGGCGGTGCCTCCGTCCGCGCGGTGGCTACCGGCCTGTCGGCCGGCGACTCGCAGAAGACGGAGGCCAAGAGCCGCCTCTCCCCCGCCATGCCCCGGGGTCGGGCCCGGCGGTTGGGCGCCGCCCTGATGGGCGATCCCTCCTCGGCGCTGGACGCGCCGTTGGCGGTTCACCCGAAGGCGGCCCTGCGCCGCCGGTTCACCCGGGCGACGGTGTGCTCGCTCCTGGCGCTGGCCGTGGCCGGAGGGCTGGCCTGGCTGCACCGGGTGGCGACCGAGACCTGGTGGGCGGCGCTGCGCAGGGCCGAGGAGCAGTTCATGCCGTTCCCGCTGGCCACGCCGACCGTCGAGGCCACACCGGGTTGGGGGTGGTTCGCGGTGGCGCTGCTGTTCGCCGCGCTGGCGTTCTGGTACGCGGTGGGCTCCTACCGGGGCCTGGGGCACGGCCTGCATCCGCGGTATCTCGTGGTACGCGGGGGTATGGCCTCCCGGGAGACCGTCACCCTGGAGCGGGCGGCGGTGATCGGCTGGCGGATCACACGGTCGCCGTTCCAGCGCCGCCTGGGCCTGGCGGACGTGTCCGCGACCACGGCCTCCGGCGAGGGGATGTACACCGCCCGGGACGTGGGTGTGGGTCAGGGGCTGGCCTGGGCGGACGAGGCCGTGCCCGAGCTCCTGGCGCCGTTCCTGGAGCGCGCGGGCGACGAGGGAGCCCCCGGGCGGGCGCCCTCGGCCCTGCCCTAGGAAACCGGCCCCCACCGTGTGACACCGCGGAGCTCGCTCGGCGGAGCACGGTGGGGGCCGCCGGTCGTCGTCCCACGCGGCGCACCCGGCGCACCGGGCTTCGGCGGGGCGCCGGGAGACGCGTCGTCGACCGGGCACGGTCGCGCCCGGGTCGGAGTCAGGGCACGGGGTTGTCGAAGATGGGTTCGCCGTCCACCCGCAGGCCGCTGGTGTGGGTGAGCGCCATCTCCACCATGGGGTAGACCTCGAACAGCCGCCGCATGCCCAGCGCCTCCAGCACCCGTTCGGCGATCGGCGCGGGTTCGGCCAGGACCACGTGTCTGCCCTGCCCGGTCAGGACCTGGTAGACGGCCACCAGCGCGCGTACGCCGCTGGCGTCGAAGAATCCGAGGCCGGACATGTCCACGACCAGACAGTCGCACCGCGAGGCCTGGGCGGCCTGGAGCAGCCTCTCCCGGAGGCGGTCGGCGGTGGCCAGGTCCACCTCACCGTGGACGCGCACCACCGTCACTCCCGTGCAGGGAAATCGTTCCTGGGCCGAGAACGGGCCATCCTTCGCCACTCGGGCCACCTCTCACCGGACGTAACCTTCCCACTACGCAACCGCGTACGAGATCGTAACCTCTTCAGTGAGCTTCCGGGAGGGTTTCCTGAGAAAATCCGCCGGAATCTCGCCGATATGCCCCCTCCGCCACCCGGGTGTCACCATCGCCCGGGTTTGCCGGGGCGGCCAGGCGGGGTCGCCAACCACAGGACCCCCGTACCTTCCTCTCGGACACTCCCGATCCGACCCCCGCACCGTGCTTTCCGCGCGTTCGTGCGGTAAAAGCGGTACTTGGACACCCGTGTGTCGGCCGGTGACGCCGTTCCCCCTGGGGGCGCGGGTCGCCGACCGCCCTCGTGGACACGATGAGAGCGAAGGGAGGGAGCGGTACGCGGCTGCCCCGGGCAGTCCGCCGACCGCGACCCGATTGACCGAAACCGCTGACACCCAACCCGGCTGGTTCTCCTCCGAGGAGCTCGACAGCGTCCGCGCCAGCATGCCCGTCCTCTACGTCCAGGCGGTGCCCGTGCGGGTGGACGAGTCCGGGTCGGTGACGCACGTGGGTCTGCTGATGCGCGCCGACCCCGACGGCAGCTTCAACCGCTCGGTGGTCTCCGGACGGGTCCTGTACCACGAGCGGGTGCGGGACGCGCTCCTGCGCCACCTGGAGAAGGACCTGGGCCCGGTCGCCCTGCCCCGTATCCCCAGCTCCCCACAGCCGTTCACGGTCGCCGAGTACTTCCCCACCCCCGGGGTCACCCCGTTCCACGACCCCCGCCAGCACGCGGTGGCCATGGCCTACGTGGTGCCGGTGAGCGGCGACTGCCAACCGCGCCAGGACGCCCTGGACCTCGTGTGGTTCACACCGGAGGAGGCCACCAGCCCGCAGGTGCGGGCGGAGATGCCCGGCGGCCAGGGCGTGCTGGTACGCCAGGCCCTGGCCTACGTGGGGCACGCCCCGTGAGACCCGCGGGCGGGGCCGTCCTCGGGTGAGGGCCCCGCCCCGCGCTCGCCTGACCGGGGGGAGCACCGGGGCGGACGAGCGCGGGCGCCGGACCCCTCGGGCACCGCATCGACCGCCCCGAGTCCCGGCGACCCCCGAAGGGGTGGGGTTAGTCTGGAGGCCATGCTCGCATCCCTCGTCGCCGACGCCCTCGCACTGGTACCGCAGGACCCGCCCGGAGGCCGCGCCCGCGTGATCCTCGGCCTGACCGGCGCCCCCGCGGCCGGTAAGTCCACGCTGGCCCGGTACCTGGTGCACGCCGTCGACGAGCGGGCGGGCACGGGCACCGCCGGTTACCTGCCCATGGACGGCTTCCACCTGTCCAACGCCCAGCTGGACCGGTTGGGGCGCCGGAACCGCAAGGGGGCCCCGGACACCTTCGACGCCCACGGCTACCTCGCGATGGCGCGCAGGCTGCTGGCCGAGACCGACACCCCCGTCTACGTCCCGGACTACGACCGCAGGCTGCACGAGCCCATCGCCGCCCAGCACGTGATCGAGCCGGGCACCCGCCTGATCGTGACCGAGGGCAACTACCTCGCCAGCGACGAACCCCCGTGGGACGGCGTGCGGGGGTTGTTCGCGCAGCTCTGGTACGTGGAGACCGAGGACCGGGTCCGCGAACGCCGCCTGCGGCGGCGCCAGATGGCCGGGGGCGCGAACGCGGACGACGCCCGGGACTGGGTCGAGCGCAGCGACCGGCCCAACGGGGAACTCGTCAAGGGCATGCGGGAGCGCTGCACCCGGGTCGTGCGCGTGAGCGGAGTGCCCCGGCTGGGCTCCAGGGACCGCTTCTCCGCCCGTTGAAGCCCCCGACGGTGCGCCGTCCCACATGGCGGAGCGGGGGTCTCGCGGCGTGACATCGTGGCCGGTGAGGCGGATCACGGTAGGCCCCGGAACGCCTTCCCGGCGGTTGATCCCGCTTCGTCCGGTCCTGCGGTGACTCTCCCCGCCCCACCCCAAGCGTTCACATGTTGAGACAAAAGTTCCATATGGCGTCCACCGCGGCTAGCATCCCTCCATCGACCCGCACTGACCTGGAAAGAGACTCCTCATGAAGGACGTCGCCGAAGACAACACGGCGCCGGATCGGCCACAAGCCGAGACGGCACCGCCCCCGACCAACCCGAAGCGGAAGGTCCTCACGGCGAGCCTCGTGGGCACGTCCATCGAGTTCTACGACTTCTACATCTACGCGACCGCCGCGGTCCTGGTCTTCCCCTACCTGTTCTTCCCCGAGGGCGACATGATGGCCGCCCGCCTGCAGTCGCTGGCGACCTTCGCCATCGCCTTCGTGGCGCGCCCCATCGGCTCCTGGCTGTTCGGCCACTTCGGCGACCGGATCGGGCGCAAGGCCACCCTGGTGGCGTCCCTGTTGACCATGGGTATCGCGACCATCGCGATCGGCCTGCTGCCGACCTACGCGCAGATCGGCGTGGCCGCCCCGCTCCTGCTGGCACTGTGCCGGTTCGGGCAGGGGCTGGGCCTGGGCGGCGAGTGGGGCGGCGCGGCCCTGCTGGCCACCGAGAACGCTCCCCCCGGCAAGCGCGGCTTCTACGGAACGTTCCCGCAGCTCGGAGCCCCGATCGGCTTCTTCCTCGCCAACGGCGTCTTCCTGATCCTGAGCCAGGCCATGAGCGACGAGGCCTTCCTCGCCTACGGTTGGCGCATCCCGTTCCTGGTCTCCACCGTGCTGATCGTCGTCGGCCTGTGGGTGCGGCTCACCCTGCACGAGACGCCCGCCTTCGCCAAGGTCATCGCCTCCGGCGAGCGGGTCAAGACCCCCATCGTCGAGGTCTTCCGCCACAACTGGCCCGCCGTGCTCATCGGTACGCTCATCATGCTGGCGACCTACGTGCTCTTCTACCTCATGACCGTCTTCTCCCTGGGGTTCGGCACCGACCCGGAGAACGGCCTGGGCTACGAGCGCACCGACTTCCTCGTCTTCCTCCTGATCGGCGTGCTGTTCTTCGCGCTGTTCACCCCCCTCTCGGGCCTCCTGGCCGACCGGTTCGGACGCAGGCCCGTCCTGATCACCGTCACCTGCGCGATCATCGTGTTCGGCTTCGCCATGGGTCCGCTCATGGGCAGCGGCGGCACCGTCGGGGTGATGGCCTTCCTGATCATCGGCCTGTCCCTGATGGGCCTGACCTTCGGCCCGATGGCGGCGGTCCTGCCCGAGCTGTTTCCGACCAAGGTGCGCTACACGGGCGCCTCGGCCGCCTACAACCTGGCCAGCCTCCTGGGCGCCTCGTTCGCGCCCTACATCGCCACGTGGCTCGCGAGCACCTTCGGCCTGGCCTGGGTGGGCGGCTACCTGATCCTGGTCGGCACCATCACGCTGGGCGCGCTGGTCGTCAGCCGCGAGACCCGGCACGACGACCTCGACACCATCACCGCCCGGGTGACCAAGTGAGCGGTTGACCAAGTGAGCGGGTGAGCGAGCGCCCGGGTGACGGGGGACCCTGACTCCCCGACGGGGCCGGGGCGGGAGATGGCGAATTCTAGGAGTCGTCGCAACACGTAAGGTCAGTTGCTCGTTGTGAGCAGCTTGGCGAGGCGCTCGGCTGGGGTATCCCAGCCGAGCGTTT
>NZ_JBIAGA010000014.1:0-170282 GCF_042869555.1 Nocardiopsis sp. NPDC006938 | reverse complement strand
GATGGGCCAGGGGGTCTCCTCGCGCTCGTCCCACTCGGCGGCGGCCGGGCGGATGACGTCGGCGGCGAACCCGTGGGCCCAGTCCCGGACGTCGCGGACCTCCTCGCTCGGTTCCATGCTGAAGGCGGGCGCGGTGGCGTCACTCATGCGCTGGCATCCTTTGTTGGTCCTCCGGGGGGCGGAGGGGCGACCATGAAGTGCTACCAACGGTAACAGTCGACCTGGACAGGCACAACGGTCCCCCACGCGCAAACGGGAGGGAGACGTGACGCGCACCTGTCCGGCGTTTGCCACCCCGCTCACACACTGGGAGGCAGGGGGTGTGAGCAGTGCCGGGAACCGTGTGGACCGGAACGATCAGCTTCGGACTGGTGTCCGTGGGGGTGCGCATGTACTCCGCGCGCGAACGACACGGACCGACCGTCCACCAGTTCGTCCGCGGAACCAGCGCGCGCGTGCGCTACCAGCGGGTCAACGAGGACACCGGTGAGCGGGTGGCCAGCGAGGACATCGTCAAGGGCGCCGAGGTCGACGAGTCCGACTCCTACGTGCTCCTGGAACCCGCCGACATGGAACAGGTCCAGCCCGGGCGGAGCCGGACCCTGGAGATCACCGGGTTCGTCTCCGCCGAGGACGTCGACCCCCTGTGGTACGCCTCCACCTACTACCTCGGTCCGGACAAGAGCTCCGCGAAGCCCTACCGCCTTCTCCTGGCCGCCCTGGAGGAGTCCGGCAGGGCGGGGCTCGGCACGCTGGTCATGCGCAACCGGCAGCACCTGGCGCTGGTCGCGCCGCAGCAGGGCGTGCTCACCGCGAGCACCCTGTACTGGCCCGACGAGGTCCGCGACCCCGAGGACGTCATGCGGCCCCCGACCGGCGAGGTCGACCGGGGCGAGCTCCGGCTCGCCGCGCAGCTGATCGACGCCATGACCGCCGAGTGGGAGCCCTCGCAGTACACCGACGAGTACGAACGCAGGTTGGAGGAGTTGATCGCCGCGAAGGCGCGCGGCGGGACGGTCACCTACGAGGGCCGCGAACCCGAGGAGAAGGGCGAGGGCAAGGTGGTCGCGTTGGACGACGCGCTGCGCGCCTCGCTCCGCCAGCGCAGGAAGGACCGCGCGGGCTCCTCCGGACGGCGCGGCCGCGCTCCGGCTCCGAGGTCCTCCGACGACCGCCGGCCGACCAAGGGCGAGCTCATGGAGCGGGCGAGGGAGCTCGACATTCCGGGGCGCTCCCGGATGACCAAGGAGGAGCTCGCCGACGCGGTCGCCGAGGCCGGATGAGCGCTACTCGGTGTCCAGGTCCCGGGGCACGTCCCCGGGCTCCAGGTCGGGCCGCGCGCGCAGGTAGCGCACGACGTGCCGCCACCGGCCCGCGACCTCGGCGGGGTCCGGGCACACCTCCACCACCAGGTCCGGGACGACCCGCGAGTAGTGCTGGCGTGAGCTCTCCCCCCACGTGGCCGCCAGGGTCCGGGGCCAGGGGTGGTCGTCGGTCTTGACCAGGTGCCCCGCGAGCTCCTCGGACTGCTCCGGAGCGAGGTCCCCGGTCCGTCCGGCCACGCGCAGCTCCCCGGTCGCGGAGTCCACCCGGCCGAGGATGAGGGCCCGCGGGGCGCGGGCGTGCCCGACGACCCCGCCCACGATCGCCTCGGTGGTCACGCGGTGCTTCCACTTGCGCCAGTCCCTGCGGCCCGGACGGTAGGAACGCCGCCCGTCCTTGACCATCACCCCCTCGACACCGACGGCGGGCATCTCCTCCCACCACTGCGAGGCGACGTCGGGGTTGTCGGTCTGCCAACCGAGGGTGAGCGGCGAGGGCTGCTCGACCAGGCCCATCAGGCGCTCCAACTCCGCGCGCCGGTGGGACAGCGCACGGTGGGCGAGGTCCCGGCCGCCCGCCGCCAGCAGGTCGAAGACCACCAGGTGGCACGGTTCCGTGCGGCCCTGGGCCCGGGCCTGGCGGGCCGAGGCTCCGTTGCGCCGCAGGAGGGCGCCGAAGTCCAGCCGCCCGTCGGGCGCCCAACGGATGATCTCCCCGTCCAGCAGGACCCCCTCGGGCAGCTGCCGGGCCAGGGCGTCCGCGATCTCCGGGAACCGCTGCGAGAGCGTGCGCCCGTGCCTGCTGGTCATGCGCACGGGCCCGGTCGAGGCCAGGCAGCGGAAACCGTCCCACTTGGGCTCGTAGAGCAGGTGCTCACCGGTGGGAAGTCGGTCGACGGCGCTCGCCAGCATCGGTTCCACGTGTGGCCCGTACCCCGCTCCGGCTCATCGGGAGACCAATTCCCCGCTAAGGCCCGCACCCCGCTCCCCCGGCCGCGAACCCTTGACACGCGTACGCGCCCGTCTGAATGATGCGGGTCACACCCGCCCCTCCCACCCCCGACCCGGAGGCGACCTTGGCCCCGCAGCACGGCGACTACCAGCTGGAGATCTACCTCAACGGCCTCACCGGAGCCGTCCCCCCGCACCCCATGACCTTCCCCGAGCTGGAGCGCCGGGCCGAGCGCGCGCTCCCGCCGCGCGTGTGGTCCTACGTGGCGGGCGGCGCGGGCGACGAGCACACCCAGGAGGCCAACGCCGAGGCCTTCCGCCGCTGGGGGCTCTATCCCCGCATGTTCGTGGGAGCCCGTGAACGCGACACCGGCGTCGACCTGTGCGGGGTCCGGCTCCCCTCACCGCTGCTGATGGCCCCGGTCGGGGTGGTCGGCCTGTGCGCCCAGGACGGGCACGGCGACCTGGCCGTCGCCGACGCCGCGGCGCGCGCCGGGGTGCCGATGATCGCCTCCACCCTGTCGCAGGACCCGCTGGAGGAGGTGGCCGCGCGGTTCGGCGACACCCCCGGCTTCTTCCAGCTGTACACGCCGACCGACCGCGAGCTGGCGGCCAGCCTGGTCCGGCGGGCCGAGGCTGCGGGGTTCGCGGGGATCGTCGTCACCCTGGACACCTGGGTCACCGGTTGGCGCCCGCGCGACCTGGCCACCGGTCACCTGCCGATGCTGCACGGGCACTGCCTGGCCAACTACACCTCCGATCCCGTCTTCCAGGGGCTGGTCGGCGCGGACGCACCGCGCGAGACGGTGACAGCGCAGTGGGCTGGCCTCTTCGGCAACCCTTTGACCTGGGACGACCTTCCGTGGCTGCGGTCCCTCACCGAGCTGCCGTTGATCGTCAAGGGGGTGTGCCACCCCGACGACGCGCGGCGGGCGGCGGACGGGGGCGTGGACGCGATCTACGTCTCCAACCACGGCGGCCGCCAGGCCAACGGCGGCATCCCCGCCCTGGAGTGCCTGCCGGAGGTGGCCGCCGCCACCGACCTGCCGGTGATCTTCGACTCCGGTGTGCGCTCGGGCACGGACGCGGTCAAGGCCCTGGCCCTGGGCGCGACGGCGGTGGCGGTCGGCCGCCCCTACGTGTACGGGCTGGCGACCGGAGGCACGGACGGGGTCGTGCACGTGCTGCGGTCGATGCTGGCCGAGGCGGACCTGCTCATGGCGGTCGACGGCTACCCGTCGCTGGGCGACCTCACTCCGGAGGCGCTACGGGACCTGCGCGCCTGACCGGTCCGGGCCCCGGGCGGGCCCGGGGTCCGGACCGGCGGCTGGGGGCGGCGCCGTGCGCGTCGCCCCCTCGCGCGGGTACGGGGGCGGGAGGGTCAGTCCTGGCTGTGGGCCTCCAGGAAGGTGTAGACGTCGTGCTCGTCCACGCCGGGGAAGGTACCGGAGGGCAGGGCCGAGAGCACGTGGGAGTGGGCGCGGGCCGAGGGCCACACGTTGCCCTCCCAACGGCTGGCGAGCCGGGCGGGCGGACGTACGCAGCACTCGCCGTTGGGGCAGTTCGACTTGGTGCGGTTGGTGGTCTCGCGACCGCGGAACCAGCGGGACTCCTTGTAAGGCACGCCCAGGGTGATGGCGAAGTTGCGTTCGCGGCTGGGGTCCACGTGGGCCACGCACCAGTGGGTGCCGTTGGGCTTGTCGGTGTACTGGTAGTAGATCGAGTAGCGGTCCGGCGACTGGAAGACCTGGCGGCCCGACCACTGGCGGCACATGCGCTGCCCCTCGATGGCGCCGGTGTCGTCGGTGGGGAAGACCAGTCCGTCGTTCTCGTAGGCCTTGTAGATGATGCCGGTCTCGTCGTTGCGGATGAAGTGGCAGACCAGGTCCAGGTGGCGGTGGGCCAGGTTGGTGAACCGGTGCGCGGCCATCTCGTAGGAGACGGAGTAGACGTCGCGCAGGTCCTCCACGGACAGGTCGCGGGCCTTCTTGGCCTCCTGGAGGTAGGTGACGGCCGTGCTCTCGGGGATCAGGACTGCGGCGGCGAAGTAGTTGGCCTCGACGCGCTGGCGCAGGAAGTCGCCGAAGTCGCTGGGCTGGTCGTGGCCGAGGATGACGTGGCCCAGGGTCTGGAGCAGGATCGTGCGCGGGCTGTGCATGCCCAGCGTGGTCTCGCGCTTGAGGTAGATGCGCCGGTTGACGTGGTCGGTGAGCGAGCGCACCGAACGGGGCAGGTCCTGCACGTACCTGAGGGAGAACCCGTGGTGGGTGGCGATCGCGAGGATCTGTCCCTGGGAGAGGGGGCCGGCCGTGTAGTTGACCGCCGAGAGGGTGTCGGCGGCGGCGGCCTCGATGGTCTCGAAGTAGTTGCCGCGCTCGCGCATCTGGCGGCGCAGGTCGGCGTTGGCCAGGCGCGCCTCCTCGGGGGTGGCGGTGGGCTTGGCGTTGCGTCTCTTGAGCTCGTCGTAGAGCCCCACGATGTGTTCGAGGACGTCGTTGGGGACCCGCTTGCCCACCTTCAGGTGCGGGAGGTGGAGGCCCTGGTACAGGGAGTCGCGCTGGGCCTCCTCCACCGCGATCTCCAGTTGCGCGCGGCGGCTCGGGGGCTGCTTCGACAGGAGTTCCTCAACGGACACCTCGAGGGCCGAAGCCAAGGACGTGAGCAAGGAGAGCTTGGGCTCACGTTTTCCGTTCTCCAGCAGGGAGAGCTGGGAGGGCGCCCGCCCCACGCGTTCCCCCAGGTCGGACAGGGTCAGGCCGCGCGCCTTGCGCAGATGACGGAGCCGCTGGCCAAACGTGACGAGATCCAGGTCACCCGTCAAAGACGGTATTTCTTCAGCACCAAAGTACGCCATGGCTTCATCCTACGGAAAGAAACAACGATCTTCACCCGATTTCGAGTGGAAAACCCTTGGAACTTGCCCAAGAATCATAGTTACCGGCGGGGAACTTACCGCTCAGGGTTCAGCCCCTGACCCCTGGCAGGCCTCCCTCGACCGGCGCGAAGACCTTGGGGACTACACGTAAGGCGGGAACGAACATGAGCACGAGCGCTCGACGTCAGGAAGCCAGCGCCGCACTCCAGCGCGACTGGGAGACCAACCCCCGGTGGGCCGGTATCGAGCGCACCTACTCCGCCGACGACGTCGTCAAGCTCCGCGGTTCGGTCACCGAGGAGCACACCCTGGCCCGCCGCGGCGCCGAACGCCTGTGGGACCTGCTCCACACCGAGGACTACGTCAACAGCCTCGGCGCCCTCACCGGCAACCAGGCGGTCCAGCAGGTCCGCGCCGGACTGAAGGCCATCTACCTCTCCGGTTGGCAGGTCGCGGCCGACGCCAACCTCTCCGGCAGCACCTACCCCGACCAGAGCCTCTACCCGGCCAACTCGGTCCCGGCCGTGGTCCGCCGCATCAACAACGCGCTCCTGCGCGCCGACCAGATCACCTGGTCCGAGGGCGACGACAGCGCCCCCGAGTGGCTGGCGCCGATCGTGGCCGACGCCGAGGCCGGTTTCGGCGGCGTCCTCAACGCCTACGAGCTCATGAAGGGCATGATCGCCTCGGGCGCCGCGGGCGTGCACTGGGAGGACCAGCTCGCCTCCGAGAAGAAGTGCGGCCACCTGGGCGGCAAGGTCCTCATCCCGACCAGCCAGCACGTCAAGACCCTCAACGCCGCCCGCCTCGCCGCGGACGTCGCCGGTGTCCCGTCCCTGGTCATCGCGCGGACCGACGCCCAGGCCGCGACCCTGATCACCAGTGACATCGACGAGCGCGACCAGGCCTTCACCACCGGCGAGCGCACCGCCGAGGGCTTCTACCGCTTCCGCAACGGCGTCGAGGCCTGCGTGGCCCGGGGTCTGGCCTACGCCCCGCACTCCGACCTGCTCTGGATGGAGACCGCGACCCCCGACCTGGAGGTCGCCCGCGACTTCGCCGAGCGCATCAAGGCCGAGTACCCGGACCAGATGCTGGCCTACAACTGCTCGCCGTCCTTCAACTGGAAGCGTCACCTCGACGACGCCACCATCGCCAAGTTCCAGCGCGAGCTGGGCCACATGGGCTACAAGTTCCAGTTCATCACCCTCGCGGGCTTCCACTCGCTCAACCACTCGATGTTCAACCTGGCCAAGGGCTACGCGGCCAACGGCATGACGTCGTACGTCGAGCTCCAGGAGGCCGAGTTCGCGTCCGAGGCCGACGGTTACACCGCCACCCGCCACCAGCGCGAGGTCGGCACCGGCTACTTCGACGCGATCAGCACGACCATCTCCCCCGAGGCCAGCACCACGGCTCTCACCGGCTCCACCGAAGAAGACCAGTTCTCAGCGGCTCACTGACCCTGGTCTTCGTTCCCTGAGGCCGTCCCTCCCCGCTTTCGTGGCTGGGGCGGGGCGGGACGGCCTCCCCCCTGGCCGTCGGCCATGCGCGGTCCGTGTCACTCGCGCATGACCGGCGGCCCTCTCGTGTGCCCAGGCCCTCCCCAGGAGCGGTCCGCGCGTATACGGTGACTCCGAACGACGAAAGAGACGGGAGTCACGCGCCCGCCCCCGACCGCCCCCACGGTCGAGCGTGCGCGCCCCGACCACCCGCACCCCACCCGACCACACGGAGCCGACGTGAAACCGGACGACACCAGCCGGGCGACCCTCGCCACGACCCGCCGCGCACTGGCGGCGGGCGCGATCGCCGCCGTGGCCGTGTTCGGCGCGGCCGCCTGCGAGAACACCGACGACCTCGAACAGGAGGTCCGGGACGGGATCGAGGAGGAGGTCGAGAAGAACATCGAGGAGGGCATCGACGACGTCATCGGCGGCGATGACGAGGGCGGTGACGAGGAGGACGACGCCGGGGACGACGACTAGGGCGGCGCTCCGCCTCCGCAGCGCGTAGATTCGACGCGTGACCGACAGAACCGAGCCGGACCCGCGCGCCTCCCAGCCCTCCCCCGCCGACCCCGGCGCGGGGACGCGCGCGGGCGCCGCCGTCCCGCGTGCGCTCGCCAGCCGCTCCCTCCTGCGTTGGGAGGTGCTGTGCGTCCTCGCGCTCTCCCTGGGCGCCGCCGCCGTGTCGGCGACCATCACCTTCCTGGGCGTGCTCACCGCACCCGAGTCGATGGCCGACCAGACCGCCAGCCTCGTCCGATCGCGCGCCGAGGGACGCCCGTGGCTCGACCTCTCCTTCCAGCTGTACGCGGTGGTCTTCGCCTGCGCGCCCGTGGCGATGGTCGTGTACCTGCTGCACCGGGGCGGCGAGTCCGCGCGCACGGTCGGCTTCGACCTGCGCCGACCGGGCTTCGACACCTGGAGCGGGCTGGCCCTGGCCGCGCTGATCGGCGCGGGCGGGCTGGTCGTGTACCTGGTCTCCTGGCAGCTGGGCCTCACCCGCACCATCGTGCCCAGCACGCTGCCGGGCCACTGGTGGGACACCCCCGTCCTGGTGCTCCAGGCGCTGAAGAACGGCGTCCTGGAGGAGGTGATCGTGGTCGGCTACCTACTGCACCGGCTCGGCCAGATGGGCTGGTCGCCGTGGAGGGCGGTCCTGGCCAGCTCGGTCCTGCGGGCCTTCTACCACCTGTACCAGGGGGTGGGGATGTTCTTCGGCAACCTGGTCATGGGGCTGGTGTTCGGCTGGTTCTACCTGCGCTACGGGCGGGTCATGCCGCTGGTGGTCGCGCACACGGTGATCGACGTGGTCGCGTTCGTCGGCGCGGTGTACCTCATCGGCCGGATCGACTGGCTCCCGGTCTGAGCCCCGGCGGGTCCGGTGCTCAGGCCCGCCGGCCTTCCCTCTCGGCGATGGCGTCCTCCAGGTAGCGGGGGCGCCCGATCAGCAGACCCACGACGAGGTTGACGAGGACGAGGCAGATCACCATCGCCATGGGCGCGTGCCAGTCGCCGCTCACCTCGTGCAGGAGCCCGAACAGGAACGGCCCGGCGCCGCCGAACAGGTAGCCCAGACTCTGGCTGGAGGCGGACATGGCGGCCGTGCCCTCGGCGGTGCGGGTGCGCACCGCGAAGATGGTCAGCGCCATGACGAAGCTGCCCAGGCCGACGCCGACGAGGGTGGTCCACACCCAGGTGCCGTTGAGCGGGGCCACCCACATCCCGGTGAACCCGGCCAGGTAGGCGGCGACGAAGAGCACCACGAAGGGGCGCTGGTCGCGGACCCGGACGATGAGCGAGGGCATGACCAGCGACATCGGGATGCCGAGGGCGGTGAGGTAGGCCAGCATCACCCCGGCCGACTGGGCGTCCAGTCCCTGGTCGCGGAGCATCTGCGCGAACCAGCCGAACATGATGTAGGCGATCGAGGACTGGGTGCCGAAGTACAGGACGCCCTGCCACCCGATCCCGGTGCCGAGCACCTGTCGGACGCTGAGGGCCCGGCGCGCGTCGCCGGGAGCGGGCTCGTGGCGCAGGGCCAGCAGCCACGGGAGCGCCGCGACCAGACCGAAGAGGGCGTAGGAGCCCAGGGCGATCCGCCAGTCACCGGTGGCCTGCTCCAGGGGGACGGTGGCGGCGGCCGCGATCGCGGTGCCGACCGCCAGACCAGTGGTGTAGACGGTGGTCATCAGGCCCACGCGGTGCGGGAAGTGCTGTTTGACCAGGGCCGGGAGGATGACGTTGCCGACGGCGCCGCCGGAGAGCGCCACCGCGCTCAGGGTGAGGAACAGCCAGGGTTCGGGAGCCATGGCCCGCGTGACGAGGCCGAGGGTGACGGCGGTCAGGGCGAGCACGAGCAGGCGGTGGGAGCCGAGGCGGCGGGCGAGCATGGGCGTGAGGCCGCCGAAGACCGCGAAGCACAGGACGGGGAGCGTCGTGAGGGCGCCGGCGCCCACCGCGGTCATGCCCAGCCCCTGGGTGACCTCGTCGAGAACGGGACCCACGCTGGTGATCGCGGTGCGCAGGTTGAGCGCGGCCAGGGCGATGGCGACGGCGATCAGCACGAGAGCCGCGCGGGACGCGGCTCCGGGGCGGTCGGTGTCGGCAAGGGGGGTGCCCTGCGCGGTGTTCGCGCGCGTGGGGGTGACGCTCATAGGACGTGGCTCACAAATTCGTAGGATGACCCCATGTACTTCATGAGGATAACGCATTGCCGTTCGGTGCCGATTCCCGCGCCCAACTGGTCTAGGCTCCGTCCTTAACCGTTCCCTACCCGTGCGCTGGGCCTGTCATCCGGCGACCCGCCCCTAGGAGGTATGAGCGTGCCCCTCGCGTCGACACGCCGGACCGGTCTCGTCGACCAGGTCATCAGTCAGCTACGAGCTCAGATCGACTCCGGTGAGTGGGGCGTCGGCGACCGCATCCCCACCGAGTCCGAGCTGTCCGAACAACTGCAGGTCGGGCGCAACACCGTCCGCGAGGCGGTCCGGGCCCTGGCCCACGCGGGCCTGTTGGAGATCCGCCAGGGGGCGGGGACCTTCGTCCGCGCCTCCAGCGAACTCGGTGGCGCCCTGCGCCGCCGCCTGGAGCGCTCCCGCCTCCGCGAGAACCTGGAGGTGCGCCGCGCACTGGAGGTCGAGGCCGCGCGGCTGGCCGCCAAACGCCACAGCGAGGAGGACATGGCCGACATCGACCGCGCCATGGCCCTGCGCGAGGAGGCCTGGCGGACCAAGGACATGGGCGCCTTCGTCGAGGCCGACTTCACCTTCCACCGAGCGATCGTCAACGCCACGCACAACACCCTGCTGATCGACCTCTACGACGACATCGCCCAGGTCGTCTACGCCAGCATCGCGCACACCGCCTACGAGCAGAGCGCCGAGGCCTCCGACCGCCCCTCCTCGGCGACGGAGGGCATCGACCACAGCGGCCTCACCGAGGCCGTCCGCGCGGCGGACCCGATCCTGGCCTCCCGGGAGGCCACCTGCTACCTCGACGAGCTCCTGTCCCTCACCGAGGACTGAGCGCCCGGGAACGCATGCGGGGCCCGGAACCGGTACCGGTTCCGGGCCCCTGCCGTGTGTCGGCCGTCCCCGCGGGCCGGGGACGTCAGTCACCGCCGTGGACGTCGCCCACCGCGGAGCGCGGGCCCAGCCTCGGGCGGGTGTGCCCGTCGGGGGCCGCGCGGCCGTCGCGCCGCGCCCCGAGGTGGCGGGGCCGACCGCGCCGACCGGCACGGTCGGAGGCGCCCTCCCACCCGGTCACCCGGGACGGGTCCAGGTCCAGGAGGTCGAGGGTGCTCTCCCCCGCGCACACGGCGTCGATGAGCTCGCGGTCCCGTGAGACGCTGCTGAGGGCCTCGGTGATGATCGAGCTCACCTGCCCGCGCGGCAGGCACACCACGCCGTCGTCGTCGGCCACGACCCAGTCGCCGCGCCGGACCGGCAGCGGCGCGGGGCCGCCCGCGTCCATGAAGACCTGTTGGCCCACGGAGCCCCCCGCGTCGTGCCCGGCCTCGCGCACCGCCACTCCGGCGCCGAAGACCGGCAGCTCACAGCGGGCGATCGCGGCGATGTCGCGCACGCAGCCGTCCAGGACGATCCCGGCCACCTCCCGTGTCCGGGCGGCGACCGCGAGGATCTCGTCCACGTAGCCGTACTCGGACTCCCCCGAGACGTCCACCACCAGGACGGAGCCCGGCGGAGCCTGGGCCACCGCCACGTGCAGCGCGAGGTTGTCCCCGGGTGCGCAGCGGACGGGGAAGGCGCTCGCGGCGATCGCGGCGCCCGGCCAGACGGAGAAGAGGTGGGTGCCGAAGGGCCGCCCGCCGCAGCGGGCCAGGGCCACGGTTCCCACAGCCGTCAACGTCTCTGCAAGCGCCACGTCAGCCTCCATTACACCCGCGCCCGGTGCGGTCGGTTCGGACCGACCCCTTCTATACTCGCGGGTAACTTAAACGTGACGCAAGGCATGCGCGCCCGAAACACGTAAAAATGCTACCGATGGTTACATCTGAGCCCCGACCGTGTCCGCGCGGCCACCACCGGTGACCCCTGCCTGGCCGGGCGTCCAGCGCGTTCTCAGACCACAGCCGCCACCGCGTCCAGGGCGGCACGGGCCGCGGCCACGTCGTGGACCCGGAACACCCGGGCCCCCTCCCGGGCCGACACCGCCAGCGTCGCCAGGGTCCCGTCACCGCGCTCGGTCACCCCGGCACGGAGCGTCTCCCCCACGAAGTCCTTGTTGGACACCGCCACCAGCACCGGCCACCCCGTGGCCGACAGCTCGCCCAGACGACGGGTGAGTTCGAGCGAGTGGTAGGTGTTCTTGCCGAAGTCGTGCGTGGGGTCGATCATCACCCCGTCCGGACGCACCCCCACCGACACCGCCCGCTCGGCCAGGGCGCACACGCCCGAGACCACGTCGGCGACCACGTCGGCGTACCGGACCCGGTGCGGGTCGGTACGCGGCGCCAGCCCCCCGCTGTGGCTGCACACCAGACCGGTGCCGTACTCCGCGGCCACCCGCGCCAGATCCGGGTCGGCACCCGCCCAGGTGTCGTTGATCATGTCCGCGCCCGCCTCGGCGCAGGCCCTGCCCACACCCGACCGCCAGGTGTCCACCGAGATCACCACGTCCGGGTGGCGGGCGCGCAGCTCACGCACGAACGGCACGGTGCGGCGCGCCTCCTCCGCCTCGTCCACGTGCGCGCCGTACCCGGCCTTGACCCCGCCGACGTCGATGACGTCCACCCCCGCCGCCACGGCGTGGTCGGCCGAGGCCAGCGCGGCCTCCAGGGCGTAGGTGGCGCCCCGGTCGTAGAACGAGTCGGGGGTCCGGTTGATCACCCCCATCACGGCGTAGCGCCGTCCCGCGAAGGTCCGCCCCCGCAGACGCAGGGTCCCGGGTCCGGGCACCGACACGCGCCCGCCCCCCGGCCCCGGTCCCGGGTCCGCCGCTGTCTCGGGTGTCCGAGCGTCCTTCACCATGGCTCCATCCTGGGGTAGGGGCGGCGCGGTCGGCGACCCGACCCACCCGGTCGGCGACCGGACACGAACCGAGCGCGGGCCCGGCCCGAGCCGGGCCCGCGCGTCACCGGGTCAGCCGTGGACCCAGCCGACCGTTCGCTCCCCGCCCCGACGCTCCTTGCGGACCTGGAGGTGGTCCCAGGTCTCCACGTGCCCCACACCGGCCGTCGCCCGAACGCGCTCCAGGGCCTCCACCAGCTGGAAGCGGTCCGGCGCCGTGAGTGTCCCGATCACGTCGTAGCGACCGAACCCGCTGGCCAGGAACGAGATCCGCCCCATGTTGGCCATGGCCGTGCCCAACGCGTCGGCGTCCCCCCGGCACCGCAGCCCGAAACCGAGCTGCTCGTTGGCGCCCACGGCCGACGGCTCGACCAGGGCGGTCACGTGGACCACCCCGGAGTTGAGCAGGCGCACCACCCGTGACCGGGCCGCCGCCTGCGACAACCCCACCTGCCGGGCCAGGTCGGCGTACGAGGCCCGACCGTCCTTGAGCAGTCTGCGAACCAGACGCCAGTCCAGGGCGTCCAACTCGATGTCGCGCAGTTCACGCACACTGCTGTGGGCGTCCTTGTACACGGCGTTGGCGCGGAAGACCTCCGCGCCCTCCACTCCCGGCAGTGAGCGCAGGTCGGCGAGCTCCTTGGTCAGGGCGGCGTCGTCGGCCACCCTGACCTGCGCGACGGCCGGGAACCTCCCGGCCGCCTGCGCCGCGAAGGTCACCGCCTCGCGTTCCCCCAGCGCCTCCAGCATCGGACCGACCGGTCCGCCGACGCTGAACGACACGTGACCGAGGACCTCCATGCCCACGACGCCGGCGTGCAACACACCGACGATCCTGATCGCCCCTGACTGGACCAGCTGGCGCACTCTGGCGCGCACCGCCGTCCTGGACAGGCCCACCCCGTCCGCCAGGGCCTGGAACGTCGCTCTGCCGTCCCCCTGCAACGCCCGCATGAGCGCGGCGTCAACCGCATCGAGCACGATGGTTGCCTTTCGTTCCCATGACGCCGCCCTTACCCCCGGACGGCGCCCCCTCCTCCGGGCAGATCATCGCAGCTGCGGAGCCGCTTCACTACTGATCGCCAAAGAAATCGGTTGATTCACCACTTTGACCGGCCTGGGGGCGCCGACCAATGCCCCAACAGGCGCCTCTCGACCACATAACAGACTTGTATAGAACACCCCTTATGAGGTGGCCGCTGCGCACACAACACCGACAAAGCGCCACACTGATCACACAGGCCCGCGTGACGCCCACGACGGCGGTCGCGGCGCACCGCGAGGGGCCGCCCGGCGGCCCCTCCCCCGCACGCTCCCGGGAAGGGCACGACGACGGGAAGTGACGGCCACGGGCGGCGTGGCGCGAACAAACAGGAGTAGAGGACGGGGCGGCCCCGGTCGCCCCGCGGCTTGAGAGGACACCCTGGTGGCAGCGGAGGACGAGCGGCCGGACAAGGCGCCCGTGCGCCCGAGTACGGGAGGGGCGCTGCTGTGGACCGCCGCGTCGCTGCCCCTGCCCGGTGTGGCGCACCTGCGCATGAGGCGTCGGCTCGCCGGAGCCGTGATCCTCGGCTCCTACCTGTTGGGGGTCGCGGCCCTGGTGTTCTGCGCGTACTGGGTCGGCACCCACGAGTCGGGGGCCATGACCGTGCTGGCCGGGATGGCCGTGCAGGACCGCTGGCTGCTGGGCGTCATGGCCGCCGTGTTCGCGGTGGCGATGCTCTGGCTGACCGTGATCGTGCACTCGTGGACCATCACCCGGCCCGAGGGGGCGCGGTTCGGCACGCGCCTGCTCGGCGGCGCGGTCGTGCTGGTGCTGTGTCTGACCGTCGCCGTCCCGGCGGCCTGGGCACTGCACGGCGGGTACACGGCCTACGAGACGCTGGGGGAGGTCTTCGACGCCCCCGAGCGCGACGACCTCCCGCCGCACGACGCCGCGGACCCCTGGTACGGCGCGGAGCGGGTGAACGTTCTGCTCATCGGAGCGGACTCGGCCGACAACCGCTACGGGGTGCGCACCGACACCATGATGGTGGCGAGCCTGGACACCGCCACCGGCGACGCGGTCCTGGTGGGGCTGCCCCGCAACCTGGAGAACGTGCGCTTTCCCGAGGGCAGCGCCCTCGCCGAGCGCTACCCGGAACCGTACGGTTTCGACCTGCTGCTGAACGACGTGTACCAGACCGTCGCCGAGGAGCCCGACGAGCTGGCGCTCAACCCGATCGCCGCCGACCCCGCCGCCGACACCCTCAAGAAGGTCATCGGGCACAACCTCGGCCTGGACGTCGAGTACTACGCGATGGTCGACATGATGGGTTTCCGCGACCTGATCGACGCCGTGGGCGGGGTTCGCGTGCGCATCGAGGAACCCATTCCGTACGGGGTGCACGGCGGGGTGCTGGAGCCCGGCGTGCGCCGTCTGGACGGCCACGAGGCGCTCTGGTACGGCCGTTCCCGGATCGGCTCGGACGACTACGGCCGAATGGGGCGCCAGGGCTGCCTGGTCAAGTACGTGGCCGAACAGGTCGACCCGACCACGGTCCTGACCAGCTATCGCCGCCTGGCCGGAGCCACCAAGCGCACGCTCACCACCGACATCCCGCAGTCGAAGGTGCCCGCCTTCATCGAGCTGGCCGACGACCTCACCGACCACGGTGACATGAGCGCGCTCCAGCTGTCGCCGCCGCAGGTGAGCACCGGCAACCCCGACTGGGACGAGATCAAGGTGCTGGTCGCCGAGGCCGTCGGGGCCGTCGACGGCGAGGACGGCGTGCCGTCCGAGGGCCCCTCCGCCTCCCCGGACGGGGACGGCCCCGAGGACGTCGAGGACCCGACCCCCGAGGAGTGGGAGGAGTGGGAGGAGGACGAGCGCACCGAGTGGCAGCGCTACACCGGTCTGGACGAGCCCGCGCCCGCCGACCCGGGCCGCCAGGTCGGCTCGGAGGCCACCGACCTGGGCGCCATCTGTCCCTGATCCCATCCCCGGGGCCGGTCCTCCGGAACCCGGGTGGTGCGCGGCCGCTCCGACGTCGTCGGGGCGGCCGCGGTCGTCGGGCTCGCGCGTGCCCCTGGGGGGTGACGGCAAACCCCGGCGACGCACGGTGACCGGTGTCGGACACTTGACCACGCACCGTTGTCAGCCCCGGGCCCGCGTGTGAACCTGGCGCGGTGACCACAGCTCAACTCTGGACCCTCGTCGCCCTGGGCGCCTTCCACGGGCTGCACCCGGGCATGGGGTGGCTGCTCGCCGTCGGCAGGGGTCTACAGGAGGGCGGGCGCCGTCAGGTGCTCACGGCCCTGCCCGCGATCGCGGCGGGGCACGCGGGGAGCGTCGCGGTGGCCGCGGTGGCGATCACCGTCACCGGTTCGGCGACCGCCTCGGTGCTCTTCCCCGTCATCGGAGGTGGCGTGATCGTGCTGGTGGGGTTGGTGGTCCTGCTGTCGCGCCACCGGTTCCACTGGCGCGACGTGCGCCTGTCGCTGTGGCAGCTGGCCGCCTGGTCCTTCCTGATGTCCTCGGCGCACGGCGCGGGGCTGATGCTCATGCCGGTGCTCGCCGGGCAGTTGCACCACACGCACGTGGAGGACGGCGGCCACGGGGCGCACGACACCGGTGGGGCGGTGGCTCCGGCGGCGGCTCCGGCCGGCGTCCCGGAAGCGGCGGCGTCCGCCGAGGGGGCGTGGAACCTGTGGGACGCCACCCTGCTCGGCCTGGCCGCCACCGGCGTGCACTCCCTGGCCATGCTCGCGGCGGCGGGCGTCGCGGCTCTGCTGGCCTACGACTTCCTCGGCGTGCACGCGCTGCGCTGGAAGGGCGTGACCATGGACCGGGTGTGGGCGCTGACCCTGCTGTTGGGCGGCGCGATGGTCCTGTGGTCGGTGTGGTGACGACGGACACCGCTGCCGCCTCCTGGGGTTGATCCCGGTCACTTCCGGGAATGAGAGCCACCCCCACCGCGTCCCATATACGCAGGAATACGTAGGTATGCCGGGCAGAACACGCACGCCTGGGGAGTCGCGGCGGCACGACCGCACCGCCCCCGGCCTGGAGGGGCGGAGTCCATGACCCACAGAGTTCCCGGGGCCGATCGGGTCCCCCGACGATGGCACGGGCTGATCCTGTCCGTGGCGATCCTGACCGTGCTGCTCGTGATCGCCATGGTGGGCGCGCGCTGGGTGACCCAGCACCACCAGCTCCTCCCCTCCACCTCGCCGTGGGGGCCGGAGTGCTCCGTCTGGACCGGGGACGAGAGGGTCGACCTGGACCGCGACCAGGCCAGGCGTGCGACCACGGCGGCCGCGGTGATCGCCCAGGGGGACGCCGCGCCCATCGAACGGCCCGACGTCGAGGACGTTCCGGACGCGGTGATGGACGCCCTGGTCAACGGCCCCGAGGACGACGCCGGGCCCGCGCTGAGCTGCCGCTACTCGGGCGAGGACGTCGAGTTCGAGGAGGAGCTGGGCTCCGGGCTGACCCCGCGCGCCAAGGCCCTCAAGAAGGGGATCGAGAACGACTTCGCCGACACCGAGATCGGCGGCTACGTCGCGGGCGGGTACGACACCGGGCACGGTGAGAAGTCGGCCCACTACGAGGGGCGCGCGCTCGACGTCTTCTACCGCCCGGTCAACGAGGACAACCGCCGCGAGGGGTGGCTGCTCGCGCACTGGCTGATCGCCCACGCCCCCGACTACCAGATCGACGTGATCATCTTCGACGACAAGATCTGGAGCACCCGGTACCCGACGATGGGATGGCGGCACTACGAGGCCGACCCCGACAACGAGATCCTGCGCCATCTCGACCACGTGCACGTGGACGTGTTGCGCGGCCCGGAGCCCGGCGACGACTGAGCAGCGGGCCCGCGGGGGCGCCCCCGCGGTGCCACCCGTGCCGCCGCGCGGCACCGCCCGGGGGACGCTCAGTCGTCCAGCCGGAACCCGACCTTGAGCCCCACCTGGAAGTGGGCGACCCCGCCGTCTTCGATCTGGCCCCGCACCTGGGTGACCTCGAACCAGTCGAGCCCGCGCAGCGTGGCCGAGGCCCGCTGGATGCCGTTGCGAATCGCCTGGTCGACACCCTCCGGCGAGGTGCCGACGATCTCCGTGACGCGGTAGGTGTGCCCGCTCATGGTCTCCCCCTGTGGGTCGGTGGTCGGGGCCGCGCGAACCCGGCCCCGTTCCCTGCCTCCCCTCAATCCCCCTTCGTCACACTGGCCTCCGGATTTCCTCCAGCGACCTTTCCCGAGAACGGATCAGAGTACTTTGCCGAAGGTTTCTGAGGACTTTGGTCCCGGTTGGGGTGCGTTTGGCCCGGGAGGAAGAGGTTCCGGCCAGGGAAAGGAGTCACCGAAGTGCCAGGGAAGGCGAGGAGAAGTACCAGACAGGCCCTGACCAGGGGCCGAGGACCCACCCTGGCGGGACTGTCCCGAGACAACGTCGTAACTCACTCTTGACGTACCCCGGGGGGCGTCGGTGTACATTGGGTCTAGCGCTTCGGTCCCCCGTCGAAGCGCGGGACGATGTTTCGAGCCCCCGTCGAAACATCGCGTGCGACGCCGGGTGGTTTGCCCCCGTAACCACCCGGCGTCGCCTTTTGTCCGCACCCGGTCGGCGTGAATACCCGTCCGTGGCCGGGGCTTGACCACCGAATCCGCTTTGTCGCCTGGGGACCAGCATTGGGTAATACCGCGCCGGACACGCACTGCTCACGCAAGGGCTGCCGAGCCCGGGCCGACTGGGCCCTCGTGTGGAACAACCCCAAGCTGCACACCGCCGACCGCCGCAAGGTGTGGGCGGCCTGCGACGAGCACCGCGCCTACCTCGCCCACTTCCTGGGGCTGCGCGGGTTCCTTCGCGAGACGGTACCGATGGCCGCGTTCCTGGAGGGTGAGGCCGCCGACCAGGAAGGCGGGGGCGGCCCCGACTCCCGCGGCTGACCCCTCACCGCACGGTGGTGGCCCAAGCCCCCAGCCGTACCTCCTCGTGGCGGCAGCGCTCCGCGACGGCCAACAGCTCGGGCCAGGGCCGGGCCCAGGAGCTGCCGTTCAGCGCGTTCCGGACCAGGGCCAGCCCGAGCAGTCCCGTCATCTGACCCACCCGACCGCCGTCGGCCTCGGCCTCGTCCAGGAGACGCCGCGCCACCTGGGCCGCGGTCTCCCATCCGACTCCCGAACCTCCGTTACGACCGCACAGCGGCCGGACCATGGAGTCCCACCGGTCATCGTGGTACCCGGGGCGTCTGGCGAGCAGCCGCGCCAGCCGAAGCAGGTGGGCCACCAGCGGCTCCGCCTCGTCAGTGTCCTCGGCGGCCCTGACAGCAAGCCGCAGATCCACCTCGAGCAGGGGGAGCGCGATGTCGAGGAGTTCGGGGCGCGCGGTGAGCAGGTCCACGGCGCGGTCGACCTGGTCGCGCATCTCCGGGTCCCCCACCGGAGCGCGGAGGCGGGCCGACTGGAGAAGGCCCGTCACCCTGCACGCCCTGCGGTGCGCGTCCCTGACGCGCTCGAGGGCACGCGTCCCCGCGACCGGAAGCGGGTTCTCGGGACCGGGCACCTGGTCCACGAGGAGTTGGAGGACCCCGGCGAGGCGCTCTTGCCCCCTGCCTCGGGCGAGGGCCTGCCAGAGCGTGGCCAGCACGCGCTCGCCCGGCTGATCCAGGTCGCAGACAGCCGCCATGACGTCGTCCAACGTTTCCGACCCCCATGCGGTCCACCACCCCCACCAGCCGCTCATCCGCCAGTGCGTTCGGCGGGGCGGCGGCAGGGCCGCGAGGGTGTCGGCCGCCGCACGCCGGACCTCCGGGGCCAGCTGTTCGGGGTTCACCCCCAGCAGGGCCACCTGAATCTCCTCCTCGGTGAAGTCCGGAACCCGTTCGGCCAGCCCGTCGAGGGCCCCCGGCGCGTCCGCGAGGCAGAGCAGGGCCGCCGCCACGGCCGCGAGCACGTCGCGGTGTTCGTCCGTTCGGCGCAGCACGCGGACCAGGGTCGCCACCGCTCCCGGCGGACGGTGCCGGACCAGCAGCCGGGCGGCGGTCCGGCGGACGGTCACCTTCCCAGATCCCTCCAACACGCGGGACAGGAGCGGACCGAGGACGGAGGGCCGGGCCCGCTCGGCGCAGCGGGACAGAGCCGGTCCGGCCGCCCTTGAGCGGGGCCCGCCCGCGTGTGCGGCGATCAGTTCGAGCGCGAGCTCGGGCTGGTCGCAACGGCCGAGCGCGGACAGGGCCGCATCCCGGAGCACGACCTCTCCGTCGTCCAGGAAGGAGGCCAGGTGCCGGTGTGCCCCGGGGAGGCCGCTGAGCGCTCGCAGGGCCGACTCGCGGTCGGCCGCGGCCAGGGCGGGTTCCGCCACGACGGCGAGCAGGTGTGCGAGGAGCCGGTCACGAGCGGCGGTCGGCCAGTCACGGAACAGCGCGCGGTCGACGCGGGGCACCCACACCGCGGCGCCGTGGGCGCCCCCGCCCGGGACGGCCGCGGCGGACTCCAGGGCGCTCAGCGCCACCGAGGCCGGGTGCCGGCGGGTCAGCAGCTCCCACACACGGGGCAGGCACGCGGTGGCCGGGTCCTCCTCGAACAGGCTGAGCGCTCTGCGGTCGCGGTCAGGACCGGTGAGGTACAGGGCGGCGGCGCGGATGGAGGTGGCGGAGCCGGGGTCGGGGTCGGCCAGCACGGCGGCCCGCAGGTGGCCGTCGAGCACGGTACCGCGGCGTCCCCTGTGGCCGAGTTCGGCGGCCAGCGCGACGGCGGGCCCGTGGTCGCCCCGGCGGCGCGCTCCGGAGAGGTATCCGCTCAGCTGTTCGAGGAGGAGGTCCTCCGCTCCGGGCGGCAGGACCTGGTACAGGCGGGGTGCGGGTCCGTGGCGGTGGGGGCCGTGTTCCTGGGGGACCCACCAGGGCCTCCGACGCCTCCGGAACGCCCACCAGGGCGCGTTGTGCCGGGGCCGGTCGGGCTCGCCCAGCCCGTCGGCGCCGAACCGCTCGACCAGCCGCCGGTAGACCCTGGTCCCCCAGAGCACCGCCGGTTCGCCGACCCGGGTGTCCGGGTGGCGCAGGACGAGCGAAGCCAGGTGCCGCAGGACGTCGCGGGTGTCGGCCGAGGTGTCGCGGGCCCGCACCGTGTCCTCCACCAGGCGGTGCAGGGACGGCAGGCAGGGCACCAGCAGGCGGGGGTCGACCTCGCACAGGGCGAGCAGGAGGGCACGGCGGACGGAGTCGCGGTCCGCGCCGTGACGCTCCACCCGCTCCGCCAGGACCCGGGCCAGGAGTACCGGGTCGCCGGTACGCGCCGTGGCCTCGACGAGGCGGGCCAAGCCCCGGGCCCTGCGGTCGGGGTCGCCGCAGGAGGCGGCCTCCCCCAGCTGTTCGGCCGCCTCGGCGTAGGGCAGGTGCGCGATGGCGTCGAGGTCCTGGTCGGGGATGTGGGAACGGCTGTTGACGCGTTGGAAGACCGCCAGTTCGGTCAGGGCCTCGCGCGCCAGATCGGCCGCCCGGTCGCGGGGCAGCAGGCCCAGGAACGGCAGCAGTCCCTCGGGGGATCGGGGGCCGTTCCACTGTGCGACGGTCCGGTCCACAAGGGTGGCTGCCTCCTTCCTGGGCAGGGACCGGAGCACGCACCGGGCGGTGGCCGGGCGGGTGCGCATCGCCCGTATCAGCTCGCGGTCGGCCCGGCGGCCCCTGGAGACCTCAGGGTGGGGTGAGCGCCGATGGGCCGCGGCATCGCAGACCCGGACGGCGTGCGGGTAGCGGCGCATCTGGTCGGGACCGACGATCTCCGCCACCCGAGCGGGTCGCACCGGGTCCAGGGCCGTGAGGGCGCGTTGCCAGCGGTGCTGGACGAACAGGTCGGCGTCCGCGGCGCCGAAACGGTCAGCGATGTGGTCGGCGAGCGTGTCCGGGTGACGGCGGGCCAGTCGACGCCACGAGCGCACCGCGTGAACGAGCTCGGGTAGTCGGTGCCGCACCGTGTCGCGGGAGCAGGCGGGTAGCAGGGCGGCCGCCTCGGCGTCGCCGTGCTCGGCCCGGACCTGCTCCAACAGGGTGTCGGCGAGTTCCGCGCGCCGCCCCTGGAAGAGGCTTCGGTACAGGGCGCGACGCAGACCGCCGGGGGCGTCGTCGAGGGCGGCCGATATCACCGGGTCCGGGAGGGGGAGCGTGCGGACGGCGCGCAGTGCAGCCCCGCGCAGCTCCATGTCGGGCCCGCTCAGGTATCCGGCGACGGTCTCGAGGTCCTTGGCGACGATCGCGGCGTGCAGGGCGTCGCGGTGGTGGCCGAGCGCGGACAGTTCGCGCTGAAGCGGTTCCGATCGTGGCGTGGAGGAGCGGAGTCGGGCGTACAGGGCCAGCTCGCGGGTGCGCGCGTGGTGACCCAGGCCCTCAAGGGAAGCGAGGAGTTCGGCGGCCGACCCGTTCGTCGGCGCGGTGGGGCTCAACGGCCCGGGCGGATTCCGCCCTTTCTGATCGTCATGGCGGCCATGATGGCCCAAGGCGGGCGCGGGGGCAAGTCCCGCAGGTCACGTGGCCCTGACCCACTCCGCCCCCTACTGCCGGGTCGATCAGCTGGGTCCCGGATGCCCCGGCGTCCGAGCGGCCCGGGCGCGTTCGAGCTCCTCGGGGGTGTCCACGTCGAACCCCTCCGGAGCGCCGGTGAGCGGTACCCGGACGGGGTCGAGGGGGCCGAGCAGGCCGTACAGCGACCGTCCGGCGTAGTCGGCCAGGGCCGCGCGCAGGGCGCGGGTGTCCCAGACCCCGGTGAGCCACTGCTCGCGGCCGCCGGTGTCCACGAACACCGCGCCGAGCGCCCCCTCATCGCCCGAGGCCAGCGCGTCACACAGGGCGCCAAGGTGATGCGCGGCCAGGTAGGGGAGGTCGGCGGCGAGCAGCGCCACCCGCGGAGCCCGCACTGCGGGAAGCCCCGCCCGCAGGGCCGGGACCGGCCCGGCGCCCGGCGGGTCCTCACGGACGTAGCGGGCCCGCGGGCGCTCGCGCGGGGGGCCGACCACGGTCACGCGGGCGTGCGGCGCGTGGTCGCGTACGGCGCCGACCACGTGTTCGAGCAGGGTGCGCGCGCCGACGGTGAGGCCCGGTTTGTCGGCGCCGCCCATACGGGTCGCCGCTCCCCCGGCCAGCACCACGGCGTCGAGGTTGTCGGTCACCCTCCCAGCATGCCGCACGCGGCGTCCGCCGGGAGGGCGGGGCTCACCCCTTGACGCACACCACCTGCCGCAGGTGGGCGACGACCTCGACCAGGTCCGTCTGGGCCTCGATCACCGACTCCAGGTCCTTGTAGGCGGCGGGGATCTCGTCCACGACGCCGAGGTCCTTGCGGCACTCCACTCCCCTGGTCTGCTCGACCAGGTCGTCCCGGGTGAACGTCTTGCGGGCCTTGTTGCGGCTCATGCGGCGTCCGGCCCCGTGCGAGGCGGAGTTGAAGGAGGCCGGGTTGCCCAGGCCCTTCACGATGTAGGTACCGGTCGCCATGCTTCCGGGAATCACCCCGAAAGCACCCGAACTCGCACGGATCGCCCCCTTGCGGGTGACGAGCACGTCCACGCCGTCGTAGGTCTCCTCCGCCACGTAGTTGTGGTGGCAGGAGATGCGCTGCTCGAACGTGGTTCCGGGCACGCGATCGGCCAGGACCTGGCAGGCCAGCGCCATCATGACGTCGCGGTTGCGGCGGGCGTAGTCCTGCGCCCAGAACAGGTCGCGCCGGTAGGCGTCCATCTCCGGGGTCCCGGACAGGAACACGGCGAGGTCGCGGTCGGGCAGGTCCTGGTTGTGCGGCAGCTCCCGGGCCCGCCCGATGTGGTGGTCGGCCAGTTCCTTGCCGATGTTGCGCGACCCCGAGTGCAGGACCATCCAGACGGTGCCCGCGTCGTCCAGGCACACCTCCAGGAAGTGGTTGCCGCCGCCCAGGGTGCCCATCTGGCGGCGGGCGCGCTCGTTGCGGGGGTGGACGGCGGGGGCCAGGTCGTCGAACCCGTTCCAGAAGCCGTCCCAGTCGGAACCTTTCAGGCCGGGCACCCGCGCGGGGTCGACGGGCTCGTCGTGGGAGTGGAACCCCACCGGGATCGCCGCCTCCAGGGCCGAACGCAGGGCTCCGAGGTCGTCGGGCAGCCGCTCCGCGGTGAGCCCGGTGCGCACGGCGGTCATGCCGCATCCGATGTCGACCCCCACGGCGGCGGGGCTGACGGCGTCGCGCATCGCGATCACCGAACCCACGGTGGCGCCCTTGCCGTAGTGGACATCGGGCATGACGGCCAGCCCGTGGGTCCAGGGCATGCGGGTGACGTTGCGCAGCTGGTCCATGGCGGCGGGCTCGACCTGCGCGGGGTCGGCCCACATGCGGATCGGCACCCGCTCGCCGGGGACTTCGGTGTAGGGCATGGGACACCTCCCGTTTCTCTCGTTCTCGCCCGGGGCACCGCGTGTGTCGTCGGTGCCCCGGATCATCAAGCCAGAGAGCGAAAGGGGACGGCAACCCCATTTCCGCGGAGACGTCCCCCGGTGCCGCCGCCGTCCGTGGCGGCGGGCCGGGTCAGCCGCCGATGGCCGACATCGGGCGGGCTGGCTGGAGAAAACTCGGGTCGTTGATGCCGTGGCCGGGGAGCTTGGACCGAACGGCCGCCCTCCAGCGTTCGGCGATCTCGTCGTCGGTGGCACCTTCGCGCAGGGGCGTGCGCAGGTCGGACTCCTCGCGGGCGAAGAGGCAGTTGCGGATCTGACCGTCGGCGGTGAGCCGGACCCGGTCGCAGGCCCCGCAGAAGGGGCGGGTGACCGATCCGATCACGCCGACCGTGGCGGGGTCCCCGTTGGGGAAGGTCCGGCCGCGCAGGTGGAAGAGCTCGGCCGGAGCGCTGCCCCGGGTGTCGGAGTCGGCCGGGGCGAGGTCGAACTCGGTCTCCAGCAGGGCCAGGATCTCGTCAGCGGTGATCATGGTGTCCCGACGCCAGCCGTGCTGGGCGTCCAGCGGCATCTGTTCGATGAACCGCAGTTCGTACCCGTGCTCCACGCAGAAGCGAAGGAGGTCGGCGGCCTCGTGGTCGTTGACGTCGCGCATGAGCACGGCGTTGACCTTCACCGGCGTCAGACCGGCGTCGGCGGCGGCGGCCAGCCCGTCCAGGACGTCGGGCAGGCGGCGGCGCCGGGCCAGCTTCTCGAAGACGACGGGGTCGAGGGTGTCGAGGGAGACGTTGACCCGGTCCAGCCCCGCCTCGGCCAGGGCCGGTGCGGTGCGCGCGAGCCCGATACCGTTGGTGGTCAGGGCGGTGAGCGGCCGAGGGGTGAGGGCGGTGGTACCCGCCACGATGGACGCCAGCCCGCGCCGGAGCAGGGGCTCGCCCCCGGTGAAGCGGACCTCCTCGATACCGAGGCGGGTGGTGCCGACGCGGATCAGGCGCAGGAGTTCGTCGTCGGTGAGCAGCTCCGGTTTGGGGAGCCACTCCAGCCCTTCCGGCGGCATGCAGTAGGTACACCTGAGGTTGCACCGATCGGTGAGCGACACACGCAGGTCCGTCGCCACGCGGCCATAGGAGTCGGCCAGCACGAGCGTCATCCTCCTCTCTCCAGTCCGGGTTGCCTGTCGGGGAAGCAGGGGGCACACCCACGAGTGGGATACCCCCACACAAGCGTAGAAGATCCAGTTTCGCGGCGAGTCGCCTCAATCACACCATTTGGCATATTTCGTCGACTCGCACGAGAGCGGGCCGCCGCCCCTGGCCCATACCCCAAACACGCGCGGTGTCCCGGCGCCGACCACGCGCCCCGACACCGGGACGCCGATGATCTAGGGTGACCACTCCGGCGGCGACCACCCGATCGTCGCAGACGACCACGGCAACGAGGAGACAGGACACGGTGATCAGCACACGTGAGTGGGGGCTGGCCGGAGGACCCGACGGTTCGGAGAGGCTCGCGGCACGCGCCTGGGCCCCCACCGAAGGCGAACCGACCTGGCTGGCCGTGCTCGTCCACGGCTACGGCGAGCACCTGGGCCGCTACGAGCAGGTCGCCCGGGACCTGTGCGCGGCCGGAGCGGCGGTCTACGGCGCCGACCACCGGGGCCACGGCGGCTCCTCCGGCGAACGCGTCCTCATCGAGGACTTCTCGGGGGTCGTCGAGGACGTGCACCGGGTCGTCACCCAGGCCCGCACCGCCTACCGCAGCCTCCCCCTGGTGATGGTCGGCCACTCCATGGGCGGGCTGATCGCCACCCGCTACGCGCAGGTCCACCCCGGCGCCGTCCAGGCCCTGGCGCTGTCCGGTCCGGTCCTCGGGCGCTGGAGCGCCCTGGAGGAGCTCGCCGCCGCGGAGGTGATCCCGGATGCCCCCATCGACCCCGCCACCCTCTCGCGCGACCCCGGGGTCGGGGCGGCGTACGCGGCCGACGAGCTCGTCTGGCACGGCCCCTTCAAGCGCACCACCGTGAACGCCCTGACCACCGAACTGGAGCGGGGCAACGCCGCGGGGAGCCTCGGCTCCCTCCCCCTGCTCTGGGTGCACGGCCACGAGGACCGACTGGTGCCGCCGACCGACTCCAAGGTGGGGATCGAGGCGGTCGCGGGTGAGGACGTCACCGTACGAATCTTCCCCGGCGCGCGGCACGAGGTGTTCAACGAGACCAACCGCGACGAGGTGATCGCCGAAGTGGTCCGCTTCGCCCGGCGCTTCGCCGTCTGACGGCGCCCCCACCGGTCGGCCCCCGCCCGCGCGGCCCGGCCGACCGGCGGCGCCGGTCGGCTCAGACGTACAGCCGACCGCGCGGCTGCGAGGGGTGGGCCAGGGTCTCGGCGTAGGCCGCGGCCAGGCGTTCCACGGCGTCGGCCAACACGTCCGGCGGACGGGTGTAGGCCAGGCGGAGGTAACGCTCCAACGTGCCGTCCACGCCGAACACCGGCCCCGCCGCAGGGTGCACCCCGTGCCGGACGGCGGCCTCCGAGAGCGCCGTCGCCACCGGCTGCGGCATGGCGGCCCACAGCACCAGGCCGCCGCCGGGCACGCTGGGCCGCCACTCCGGCAGGCGCTCGCGCAGGCTGGCCAGGAGGGCGTCGCGGTTGCGGCGCAGTTGTCGGCTGCGTTCGGCCCGGATACGCAGCACGTCGGACATCAGGTGGGTCGCGGTGAGCTGGTCGTGCACCGACCCGGCCAGGTCGAAGCGCTGTCGGATCGCCATGACGCGGCTGACCATCGGCGGGGTCGCACGCACCCAGCCCACCCGCAGTCCTCCCCAGAACAGCTTCGCCACCGAACCCACCGTCAGCACGCGCCCGTCGGTGTCGTGCGCCGCCACCGGGGCGGGCAGGTCGCCGGAGTCGATGGCCAGTTCGGCCCCGGACTCGTCGATGATCAGATGGCTCCCGGCCCTGCGGGCCTCACGGACCAGGACCCGGCGTTCGTCGTCGTCCATGAGCGCACCGGTCGGGTTGTGGAAGTCCGGGATCATGTAGGCCACCGAGGGCCTGCGCTGACGGAAGGCGTCCACCAGGTAGTCCATGTCCCACCCTTGCGGGGTCACCCCCGTGGTGCGGACGCGGGCGCCGTTGCGGCGGGCCGCGTCCAGCCCGTGCGGATAGGTGGGCGACTCCAACAGCACCTCGTCCCCCTCGTTGACCAGCAGGTCCATGGCCAGGGTGACGCCCTGCTGGGCGCCGCTGGTGACGAAGATCTGCTCGGGGGTGGTGGGCAGGCCCCGCTCCACGTACCGGCGGGCGATGGCGTGCCGCAGCTCCGGAAGCCCGTAGGGGTAGTAGCCGATCCCTCCCACGTGCGCGGCCAGCTGTTCGGAGGCGTGGAAGGCGGCCTCGCGCAGGCCGTCGACCGCCGGGGGCGCGGCCACCCCGAGGTCGATCTGTTCGGCTGCGGGGACGAACGGCGCGGGGCCCCGGGTTCCCGAGTCCGGCAGGACCGTCCAGCTCCCCGCGCCCTGCCTGCTGTCGAGGAAGCTGTTCTCCCGCAGCCAGGCGTAGGCCGCGGTGACGGTGTTACGGCTCACCCCCAGGGCCGCCGCCAGGTCGCGTTCGGCGGGCAACCGCGTGTGGGTGGGCACCCTGCCGTCCAGGACCAGCCCGCTCACGGCACGGGCGATCGCGAGGTAGTAGGGGCGTTCGACGGGGGCCTCGCCGATCAGCCGGGCGAGAAGCCGACCGTTGATCCTCCGGGTACCGCCGCCGGTACCGGGGTGGTCGGTGCGCTGCCTCGCCATGGGGTTCACCTCACCAGGGGAGAAATCGGGCCAGTTGCTGGGATTGGCTCTTCAATCCGCACCCCGCCTGGGCCACGATACCGATGTGGCCCCAACTCTGGATGGTCATCCAATCACCCCACGGATACGTCCCGGCGTGGCGCCGGTGCGCGCGAAAGAGGAGACCGGCCTTGCCCGAACGTCCCCGGAACCCCGTGTCCGCCCTGGCCGGACGTGTGCTGATCACCCCGGTCCTCCCGCGTCCCCGGCCGCGCCGCCTCACTCAGCTCTACCTCGGCCTGTACCTGTACGGCCTGAGCGGCGCCCTGCTCCTGCGCTCCGACCTCGGCGCGATGCCCTGGGACGTGCTGCACCAGGGACTGGCCCACCAGACCGGGCTGTCGATCGGTACCTGGAGTGTCATCGTCGGCGCCCTGCTCATGCTGCTGTGGATACCGCTCCGGCAGCGGGCCGGGCTCGGGACGCTGAGCAACGTGGTCGTGGTCGGCGTCTCCGTGGACGTGTCCCTGTGGCTGCTGCCCGCCACCGACGCGCTGCCGCTACGCGTCCTGATGCTCGCGGCCGGGGTCCTGGTCTGCGCCGTGGCCACCGGCCTGTACATCGGCGTGGGCCTGGGTCCGGGACCCCGTGACGGGCTGATGACCGGCCTGGCCGCGCGCGGGCTTTCGATCCGGTTCGCCCGCACCCTGATCGAGGTGACGGTGGCGGTGTCCGGGCTCCTCCTCGGCGGGACGGTCGGTGTGGGGACCCTGGTGTTCATGGTGACGATCGGACCGCTCGCGCAGGTGTTCCTGCCCCTGCTGCGTATGCCCGAGGAGACACCGGAAAGCCCCACTCTGTCGGGCCGATAGTCGTCCCGGCAGCGCGGGGTGGGGCCCGTGGGACGACCCCCACCCCGGACGAAGGTGAACAATCCCTGACATACCCAACGGATCTCCGAGAGCGCCCGTCCCAGCCGCTAGCCAGGGGCACCAGGGAGCGGGGAGGATGGGTACCGCGGTGACCGTAGGGGGACGGGTCCTTTCCACAACCTCCCTTTTCGCCCGCCCGAGCCTGGGCACATACCGGGGTACGAGACGGCGGGCGGTCCGGGGGGAAGCCATGACCCGAACGACGCCCCGACCCGTGACCGGGTCGGGCGGCAGGTCCCCGACGGAGTGCGCGCACGGGTGGGCGTACGAACGGGCGCGCGGAGGTCGTGAGTGCGGCGCACCACGCCGCCACGGCGCGACCCGCGCCACCGCACAGACGAAGACGACGTGTTGGGGGTGAGCCGCGTGCCCGGCTGGATTGAGGACTACGCAATGATCGGCGACATGCAGACCGCCGCGCTGGTCGGTCGGGACGGGTCCATCGACTGGGCGTGTCTTCCCGACTTCGACTCCTCGGCCTGCTTCTCCGCGATCCTGGGCGACGAACAGAACGGGCACTGGACACTGCGCCCCGCCGACGGGGCGCGGCGGGCCGACCGGCGCCACTACCGGGGCGAGACCCTGATCCTCGAACAGGAGTGGGACACCGATACCGGATCGGTCCGGGTCATCGACTTCATGCCGCCCCGGGGCGGGGTCCCGCACATCGTGCGGATCGTCGAGGGCCTGAGCGGCACCGTGCGCATGAGCACCACCATGCGCATCCGGTTCGACTACGGGCACGTGGTGCCGTGGATGCACCGCGCGGGCACCGAACTGGTCGCCATCGCCGGACCCGACGCGATCTGGCTGAGCGCCCCCGTCGCCCTCAAGGGGCACAACTTCACCCACGACACCACCTTCGACGTCACCGCCGGGCAGCGGGTGCCGTTCGTCATGACCTGGCACCCCTCCCAGGTGGAGGAGTCCGACCACCTGGACGCCGAGAAGGCGCTCTCGCGCACCGAACGGTTCTGGGAGAAGTGGGTGGACCAGTGCACCTACGACGGCCCCTACCGTGAGGCGGTGGTGCGCTCGCTCATCACCCTGAAGGGGCTCACCTACCGCCCCACCGGCGGGATCGTGGCCGCGCCGACCACCTCCCTGCCCGAGGAGATCGGCGGCGTCCGTAACTGGGACTACCGGTACTGCTGGCTGCGCGACGCCACCATCACCCTGGAGGCGCTGATCCGCTCCGGCTACACCGACGAGGCCATGGCCTGGCGCGAGTGGCTGGCACGCGCCGTCGCCGGGGAGCCCCAGCTGATGCAGATCATGTACGGCATCCGAGGGGAGCGCCGCCTCACCGAGTGGGAGGCCGAGTGGCTGCCCGGGTACGAGGACTCCGCCCCGGTCAGGATCGGCAACGCGGCCGTGGGCCAGTACCAGCTGGACGTGTACGGCGAGGTCATGGACGTCCTACACCTGGCCCGCCGCTCGGGCATCCAGGGCGGCGAACACCTGTGGGGGCTCCAGAGGTCGCTGGTCAACTACCTGGAGTGGTGCTGGGACGAACCCGACGAGGGCCTGTGGGAGGTGCGCGGCCCCCGGCAGCACTTCGTGCACTCCAAGGTCATGGCCTGGGTGGCGGCCGACCGCGCGGTGCGCAGCATCGAGGAATTCGGCACCGAGGGACCCGTGGAACGGTGGCGGGCGCTGCGCGACACCATCCACGCCGAGGTGTGCGAGTACGGCTACGACCCCCAGCGCAACACCTTCACCCAGTACTACGGCAGCAAGGAGCTGGACGCGGCCCTGCTGCTCATCCCCGAGGTCGGGTTCCTCCCCTACGACGACGCGCGCGTGGTCGGCACCATCGAGGCGGTCCGTGAGGACCTCATGGTGGACGGGTTCGTGCTGCGCTACCGCACCGACCTGGAGAACTCCGCCGACCAGCTCCCGGGTGACGAGGGCGCGTTCCTGGCGTGCAGCTTCTGGATGGCCAACGCGCTGCTGTCCATCGGCCGCCAGCAGGAGGCCAAGGAGCTGTTCGAACGGTTGTTGTCCCTGCGCAACGACGTCGGTCTGCTCGCGGAGGAGTGGGACCCGGGCGACGGCCGCCAGGTGGGCAACTTCCCCCAGGCCTTCAGCCACGTGCCGTTGGTGACCACGGCGCTCAACCTCGCCGACCGCCAGGGCGGCTGGCGCGCCGAGTAGCCCCACGCCCCCGCAGCCGTACGAACGCCCCCCTACTCCGGTACGGGGGCGTTCGACAAGGTCAAAACCCTGGCCGCAAGTGGCCAGACCCCACCGTTACGCACGCCGAGCTCGCCTGCTAAAAAGACGATTTGGCACCTTACCGGTGCCGGACACCACAGCCGCCTCGCCACCGTGCCCCGAACTGGAGGAGCAAGATTGCGCGCACCGGGCTCCGCGAACATGCACGAGGGAGTTCGGACGTCCGCTCCGAAAACGAAACACCGCACCCAAGGATGGAATCACCCCCTTGTCAAACAACCCGGCACTCGCCGTCGTGCGCGTATTGATGCTCGCGTTTTCTATTATCGCAGCCTCAGTTGGAAGCTACTTTGGATATCAATCCCAGAGAGCCGAGTCAAATCGACTCGATGTCATCGACGAAACAAACAAAAGCCCCGAAAAAGAAATGTTTCAGAAAAGCGAAGACGCCCTGGTCTTGCACAATGTAGCTAAGGGCACATGTGAAACACTCGTCAATAATGGGCTGAAAACGGTCACCGCCCTCCAGGAAGCAACCAAAAAAGCGGAGGACGCGACAAAGTCGCTAGAATCCAAGGAGTTGGATCCGTCTAACACTCTCTTCAAGAATCTTACGGAGAAGATGCTAGGGACGCAGGAAACTACAAGCAAGACGGGAGAAGAGGTCCAACAAATCACCCAGCAGGCACCTAGCGACCCCACTTCGAAAGTGGGCCCCCCAGAAGCTCCATCCGAGACCCTCTCCACGACCACGGAACGGAAACCCGAAGAAGCGCAAAGCCCCCGCAAAAGCAATCAGACGACTCCAGAAATGTGATCGGCATGTCCACGAGCACCACGATCCTCTTCACCGCACTCCTCATTTCGATATTTATTCTTTCTGCTTATTTCATCCAGAAAGTAATGCTGGCGCGATCAGAGATCGTCACTCCAGATATCGACTACATGAACAAGCTAGAGCAAGATGTCAAGACCTTGAGGAAGAGGCACCACAAGACACTACAAGCCGAAGGGGAACTCCTCAACAGGATAACTTCACTCCAACAGGTCGCCAAAACTTTGCGAGAGGAGACCGCCGAGCCCATTTTCAGTTACAGCAAGAGCAACTTCCTTGACTTCAGGGAAAAATCAGAGAGGCTCACTACACCCGAGGGGAATATATCCGAATGAGCACCCCACACCACCACGCCCCCCAGAACGCGAGGCAACCATGGCCATGACGACCATTCTTTGGATTGCGATTCCAGCAGTCGCCGGGGTCGGCTTGATGATTTTCCCTGCAACATACTCGATACTTTTCAATCGACTAAAGACCTACAACAACAAAAGGAAGACGGACAATCTTCAAAATGACCACGAGAGAATAAGAGAGGAATTCGTCAACGACACCCTTGAGAACCTGACAAAAATATCAGAGATCCGAAATGAAATCAGCGTTGAAGTCATTGAAAATGCGAGAGAGCGACTGGACGACATCGAAAACGCCCTCAAAGAATGCAAAGACACCGAAGAAAAGGCGAAACAGCTACTGGCAAACAAGGTGGTCCAACTGCAACCACTCGTCGAAGCCGGGATCCTCCAGAAAACAACCCTTGGCAGATACAAGATCCTTTCATTGCCGAACCTCAATGATGCGGAAAAGAAGGCAGCGGAGCAATTTATCGCACGCCACAACAGTACATGCCGGAATGTTCGTCAAGCGAGACGAGCCCTGCTTCCCCAAATCCGTGAAATGAAACAAGAAAAGAAGCGGCTACAGTTGGTCATTGACAGCGAGCCAGAAGAGCTTCTCCAATCCTACAACCTGTCCGACGACGACCTAAGGGAGATCTCCGAGAAAATCGTGGAATACTGCGATTCGATGCTCAAGGAGATCTCAAGTAAGGGCGATGACCCCGCAGCCATCACCGAGCCCAACTCAGATGTTGCGGAGGAACCGTCCAGCGAAGGAGGAACTCCAATGCATTCAGAAAGGTCGGAAAGTTCACCAGAGGGCGCTACGGATCAAACAGCAGAGGATGTGAGTCCCGCCCCTGCGGCTACCCCTGCATTCCGCCGGGCCATCCTTGAAAATCTGCGCTCTCGCGCAGTCGGGATTCAGGAAACGCTACCCCCGAAGGACATGGAAGAATTGGAAGACAAGGACATGGCCGCATGAACGAAACTCTGGAAACTTCGATCACCATATCCTTTCTTATTCTATCTATTCTAGCCTACCTGGCCCTCGGTCGGGTTTTTTCAGCGTCTCGGCGCAGGCTCCTCAGCGCCAGGGATCAACTGGTGATCGTCGGACTGGAACGTGAGGAACAGGAACAGCTCCTTGAGATAGCACAGAGATCTTTCTGCAAGCGCATATTGGCAGTCCGAAACGTCGAGAAGCAGATCTTCGGACAAATACCAGATGCCGAGCACCAAGAGAAACTCAAGGCCATCGTCACTTCTCAGCAGGCCCGCCAGAATATAGATGGATTTCTGCAATATTCTGCGGCAATCGAACAGAAGGCCAAGGATGAGCAGAAGGATCTGACGCGTCAGCTCTCGGAAAAGCGCGAGCGCATCCAAGTATTGAACCGCAGATTTCGCCTTGTTGACCAAGCACTCATTATTGCGACAGCAATCATCCGTTTCTGTCTGATCGCCACGGTTATTTACACGATCATCAATCTGGCTTTCGGCCCTCTCGCGTGACTCTTTTGATATGCGACGAGCGCACATGCGGTTCCGGTCAAGCTATACATCTGGGAGGGAGGGTTCCTTTCCGAGATCCATGAGATTTTCACCTTTGAACGGTAATTCGGTTCGTCAAACTGGTGCGAGACGGTCCGTGCGAGCGCTCGTGCCTGGTGAAGAGGGGTTGTTCACCAGGCACAAGCGTTCGTACGTACTCTGACCCGTCGTCCGGGAAGCGGTCAGTCGGCGACGAGGGTGGGGTCGGCCCACACCGGCCGGACCTCGTCGTCCGAGCTGTCCACCTCCAGGCGCAGGCGCAGGGCGTCGGAGACGTCGACCTCGATCTCCATCGTCTCGCCCAGCCGCAGCGTCTCCTTGACCTCCGGCTCGCCGTCCACGAGCACGCTCAGGGTCACCGTGCCGCTGGAGCTCGAACGGTCGTCGACACCGATGGTCGCGGTGAAGAGGGTCCAGTCGCGACTCAGGTTGTACTCGGACCACCCCCGACACCTGGCGCAGGTGGTGGAGAGCAGGGCCCGCGAGTACACCTCCCCGTTCATCTCGGCCCGGCCCGCCGACGGCTCCCACCGGCCGTGCGAGACCTCCACCGGTTCCATCTGGGTGATCAGGACGGACGTCGGCTCGGGTTCTGAGGAAGCCTCCTCGCTCGGGGTCGGGGACGACGTGCCCGCCCCGACCGCCTCGGTGGGGTCGGGCTGTTCGGAGGGCGCGGGGGAAGCCTCGGTGGAGGTGTCGGCGAGCTGGGTGCCGTCCGGCTCCGCGTCACCAGTGAGGGAGGGCAGGACCCGGTCCATCACCACGTAGGTGCCCCCGGCCCCGACGACCATGAACAGGACCGCGAAGAGCGCCAACCCGACCAGCAGCGGTGTGCGTGACTTCCGTCGGGGCCTCTCGCTGGTACGCGCGGCGGGCGGCGGGGGCGGAGCGGCGGACGGCCCGGTCGCCTGGGGCCCGCCGTACCCCGGGGAGCCGTGGTGGGGCGTGGGCCGCGACACGGGATGACTCGTCGGACCGGTGTGGGGGAAACCGCCGGGGCCGCCGGGCCGGGCACCGCCGGTGGCGTCGCGCGGCTGGGGCGGCACCGGGGGGCCGCTGGGCTGGGACGGGGGCGGCACCGGGGGCAGCCGGGGACCGGGGACGTTCCCGCCCGTGTGCGCCGGGGCCGCCGTGCCGGGTGGCGGATCGTCCCGCCGCTCCCCGGACCGGGCGGAGGGGACGCCCCGCATGCCGCCGACCGGACGTCGCGGTTCCGGCGCGGCCCGGTCCCCGTCGTCCTCGCTCCTGGCCGGAGGGATGTCGGGGCCGGATGCGCCGACCGGCGGCGGACCGGTGAAGCGGGCGCCCGACGGGGGGTCGGCTCCCTCCACTCCGGAGTCGTGCTCGGCGGGCACCTCGGGGGCTGTCCCGGGTGCGGGGCTCACCAGGCTGGCGGCACCGAGCGCGTCACCGGGGTCGCCAGGGTCACCGGGGTCGCCGAAACCGGCGGGGTCGGAGGTCGGAGCGGTCCACGGCACCGAGGAGGTCGCCAGGGAACGCAGGGCGCGGACCCAGTCGGAGGCCCCGGGGCGTTCGGCGGGGTCGACCGAGAACATGCGCATGACCAGCGCGCGCCGTGACTCCTCAGCCTCGGCCACGAGCGGAAGCTCCGCGAGCCTGGCCCGCAGCTGCTCCGGGGCGGGCGGCGGGTCCTGGCCGGTGAGGGCGAAGTAGGCGATCGCCCCGAAGGCGTAGCGGTCGGTGGCGGGTGAGAACTCGCCGTCGAAGATCTCCGGGGCCGCGTACCCGGGGGTGAACCAGGGGCGCGCGGTCATGTGGCGTGCGGCGATCCGGCTCAGGCCGAAGTCCACCAGGGTGGCCTGGCCCTCCGAACTGACCATGATGTTGCCGGGTGAGAGGTCGCCGTGCACCACCACGCGTTTGGAGGGGGTCGCCCGACCGGAGTGGAGCACGTCCAGTACCTGGGCGATCTGTTCCAGACAGCGCATGACCTCGCGTCGGCCGCGCGGCCCCTCCACGACGTTCTCGGCCCGCCAGTCACGCAGGTCGAGTCCGTCGACGTAGTTCATCACCAGGTAGAGGGCACGCTCGTCGGCGGGGCCCTCCCCCTCGACCGTCCCCGCCGCGGGGTGCTCGGGGGCGCCCTCGAAGTGCTCCCGCACGCCCACGACGCCGAGCCGGTTGATGAAGCGCAGCAGTTCGGCCTGTTCGCTCCAGCGGGCGCTGAGTTCGGCGAACTGCTCCTCGTTGGAGGTGACGTCGGAGTTGAGGACCTTCACCACGACGGGTTCGGTCTGCCCCGCCAGGCTGACCTGCGCCAGGTAGAGCGTTGCCTCGCCGCCGCGCCCCACGACACGGACCAGACGGTACTTGTCCGGTTGGGAGTCCGGACCTACGTAGAGATTCAGGCTCACGGCTCTGACACTCTTTCCACACGGGGGATCAGGGGGGATCGGGTTTCCGGGTGCCGTCGGCACAGCAACACAGTAGCTTCAACGGCTGTACCCTGACGCCCCGTACGGCCACGGGACCGCCGCGACGTCCGGTGGCGGCGCCGAGCACGGTCCGAAGGTGGGGTACGGGTGGCGGAGGACAGGGTTCTGAGCGGGCGGTACCGGCTCGTCTCGCTCCTGGGCAGTGGGGGGATGGGGGAGGTCTGGCGGGCCCGTGACGAGGTGCTGGACCGCCCGGTCGCCGTGAAGCTGATCCGGCCGGGCCGGGCCGACCCGGCCGGAACCGAGGCCCGGTTCCGGCGTGAGGCCCGGCTGACGGCGCGCCTGGCCGGTCATCCCCACATCGTCATCCTGTACGACTTCGGCCACGACTCCGATGACGCGCACGGGACGGACTCGATGTTCGCGGTGATGGAGCTGGTACGCGGCCGGTCCCTGAGCGCGCTGTCGAAGGAGAGGGGGCCGCTGCCGCTGGGCCACGCGGTCGCCCTGGTGTCGCAGGCGGCGGCGGGGCTGGGAGCGGCGCACGCGGCCGGAATCGTGCACCGCGACGTCAAGCCGGGGAACCTGATGGTGGTCGAGCGGGGCACCGGCGACGGCACCCTGAAGGTCCTGGACTTCGGGATCGCCGCGTTCACCGACGCCGACCGCAACGACCGCATCACCCGGACCGGGCAGGTGGTGGGCACTCCGCTGTACATGTCGCCGGAACAGGTGCGCGGTGACCGCGTGGACCGGCGGAGCGACCTGTACTCGTTGGGCGCCATCCTGTTCCTGCTGTTGACCGGGCGCCCGCCGTTCCGGCACCCCAACCCGCTGACGGTGCTGCGCATGCACCTGACCGACCCCGCCCCCACAGTCCGCGCCCTGCGGCCCGAGGTCCCGGACGAGCTGGCCCGGCTGGTCGCGGTGATGCTGGCCAAGAGCGCCGACGACCGGCCCGCGCACGCCGAGGACGTGCGGGAACGGCTGGCACCCTTTCTGCTCCCGCTGCGCCCCGCCCCGGCCCCGGGCCCGTCCGTCTCCCCCACCCTCCCGTACACCGAGGAGGCGCTCCCGCCGGGAACCGCCCCGCGGGAGGAGACCGACCCGGACCGGCTGCGCGCGAGGGCGGCGGCGGCCCGGGAGCGCGCGGCGGCCGGTGAGTTCGACCGGGCCGCACGGGAGCTCCGCGACCTGCTGCCCGCGTTGCACTCCGTGTTCGGCCCCGACCACCCCGACACCCTGCGGGCCCGCCGCCGCGAGGCGTACACGACGGGCAAGGGCGGGGACCACGAGCGGGCGGTGCGCGGTTTCGAGGCTCTGCTGCCCGACCTTCTCCGGCTGTACGGTCCGTGCCACCCGGAGAGCCTGGCCGCCCGCTACTACCTGGCGACGAACGCGGGCCGCGCCGGGAACCACGCGCTGGCCGCCCGGACCCACGCCGCCCTGATTCCGGACCTGGTGGCGGCGCACGGGGCGGACGCGGAGAGGGTGCACACCACACGGCTGTACCTCGCCTTCGAACTGGGTGAGTCGGGCGACCCGTCCGGCGCCGTGCGGGAACTGGGCGAGCTGGTCCCCGACCTGGTCCGAGCACGTGGGGAAGGCGATCCGCTGACCCTGCGCGCCCTGCACTACCGGGCGGCCTACCTGGGGGCGGCCGGGCGTCCCGCGGAGGCCGTGCGCGGGTACGAGGACCTGGTAGCGCTGCACGCGCGCCTGCACGGGGAGGGCTCCGAACACACCCGCCTCGCCCGCGCCCGACTCGAGCGGTGGCGCGAGCGCGCCCGCCGCTGACCGCACCGGCGGAGCGGTCCCGAGTGCCGCGCGCTGGCCGGAAGCGGTCACGTGGGGTATCCACTCTGGCACTCGGAGGGCGAGGGCGGAACACTGTCCTCAGAACAGGTCCCCAGAACCATCACCGTCACCGGAGAGGGCCCCGTGCTCCAGGACTTCGCGGTCTACGCCATGGCGGCCTCCGTGGTCGTCATCTTGCTGAGCAACGCCGTGCACGGCTTTCTCCAGGGCCACGGTGAGAGGACTGAGGAGGACCAGAAGACGGCCCGACTGGATGTGATGGACGGCCCGGAAATCGGCGTCCGAAACTCCCTGACGCAGCTGTCCGCGACCTACGAGGAGATCGCGTTGGCGGCCTCGAGGCGGTCCGGACACGTCAGGAGCGCGATCGACTCCGTTGAGCGTGAGGTCGAGGTGTTGCGCGAGATGGACGACGCCTTCCCTGAGTCGAGTGCGGCGGAACGGGAGATCCTCGAGACGACCGCCAGGGCGCTGCGAGGTTCCCGGGAGCCGGGCGAGGGCCGGACGGAGGGTGAGCCGTGACCGCGTTCCTGGTCGTCACGGCCGTCCTGTTCGTCGGCGCCGCGGTCTTCAACGTGGTCGGCAGTGTCAGGCTGCACCTGTTGAAGCGGGAGAACGAGAAGCGTCAGCTGCGCCTCACCTCGCTGGAGAAGAGGAGCGCGCTGCACACCCTTCGCCGAGAGTCCCGGAGTCTGCTGTGGGACATCGAGCGCCGCCGTCAAACCATCGCCGAGAACGGACGCCGCGACGCGCGACGCGACGACCAGTCCGTGCGGTGGCTCTCTCACAGGCTCGGATCGGCCAGGCGGGACTTCGAGTACCGGCTCGCGACACTGAACGTGCGTTTCGAGCCCCTCCAGGTCGCCGGAAACGTGAGCAGGAGGGACGATGGAACCTACGAGGTCGTCTCACTGCCCGGACTCACCCAGGAGCAGGAGCACCGCGTCAGGTCGGTGATCGAGCGGGCCAACCGCTACGTCACGACGGCCCGGGAGTTGCTGCTCAACGCCGAGCGCAGGGGCCGTGAGCTGGAGCGGGCGCTGACCGAGGCCGAACACGCCGTGGGCGGTACCGGGGCGGAGGCACTCGAACGGGCCGGGGCTCCGGAGGACCGGTACCGGGACGTCCTGCGGGAGGTCGTGCGGGTCCACTCCGCGCCGCCACCGGCCACGCCGGGGCCCTCCTCGAACATGGAGGACCGGTGGGAGTCCTCCAGGAACGACCTCGTCGACCAAGCCGGGCAGACCCTCGACCACGGGTTCTCCGATTCCCCTGGAGTGCGGCAGTGACAGCTCCCGTCAGTTCGACGCTCCTCCTGGCCGCCCTGATGGTCGCGATGGTGCTGATCGTCGTCTCCGTGGTGCACGCGTTGAGGGTCGACGCCGCGGGCGTCGAATCACCCGAACTGGAGGACCTGGATTCGCTGGAGGGGGTCCTGGAGTCCCACCAGAAGCGCAGGGACGAGATCGCTCGGGCGGACACGGCACTGCGGCTCAGGATCACGTCGCTGAGCCGTGTGTCGTCACGACAGGAGTCCCCGGAGCGGACGGTCGCGGACGAGTACGCCGCGAGGGAACTCCTCGCCTCCAGAGCCCGCTCCGAGGAGACGCTCCCCTTCGGTTTTCGAGAGCTCTGACCCGAGGAAAGGCCTCCATGTCTCCCGAGAGCGCGGCCGCCGCTGTCTTGATCGTCGTCTCCCTTCCGGTGCTGGTGGCCCTGAAGGCCGTGCACCTCGTCTGCCAGCGGCGGGCGATCCACGCCACCGACCGCCTGGTGGTGACGACCCTGCTGCTGAAACGCAGTGAGGGCGAACTGGAGATCAGCCGCGCCTCGCTCCGGGAACGGCTGGCCGCCGTCCGCGACCACGAGCGGCACGTCCACGGTGCCATGCCCGCCGCCGACCACCCGGAACGGCTCGAGACCGTCGTCGGTCCGGCGGAGGCCCGTCGGCACCTGCGTGACCTCCGGGAGCGCGTTGACGATGCGGAGCGGCGGGCCGGGGAACAGCGGGTGGAGCTGAAACGGCATCTGGAGGCGAGGCGGGAGCGCCTCCACCGAGCCAACCGGCGGCTGCGGGCGGTCAGCCGAAGTGTGGCCGTGTCCGCCGCCCTCGTCCGGGCCCTTCTCGGCGTCGCCGTGCTCTACGCCCTCGCGGAACTCCTCCTCGACCTGTACGCGTGACCCCGGTACCGGGAGGTCTCCAACCGGTGTCGCTTCGGGGCGAAACCTCCGGAGCGGCCGTGGTTGTCCGCGGCTGGCGCTAGTGTTCTGGCCATGTCGAACAAGGACCTGAACGAGATCATGGACAGCGGCTGGGCGAAGGCGCTGGAGCCGGTCGCCCCCCAGATCGCCGCTATGGGTGACTTCCTCCGCCAGGAGGTCGCCGAGGGTCGCACCTACCTGCCCGCCGGGGACCACGTCCTGCGCGCCTTCCAGCAGCCCTTCGACGACGTGCGTGTGCTCATCGTGGGCCAGGACCCCTACCCCACCCCGGGCAACGCCGTCGGGCTGAGCTTCTCCGTCGCCCCGGAGGTGCGCCTGCCCGCCAGCCTGCGCAACATCTACAAGGAGATGGGCGAGGACCTGGGCACCCCCATGCCCTCCAACGGCGACCTCACCCCGTGGACCGAGCAGGGCGTCCTGCTGCTCAACAGGGTCCTGACGGTGGCTCCGGGCAACGCCGGTTCGCACCGGGGCAAGGGCTGGGAGGCCGTCACCGAGCAGGCCATCCGGGCCCTGGCCGAGCGTGGCAAGCCGCTCGTGGCCATTCTCTGGGGGCGTGACGCCCGCAACCTGCGGCCGATGATGCCGGGGGTCCCGTGCGTGGAGTCCGCGCACCCGAGCCCGCTCTCGGCCCGCAACGGGTTCTTCGGTTCCCGGCCGTTCAGCAGGACCAACCAGATGCTCACCGAACAGGGCGCCGAGCCGGTGAACTGGCAGCTGCCGTAGGGCGTCCCACCCGTGGTGGGCCGCTCCCCCCTGGGCGCCCGCCCAACGAACAACCCCATACCCGCGACACCCCTTCTGACGTGCGGACTCGACGCCTCCCCCGGTGTCGGGTCCGATCGCGTTCCCGCCCCCAGGCACCCCCGGACGTGGAAGAGGCACACGATGGCCCGACGGCTCACCTACAGTGACGCGCTCACGATCCTCGGCGACGGCGACTCGGAGGTCCTCGACCTCGCGGAGAAGGTGGCCGACGGCGGCCTGGGACTGGTGGGCGTCCCCGACCTGTTCGGCCTGCGCGGCGCCCTGGTGGGCAGGGGCCGTCGGTTGTTGGAGGGGCTGGGCGGCCGGCTGCGGGGGCGGAGCCGCCAGTCGCGGACCGAGAGGATACAGGCCGCGTACCAGGTCCTGGTGGTCACCTCGGCCTTCGAGGCGGCGGACGAGGCCTTCACCCGGATCGGCATGCCCTTCGGGCTGGACGACCTGGAGATCACCTCGCAGGAGCAGTTCGCCGTGCTGGGCGACGGTCTGGACGCGTTCCCGGGGTTGGGCACGGCGTTCCCGATCGCGTCCTCCCCCGAGGACCACGGCGCGTTCGTCCGCGACTTCGCGGCGGTCGACATCGCGCACTTCGTCTGTGGTCTGGCGGTGGCCGAACGCTACGGGATCACCACGCAGACCCATCCGCTGATGCGCAGGTTCACGGAGGCCATGGCCTTCCTGGCCCCCCGCCACCTCGACGAGAACGTCCGGCGGCTCGCGGCCGAGGTCCCCGAGTTCGGGATGTGGCTGCACCTGGACGAGCACGCGCGGACCCGCCGCGAGATCGGCACCGGCCTCTCCGAGCTGCGAGAACAGTTGACCCGGATCGGTTCCGGGCGTCCGGTCACCCGCCGCAGGCGCGAGCTGACCGCGTCCTACCAGACCGTGCTGGACCGGCCGGTGCTGCGCTCGAACGACGTGCCGTCCGGTCTGTCGCTCCCCTCGCTGCGTACCGCCTACGTCCCGCCGCGAGCACGGATCGCCCTGGCGCAGGAGTACGGCAACCCCAACCCGGCCAGCGACGCGTGGTGGGAGGACGTCCCCGTCCGGGACGACCTCCAGGGCGCCGTCGCCTCCCTGATCACCCACCCACGGGCCAGGGAGTTCCCCACTGTGGTCCTCGGACACCCCGGGGCGGGCAAGTCCAAGTTCACCGAGATGCTCGCCGCCCAGCTGCCGCCGGAGGACTTCCTGCCCGTCCGGGTGGAGTTGCGATCGGTCAGCGCCAACGCGCCCCTGCACGTGCAGATCGAGGAGGGGCTACGGGCCGACCTGCACACTCCGGTGTCCTGGCGGGAGATGGCCGACGACGCCGACGGCGCGCTGCCGGTGATCGTCCTGGACGGTTTCGACGAACTCCTCCAGGCGACCGGGGTCGACCGCTCCGACTACCTCGAACGGGTCCAGGAGTTCCAACAGAGGCAGGAGGCCCTGGGTCAGCCGGTGGCGGTGATCGTCACCAGCCGCACCCTGGTGGCCGACCGGGCGCGGTTTCCCGTGGGGACGACCGTCATCCGCCTGGAGCCCTTCGACGACGCCCGGATCGAACGGATGCTCGGGGTCTGGAACGACGCCAACGCCGACGCGCTCGCCTCGTCCGACCTGGAACCCCTGCCGCTGGAAACGGTGCTCCGCTACCGGGACCTGGCCGAACAGCCGCTGCTCCTGATCATGCTGCTGGTCTACGACGCCCACGACAACGCCCTGATGCACGCCTCGGAGGAACTCTCCCACGGGGAGCTGTACGAGCGGCTGCTCACCATGTTCGCCCGGCGAGAGGTCGACAAGCACCGGCCCCACCTGGGCGGGCGCGATCTCGAACGGGCGGTCGAGGACGAGCTGCGCAGGCTGGAGGTGACCGCGATGGCGATGTTCGCCCGGAGCCGCCAGAGCGTGCGCGCCGACGAACTGGACGAGGACCTGGCCGCCCTCATGCCGGAGTCGGCCCACCGCCCCGACCACCCCGATCTGCACGGCCGGATCGCCCCCGCCCACCAGGTTCTGGGCCGGTTCTTCTTCGTCCACGAGGCGCGGTCCAAGACCACGGACGGCACCAGCAGCGCCTTCGAGTTCCTGCACGCCACGTTCGGCGAGTACCTGGTGGCCCGCATGGTCGTCGCGGTCCTGGAGGAGCTGGTGGAGGACCGGTCCCGGGCGTCCCGGCGCCGGAGCCGCGTCGCGCACCTGGACGACGGCGAGCTGTACGCGCTGGCCTCCTTCGCCGCCTTCGCTGGCCGGGACCGGGTCGTGGGCTTCCTGGACGAGCTCCTCACTCGGCGGCTGGAGGGGGAGCCGGGGCTACGCGAGGAGGTCCTGGAACTGCTGGTGGAACTGTTCCGGGAGGCTCCCTTCCCAGCGCCGAACCGATCGTTCGCGGGGTACGAGCCGGTGCGGCTGCCCGTCACCGGACGCGAGGCCCGGTACACGGCCAACCTGGTGACCCTGCTCGTGTTGGTGAGCGAGGGGCCGATCCCCCTGGAGCGCCTCTACCCCGACGCCACCGACACCTGGCACTCCTGGCGGCGCACGGTGTCGCTGTGGCGGGCGCTGTCCGCCTCCCAGTGGTTCGGCATCGTCGACCTCGTGCGCATGCGTCACCTCGGATACTGGGATCTGCGGCGGCCCCACAGCGTGCTCAGCCGTGACCACGGCGAACCGGTCAACCTCGGCGAGTGCGTGGGATTCGAACTGCGCGCCGACTCCCCCGGGAACCCCGCGACCTTCAACCCGTACGAGGTGGAGGTGCCGTACCGGACGGTGAGTTCCCGGCTGCTGCGGTCCACGGCGATCCGGGCCAACGGAACGGCCTCACGGCTCGCGCTGCTCCTGACCCCCTACATGCGCCACGTCTCCCACGACATCGGCACCTGGTTGACGGACGAGGACGGGAAGGCCTGGGTGGAGACCCACGAGGTGTTGCGGCTGCGCCTGGAACCCCTCGACCAGCTCACCGAACACCAGTTGCCGGAGCGGCTCCGGAGCTATGAGCGGCTCCTGGCCGGTCCCGTGCTCGGCGGGGTCGAACTCGTGACGCTCCGTCAGGCGATGGAGGACCTCGCGCTGTGGCCGTCGCACCTGGACCGGAGGACGATCCTGGAGAAGCAGGTGATGGACTTCCTCAACAGGTGTCGGGACATCGACGACCGGCTCCGAGCCTCGACCGGGTCCGTGGTCCTGCTGCTGGATCAGCTGCGCCCTCACATCGATCACTGGGACGCGGGCCTGCTCCTGCGTTGGAGAAGTCGTGTCCTTGGTTCACCGGCGGCGCGTCCGGCGGCCGACGCCGAGGACGAACGTCCGGCCCGCGTTCGCAGGGTCAGACGGTCCACCCCGCCCTTCGGCTCGGCCGGGCCGCCGCCGGACGGCCGCTCCTAGGGTGTGTTTTTTGGGTGCTTTCGCCTTCTGGCGGCGGAGCCGCCAGCTCCGCGAGCGGCCGCCAGGCCATCTCTCGCAAGACGATGAGCGAAGGTCAGCCCGGGTTTGGCTGTCCGAGCTTCATCGGCGCAGCGAGAGGCAGCCTGGCCACGCGAGCGCGGAATGATCTGAAAAACACGCCCTAGTCCGCCAGGGCCCGTTCGACCAGGGCCGGGAGTACGTCGCCGATGGGGTCGTGCAGGACCGCGCTGGCGTAGTCGTCGTAGGGCGTGGGCTCGGCGTTGACGATCACCAGCGAGGCCCGCGCCATCATGGCGACGTCGCACAGCCCGGCCACCGGGTGCACCGTGAGGGAGGTGCCCACGGCCACGAACACGTCGCACTCGCGGGCGGCCCGCGCGGCGCGTTCGAGGACCTCGGGGTCCAGGCGCTGGCCGAACGAGATGGTGTCGGTCTTCTGGATGCCCCCGCACACGACGCAGTGGGGGTCGGACTCCTCGTCCAGTCGGTCGAGCACCTCGGGGCTGGGGCTGAGCAGCCCGCAGGACATACAGGTCACCCGGAGCATGGTGCCGTGGACCTCGACGACCTCGTCCGCGGGGACCCCGGCCCGCTGGTGGAGACCGTCGATGTTCTGGGTGACGAGGGCGTGCAGGCGCCCGGAGGCGGCGAGGTCGGCCAGGGCCCTGTGGGCGGCGTTGGGCTCGGCGCGCCAGACCGGGTGGGCGCGGCGGGCCAGCCAGGTGCGGCGGCGCACGTCGACGTCGCCCATGTAGCTGTCGATGTCCGACATCGCCTCGGCGTCCGGGTCGGTGGTCCACAGCCCGTGCGGGCCGCGGAAGTCCGGGATACCGGAGTCCGTGGACACTCCGGCGCCGGTCAGGACGGTGATGCGTCGCGCGCGGGCGAGCAGCTCCGCCGCCCGTTCGTACCCCTCGGGGTCGTGGAACGGCGTGGTGTCGTCGGTCATCGAGGCCATACCCCATTCTTACAGCGTCTTTGCGGGGCTTTCCCCGGTCTTGGCGTAGCACGGCGCTTTCCGGACCGTTCCTGCCCTTAACCTCGGGGAACGTGTGGGGCGGGTGCCTCCAGGTACCGACCGATGCACACGAGGAGGGCAAAGGGTGCAAAAATACGACACAATCATGAAGCAGCCCTCCTACATCCTCGTGGTCAACGGGACCAAGGTCGAGCGCCCCGTGTTCGTGCTCGGAGCACCCCACTCCGGGGTCCCGGTGATCGCCCACGCCCTGGCCCGAGCCCCCGGCTTCCATCTCGGCGCCGGTTCCCCGGGCGTGCTCAACGCGGTCTACGCCGTGGCCAGACGCCCCTCCCTGGCCCAGGAGAAGGTGTCGGGCACCGCGACCCTGTTGCGCGAGGCCTACGCGGAGAGCTGGCAGCTCACTCCCCTGACCTGCCCCCGCTGCCCGGGGCCGGGCGCGGGGGTTCCCGCCAACGCCTCGGCCGAGCCCTGCGCGCACAGCGCCTCCGCGCTCCGCTACGGCGACGCCAGCCCCGATCTGCTGTACTCCGCGAACGCCCTGCACGCCGCCTTCCCCGACGCGCGCTTCGTGCAGATCATCCGGGACGGGCGGGACGTGGTCGCGGACATGATGGAGGACGAGCGGTCGCTGGCCTGGCTCAAACCCAGCTTCATGAAGCTGGACCACGAGTTCCCCAACCACTTCTTCGGTCTGGAGGAGGAGTCGGACCTGGGCGCGTTCACGGACGGTTCGGTGGCGACCAAGTGCGCGATGCGCTGGCGGGGCGCGGTGCGCATGTCCGCTCGGTTGCGCAAGGAGATCGGCCCCGACCAGCTGATGACCCTGCGCTATGAGGACGTGCACGGTCGGGAGGTGGAGACCGCCGAGCGGCTGCTCGGGTTCACCGGTGCCCGGGTCTCGGCCAGCGAACTGCTGGCCGACCGTTCCTGGGGCGTGGGCTCGTGGCGGGAGCGGTTGTCCCGCGACGACCACGGCGACGTGCACGGGGTGGCCCGCAACGAGCTCTCCCGCCTGGGCTACCTGTAGGGGGACGGGTTCACTCGGACACCCCGTGGGCGGTGAGCAGGGCGTTCCCGGCCGCCCGGGCGGTCAGGGCGGCGTCGGCGGTCCCGGTGACGTTGCGCGCCACGACGGCTCCCTCGTGCAGCATGGCGAGGACCTCCCCCAGCTCCTCGGGCGCGGTGGCGCCGGCCTCACGGGCGAGCCCGGCGTAGAGGTCGCGCAGCCACCGCTTCTGTTCCTCGGCGACGGTGCGGCCGGGATGTTCGGGCTCCGACAGTTCCGCGTAGGCGTTGACCATGGCGCATCCGCGCTCGTTCTCCTCGCGCATCCACGCGTCCAGGGCCTCGAAGGTCGCGGCGACGCGTGCGCGCGGTGTGGCCCGCGGGTCGATCCGGGCGGCCAGGAAGTCGCGCCATCGGGCGTCGCGGGCCCTCAGGTAGGCGACGACCAGCCGCTGTTTGGAGCCGAACCGGTCGTAGATGGTCTTCTTGGTGACTCCGGCGCGTTCGGCGACCAGTTCCATGCCGACGGTGTTGATGCCCCGCGTGTAGAAGAGCTCGGAGGCGGTGTCCAGGACGCGGCGGGCGGCCGGGGTGAGCTGGGGTGACGTGGTGACGCTGGCCATGTTCGGATTTCCTTCCCCGTGACTACATTGTGAGTATACCGACCGGTGTGTTTACCTCTGCCCCATGGACGTCTCGACCCCGCACCAGAGCACCCGACCGGACCCGACGAACCGCTCCCGCGCCGGCGCCGCGCTCCCCCTCCTGCTGGCCGCCGGGCTGGTGGTCATGTGGAGCTCGGGGTTCGTCGGCGCCGAGCTGGGAACCCGGCAGGCCCCGGCGACCACCCTGCTGGCCTGGCGCTTCCTGGTGGTGGGCGCGCTGCTGGTGGGGTGGTGCCTGTGGCGGGGGGCGCGCATGGCACCGCGCGACCTGGCCCTGCACGCGCTCCTGGGTCTGCTGGCCCAGGCCGGGTACCTGTACGGGGTGGTCGCCGCCGCCGAGGCGGGGGTGCCCGCGGGAACGAGTGCGCTGGTGGCCGCCCTCCAGCCGATGGTGGCCGCGGCGCTCGCGGTGCCGCTGCTCGGCGAGCGCGTCCGGGGGCGACAGGTGCTCGGCCTGGTGGTGGGCCTGGCCGGAGTGGGCCTGGTGGTCGGCGCGGACCTGCTCAGGGCCGGTGCCGCCCCGTGGTGGGCCTACGCGCTCCCGTTCGGAGCGATGCTGTCCCTGGTGGCCGCGACCCTGGTGGAACGGCGCTCGCGCCCGGGCGGGAGCCTGATGGAGGCGCTGGCCGTGCAGTGCGCGGTGAGCGCGGTGCTGTTCACCGGCCTCGCGGCCTCGACGGGGACCCTGGCACCGCCCGCCACACCGGGTTTTTGGGCCGCGGTGGCATGGGTGGTCGTGCTGTCCACCCTCGGCGGGTACGGGCTGTACTGGGTCAACCTGGCCCGGACCAGTGTCGCCCGGGTGTCGGCGCTGCTCTACCTGACCCCGCCGACCACCCTGGTGTGGACCTGGCTGATGTTCGGCGACCCGGTGGGCCCGGGAGCGCTGGCCGGAATGGCCGTGTGCGTGGCCGCGGTGCTCCTGGTGCGCTCACCCGGACGGTGAGGGGGCGCTCCGGGCGGGGCACGGACACCACCCGCCCGGGGCCCACGGGTCAGATCCGCGACTCCTCGGACCCCTCCTCGGGCTCCTCCGTGGCTGGATCGTCCACGAACGGGTCGTCGACCTCCTCCACGAGCTCGCGGGGTTCCCCCTCCGCGAGCTCCGCGTCGTCGCTGGCCTCCGGGATCACCGCCACGCACTCCAGCTCGACCTGGGCCCGGTTCTCCAGCAGCTCCGTGACGCCGAGGACGGCCATCGGCGGGTAGTAGCGGCCCATGTGGCGGCGGTAGATCGAGCCGAGGGCCTTCAGGTTGACCCGGTAGACGCCCACCGACGTGGTGTAGACGCGCATGCTCACCACGTGCGCGGGCCGGGCCCCCGCCGCGCGCAGTGCCTCCACCACGTTGGCCAGGGCGTGGTCGAACTGCTGCACCAGCGATGCGCCGGTGAGCACTCCGTCGGAGCGCAGCGCGGTCTGGCCGCCCACGTAGACCGTGCGCCCCGGGTTCACCACCAGGGCGTGTGAGTAGCCCACGGGGTCGGGGAGGGAGAGCGGGTTGATGATCTCGTGCGGTGTCCGGTCCATCGGCGGACCCTCCGTCTCGCTCGGCGCGCACCCGGGACTCCCCCGGTGAGAGCGTCGTCCGACATGCGGCTACCATGGCCGCATGATCTCTTCCGTGCTGTCCGTGCTGGCCCTGACCGCCGTGGTCGGGCTGTTCCTCGCCATCTTCGTCGGCGGCGGCGTGTACGTCGCCCGCGTGCGCCGTGACGGCATCGACGCCACCCTCGCGGGGGCCCGCAGGCTCCGCGAGCTCCGCTAGGCCGCGCCGAACACGGCCCGACCGCGCCGTCGGCCGGGTCGGTGTCCGCCTCAGTCCGCGTCGAAGGTGTCCGGGTCGGGCCCGAAACGGTGGTCCTCGTTGAGGCCGTCGAGGCGTTCCATGTCCTCCTCCGACAGTTCGAAGTCGAAGACGTCGAAGTTGGAGCGGATGCGCTCCGGGGTCACCGACTTCGGGATGACCACGTTGCCCAGCTGCACGTGCCACCGCAGCAGGACCTGCGCCGGGGTGCGTCCGAGTTCCTCGGCGATCTCGGTGACGAGCGGGTGGCGCAGGAGCTCCCCCTGACCGAGCGGACTCCAGGCCTCCGTGGCGATGTTGTGGTCGGCGTCGAAGCCGCGCAGCTCCCCCTGGGAGAGCAGCGGGTGCAGCTCGATCTGGTTGACCATGGGCGTGATCCCGCCCTCCTTCATGACCCTCTCCAGGTGCGGGCGCTGGAAGTTGCACACGCCGATGGCGCGGGCGCGCCCCTCCGCGTACAGGCGCTCCAGCGCCTTCCAGGTGGGCACGTAGAGGTCGCGTTCGGGCAGCGGCCAGTGGATGAGGTAGAGGTCCACCACCTCCACGCCGAGCTGGTCCGCGCTGGTGTCGAAGGCGCGCAGGGCCGCGTCGTAGCCCTGGTCGGAGTTGGCGAGCTTGGTGGTGACGAACACGTCCTCCCTCGGCAGCCCCGAGCTCCGCAGTGCCTCGCCCACCCCCCGCTCGTTGCCGTAGGCGGCGGCGGTGTCGATACTGCGGTAGCCCGCCGCGAGGGCGTGCGAGACCGCCTCGATCACGGCGTCGTCGGGCACCTGCCACACACCGAATCCCAGCTGCGGCATCCGTAGCCCGTTGTTCAGCGTGATGCCGGGAACCGTCATCGTCCTCATCCCCCGTTTCCCCGTCCGGTCAGGCCGTTCCCCCGACCCGACCGGTGTGAGCGGCGCACCCGGCACGCCGTCGCTCGGTGTTGGACACGCGTTCTCACCCGGGCTCGTGTGCGCATACTGCCATGTCAGCGCGGGCCGACCCCTGAGGCTGCGCCGCGCATGTGCACGGTTTTTACCCGGATGGCCGGTCTCGGCCGCAGACGCGCGCGGGCGATAGGCTGCCCGCTCCGCCCCTCGGGCGGGGCACCGCGCGCGGCGGTGCCGGGGGCGCCACGGCGCCGGTACGGACGGGGAGGGCATGGGGCGCGACGAGCGCGCGCGGGTCAGCGTCGCACTGGAACGCGACCGGGCGGATCTGGTGGAGCGGATCGTCACCGAGGTGTACACCGAAGTGCCCGCCTACCGGGCGCTCCACGGCTCCCAACTCGCGGAGGTGCGGGCGATCACCGGATGGCTGGTCCGGCGTTCGCTGGAGCTGTGGGTGCGCGGGGAGCTCCGGCTGCCCCCGGAGGACGTGGAACGGCTCCGGGGGATCGGCCGGGCCCGGGCCGCCGACGGCCGTTCGATCGGGGCCGTGGTGCGCGCGCACCGGGTCGGGTCGGCCGCCGCGGTGCGGCTCCTGCGCGAACGGGCGGGCCACACCCTCGACGCCGCGGACGTGTTCGCCCTCAGCGAACTCTGGCTGACCTCCCTCGACCAGATCTCCGAGAGCCTGGAAACGGGCCACGCCGAGGCCGCCCAGCGCCTGGACGCGGACCGCGAACGGGCACGGCGGGCACTCCTGGACGACCTGCTGATCGGCCGCCAGGCTTCGCGGGGGGCCGTCCGCGACCGGGCGCGGACCCTGGGTCTGAGCCCGCCCGACCCGGCGGTGCTGGTGGTCGCCGAACCCGTGTCCGTCGCGGACGCCACCGTGGCGGTGGGTCTGGAGCTGCTGGCGCAGGCCTCACCGGACGCCGCGGACCCCCTGGTGACCACGCGTTCGGGCCGGGTGGTGGTCCTGACCGCTCCCGAGGAGGCCGGGACGGTCACCGCCTCCCTGGTGGGCCGGGGATGGCGGGCCTGCGTCCTGGAGCCGCGCGGACTCGCGGACCTGTCCGGTGCGTACCGCCTGGCGGACGGGGCCGTGGAGACCGCGCCCCCGCACGCCTTCGAGCCGGACGGTCTGCTGCGCGAGGCCGACGCCCACGTGCTGGCGCTGATCAACGGGGGCACCGTCACCCCCGCCACCGTACGCCGCGTGGTGCTGGGCCCCCTGCTGACCCACGAACACCGGCACCTGCTGGAGACACTGCGCGCCTACTTCCACACGGGAGCGGCCACCACGGCGGCGGAGTCGCTGCACGTCCACGCCCAGACACTGCGCTACCGGCTGCGACGGGTCCGGGAACTGACCGGCCACGACCCGCACCGCCCCTGGCCCCGCTTCGTCCTGGAGACCGCCTGCGCCGTGGCCGACCGGACGGGTACTGAACGGGGCCCGGACGGGTAGGAAACGGGCGTGACACCCCCCGTTGAGAGGCCCGCCATGTCCCCCACACCTCCCGCCACGCACGGACCCGGGTTCGAGGCGGACCCGCACCCGGCCTACCGGTGGCTGCGCGAACACTCCCCCGTCCACCGCGTCGACCTGCCCGGCGGGGCGCGGGCCTGGCTGGTGACGCGGTACGGCGACGCGCGGGACGTGCTGGCCGACCCGAACATGCTCAAGGACCCGGCGCGCGCCGACCCCGTCTGGTACCGGGCGGGACTGGGGCTGCCCTTCGACCACCGGCCCAGTCTCGTGCGCAGCATGGTCAACGCGGACGCGCCCGACCACGCCCGGCTCCGCGGTGTGACCGCCGGGGCGTTCACCCCGCGCCGGGTCCGGGAATTGCAGGAGAGCGCGGAACGGATCACCGGCGAACTCCTCGACGCGGTGGAGAGGGAGCCCGCCCCGGACCTGGTGCGGGACCTGGCCTACCCGTTGCCCATCGCGATCATCTGCGACATCCTCGGGGTCCCCCGGGCGAACCGGCCGGAGTTCCACCGGCAGGCGGCCGTGATCGACTCCTCCTCCCCGGACGAGCTCGACGCGATCGGCGCCGCCACGGACTGGTTCGACGCCTATCTGGGAGAGCTGGTGGACGCGCGGCTGCGCTCGCCCTCAGACGACCTCCTGGGCGACCTGGTGGAGGCGCACCGCTCGGGCGAGCTCATGCGCGACGAGGTCACCTCGACGGCGTTCCTGCTGCTCGTGGCCGGGCACGAGACCACGGTCGCGCTGATCGGCACCATGTTCCTGCTCCTGCTGCGCCACCCGGAGGAGATGGCGCGCCTGCGGGAGGACCCCGAGCTGGTCGGACCCGCGATCGAGGAGTCCCTGCGGCTGGAGAGTCCGTTGCAGAACGCGACCTGGCGGTTCCCGGCCGTACCGGCGACCGTGGGCGGGGTCCGGCTGGAGGCGGGCGAACCGGTCCTGGTGTCCCTCCTGTCCGCCGGACGCGACCCGGAGCGCTACGAGGACCCGGACTCCTTCGACCCCGGGCGCGGGGCCTCGCACCTGTCCTTCGGGCACGGCGCGCACTTCTGTCTGGGCGCGCGGCTGGCCCGGGTGCAGGCGCGGGTGGCCGTGACCGCCGTCCTGCGGCGGTTCCCCGGGCTGCGGCTCGCCGTACGCGAGGACGAGCTGCGGTGGTGGCCCAGCATGATCATGCACGGGCTGTTCGCCCTCCCCGTCGCGTTCGACCGCACGGCCGCCTGAATCCTTGCCCCCGCATGGCGTGCGTTTTCTCTTCCGACAACGGTCGGTGACCAAGACTGGCTGGCGGGGCTCCCTGCCCCGAGCAGCACACCGACCCTGAGGGGGAGCGCAGTGACCACCGCCGATCAGAGTTCGAGCCAAACGCCCAAGCCGCGCAGCAGCCAGCCGTGGCTGCACCAGAGGGGCGAGGAGATCCAGAAGTTCGGGACGGTCCGACAGCTCCCGGTCGGCCTGTCCTACGACACGCGCATGTACTCGTGCCAGCGGCTCAACCAGGTGCTGTGCGACCTGCGCATCCTGCACGACATGTACAAGAAGCACCACTGGCTGATGCGGGGTCACACCTTCTACCAGCTGCACCTGCTGATGGACAAGCACGCCGACGAGCAGACGGAGCTCATCGACACCGTCGCCGAGCGCGTGCAGACCCTGGGCGGGGTGGCGGTGGGCGACCCGAGACACGTCGCGGAGCTGACCCACATCCCCCGGCCGCCGAACGGTGTCGAGGAGGTCCCGGCGATGCTGTCCCGCCTCTTGGAGGCGCACGAGGCCATCCTGGAGGACGCCCACGACGCGGCCGCGCGCGTGCAGGAGATGGGGGACGACGGCACCAACGACGTCCTGGTCTCGGACGTGATCCGCACCAACGAACTCGAGGCCTGGTTCGTGGCCGAGCACCTCGTGGACACGCCGCTCGTCCACGCCTGACCGGGGGCGACCCGCGACGGAGGGGTCGGTACGAAATCGGTACGACCCGGGAGGAGTCGAACCGGAGTGAGGGGTAGGTACCGGTGGTCGATCCGTGCCCCCGGCCTTTCCGGGGGCACCGGTGCCCGATACCGCCCCCGGAGGTACCCCGAGTGTCCGCTTCCATCGTCCTGCCCCAGGTCATCCGTGTGGGTGCGGGGGCCTCGGCCGAACTGGCCGGGACCCTGGACTCCCTCGGACTGTCCCGACCTCTCCTGGTCACCGACCCCTTCATAGCCCGACAGCCGTTCTTCCGGCAGCTCGTGGTCGGGCTGGGGGGGGCCGGCCTGTCCCCCGGCGTCTTCGCCGAGACCGTCCCCGACCCCACGACCACCGTGGTCGACGAGGGAGTGCGGGCCCTGAGGGAGGGCGGCTTCGACTCCCTGGTCGGGGTGGGCGGCGGCAGCCCCATCGACACCGCCAAGGCCGTGGCCCTGCTGGGCGCGCACGGCGGCCGGATGCGCGACTACCGGGCCCCCGCGGTGACGGACTCGCCCGCACTGCCGGTGGTGGCGGTGCCCACCACCGCCGGTAGCGGTTCGGAGTGCACGCGCTACAGCATCATCACGGACGCGGAGTCCGGGGAGAAGATGCTGTGCGCGGGGCTGGCGATGCTTCCCCGGGCCGCCCTGGTGGACTTCGAGCTCACCCTGGACATGCCCCGGCGGCTGACCGCCGACACCGGGATCGACGCCCTCACCCACGCGATCGAGGCGTACGTGAGCGTCCGGGCCAACCCGGTCTCCGACGGCTTCGCGCGGGAGGCGATGCGGACGATCTTCACCCACCTGAGGGCGGTGTACGCCGACCCGCGCGACCGGTCGGCCCGCGAGGCGGTGATGGTGGGCGCCACCCAGGCGGGGATGGCCTTCTCCAACTCCAGCGTGGCCCTGGTGCACGGGATGAGCCGTCCGGTGGGAGCGCACTTCGGGGTGGCGCACGGGCTGTCCAACGCGATGCTGCTGCCCGCCGTCACGGAGTTCTCACTGCCCTCCGCGCCCGCCCGGTACGCCGACTGCGCCCGCGCCATGGGGCTGGCCGCCCCGGACAGCACCGACGGAGAGGCCACCGGCGCCCTCGTGTGGGAGCTGAGACTGCTCAACCAGGAGCTGGAGGTACCGACCCCGCACGAGTACGGGATCGGGGCCGAGCGCTGGTGGGAGCTGGCGCCGCTGATGGCCGAGCAGGCGCTGGCCTCCGGTTCGCCCGGCAACAACCCGAGGGTGCCCGACGTCGAGGAGGTGGTCGAGCTGTACCACGCCGTGTACGCGTGACGGAAGCACCCCGAAATTCCTACTTCAACGGTAGGGTTTCGTCGTGATCCTGCTCCTCGCCGCCCTGGCCGGCCTGTGCGTGGCCGCCTTGACCACGCCGGTCGGTGTCTCCGGTGCCGTTCTGCTCCTGCCCGTGCAGATTGGCGTACTCGGCCTGCACGGCCCGGCGGTCAGCGCCACCAACCTGCTCTACAACGTGGTGTCCACCCCGTTCGGGCTCGGCCGACTGGCCCGCTCCGCGCACGGTGCGGGGATCGGCCCCCTCGTCGCGGCCGGGGCAGCGGTGCCCTGCGCGGTCGCGGGGGCGGCCGTGCGCGTGACGTGGCTGGCCGACCCGGCGCTGTTCCGGGGTCTGCTCGCGGTGCTCATGCTCGGTATGGGCGCCCGCCTGCTCGTGACACGGGCCCGCCCGCGGCCCGGCACCGGCTCACCCGGGCACCGACACGGCGGCGGCCTCCCCCTGGCCGCGGCCGCCGGGACCTGTGCCCTGCTCGGCGCGGCCGTGGGGATCGGCGGCGGCTCCCTGCTCGCCCCGCTCCTGATCGTCGCGGGCGGGTGGGCCGCCTCCCGCGCGGCCGTGGCCGGGCTGACCACCACCCTGGTCACGTCCGTGGTGGGGCTGTGCGCCTACGCCGTCTTCGACCGGATCGGGTTCGGCGCCGCCCCCGCGGCTCCCGACTGGGGTGTGGGAGTCGCGATGGGGGCGGGCGGCGCCCTGGGCGCCCTCGTGGGCGCCGCACTGGGCCGCCGACTCGGGGAGCGGCGGCTGCGGCTCCTGCTGGGCGTGCTGGTCACCGCCGCGGGAGCCGCCACCCTGGCAGGGCTGGCTACTGGGTGATGCCCCACCGGCGGCGCAGCGAACGGTCGGCCCAGCTGAAGAAGACGTCGATCATGATGCCGATGACCAGCACGATGATGATGTAGCTGAGCAGGCGCTCGGCGTCGTTGAGCTGGCGGGCCTGGCTCAGCGCCCAGCCGATCGAGTTCTGCTGGTTGATGATGACCAGCAGTTCGCCGGCCATCAGCGAGCGCCAGGCGAACGCCCACCCCTGTTTGAGCCCCGTGACGAACATCGGCAGTGCCGCCGGGATGACCAGCAGCGTGTAGCGCTGGACCCCGCGCAGCCCCATGACCTGGCCCGCCCGCAGGAGGGAGGGCGAGACGTAGTCGATGCCCGAGGTCAGGCCGCCCGCGATCGACGGGGCCGCCCCCAGGATGATCACGAACATGATCGCGGACTCACTGATGCCGTACAACAGCATCGCGAACGGGAACCACACGATCGAGGGCATCGTCTGGAGGCCGGTGATCAGCGAGCCGATCGCCGCGCGCAGCGGCTTGAACTGCGACACCGCGAGTCCGACGACCACGCCCACGGCCAGTGCCAGCACGAACCCCACGAAGGCGCGGCGCATGGTGACCTGGACGGCGGTCCAGAACTCGGGGCTGGTGACCTCGTGGAACAGGGTGGGCAGCACCCGGTCGGGGCCGGGGAAGACGAACTCCGTCCGCCAGCCGGACCACACGACCGCCTGCCAGGCCGCGAGCACGATGACCACGGCCGCCAGCTTGGGCCAGGTGGCGGACCAGATCCCGCGCGCGACCTCGGCGGCCCCGCGTTCGCCGACTCCCCTCTGGGGCTGGAGTTCGAGGGCGTCGAGCCCCTGGACCTGGCGGTCCCGCACGTCGGTCTCAGGCATGGCGCGAAACCTCCTCACGCAGTCGGTCGGTGATGGCGGCGGCCTGTTCGGCGATGGGGACGGAGTCGATCCGCCGGGGCCGTTCGCCGTCCACCGTGAACTCCTCGATGACCCGCCCCGGTCGGCTGGACAGGAGCACCACGCGGTCGCCCAGGCGCACGGCCTCCCGCACGTTGTGGGTGACGAAGAGGACGGTCAGCGACCTCTCCTGCCAGATGCGCTCCAGCTCGTCGTGGAGGATGTCGCGGGTCATGGCGTCGAGTGCGCCGAAGGGCTCGTCCATGAGCAGCACGTCGGCGTCCTGGGCCAGGGCGCGGGCCAGGGCCACGCGCTGGCGCATGCCGCCGGAGAGCTCGTGGGGCCGCTTGCGTTCGAACCCGGTCAGGCGGACCAGGTCCAGGAGCTCGATCACCCGCCTGCGGCGTTCGGCCGCGGGAACCCTGTTCACCTTCATGGGAACCTCGATGTTGGCTCCCACGGTGAGCCACGGGAAGAGCGCGGCCTCCTGGAACATCATGGCGACGCGGTGGTCTCCGACGTCCACGGCGCCGGTGGTGGGCTGTTCCAGTCCGGCGACCAGTGAGAGCAGGGTGCTCTTGCCGCAGCCGGAGGCGCCGACGATGGCCAGGAACTCCCCGGTGCCGACGGTGATCGACATGCCGTCGATCGCGGTGACGGCGCCCCGGCCACGGCCGAAGACCTTGGAGACGGTGTCGATCTCCACGGCGTTCGTGCCGGTCCGGGGTTCGGTGATGGCGGTCATGGTGCGCTTACCCTTCCAGCCCGGCGACCGGCTCGTGCCCGGCCTCGGCCAGGACGTCGTTGAGTGGGTCGAGGGCGTAGATTCCGTTGAGGTCGACGGGGTCCAGCAGGCCGATGGCCTCGGCCTGTTCCGCCTGGACCAGGAGCGACGGCGCGACCGGGTCCACGGTGAACGTGACGTTCTCGAAGGCCGCGGTGGTCAGCTCGGGGTCGAGTTCGCCACCGGTGAGCTCTTCCAGGTGGGTCCTGGAGGTCTCGGCGGCCTCCTCCGGATGGTCGTTGATCCAGTCGACGGACTCCACGTGCCCGCGCAACAGGTCGGCGACGGCCCGGGGGTTGTCCTCCAGGTAGGCGGCGCTGACGACGAGGAGCGTGGTGACGTACTGCCCGTCGGTCCTCGGCCACAGGTCGGGTTCGTCGACCAGCAGGTGGGCGTCGTCCTCGGCCAGGACCCGGCTCAGGTGGGGTTCGGGAATCCAGGCGCCGTCGATCTCGCCGAGCCGGAACGCGTCGACCGTGTCGGGGTTGTCCTGCGGGATGATCGACAGGTCCCCGCCGCCCGCGGTGTCGACGTCCCAGCCCTGTTCCTGGGCGAACCAGCGCAGCGCCACGTCCTGGGTACCGCCGAGCATGGGTGTGGAGAAGGTGTGTCCGGGCAGGTCGTCGACGGTTTCGATCGTGTCGCGCACCACCAGGCCGGTGCCCTGCGTGGCGGCGCCGGCGATCACGTGCAGGGCCTCGCCCTCGGACTGCGACCAGCCGTTGACGGCCGGGTTGGGGCCGAGGAACGCGGCGTCGACCTCTCCGGAGAAGACGGCGTTGACGGCGTCCGGCCCGTTCTGGAAGGTCTGGGTGGAGAGCTCGACGTCGCCCAGGGCTCCGTCGAGGATTCCGCGTTCGACGCCCACGAGGGCCGGGGCGTGGGTGATGTTCGGGAAGTAGCCCAGGGTCAGGGCGTCGGCGGCGGCCCCTTCGGCCTCGCCCCCGCACGCGGTGGCGGCCAGCCCCACGGCCAGGGCGGCCGCGACGGCTCTCAGCGGGGTCGGGGAAACGCGCATCTCAGGGGTCCTTGTCGGGTGTGGCGGAGGGACGGAAAAACTCTACTTAATGAGTAGGTTTTGTGAAAGCACCGGGGGCGGCGATCCGGGCGCGGACCCCGTCGAATCCGCGCCCGGGACCTAGAGTCCGGCGACCTCCGTGTGCCCGTTCTCGGCGAGCAGCTTGTTGAGCGGCTCCAGGGCGTAGATGCCGTCCAGGTCCACGGGGTCGAGCAGCCCCACGGACTCCGCGTGCTCGGCTCCGCCCCGGAGCGAGGGGGCGACCGGGTCGACGGTGAAGACGGTGTTCCCGAAGGCCGAGGCGACCACCTCGGGACTGGGGCCGCTACCGGAGACCGCGGACAGGTGGGCGATGGCGGCTGCCTGCGCCTCCTCGGGGTTGTCGTTGATCCAGTCGACGGTCTCGACGTGGCCGCGCAGGAGGTCCTCGACCACGTCGGGGTGGGCCTCCAGGAAGTCGGCGTTGACGATCAGGTGCGTCGTGACGAACTCACCGCCGGTCTCCTCCCACAGGTCCGACTCGTCCACCAGCAGTTCGCCGTCGAGTTCCACCAGGAGTCGGCTCAGGTGCGGCTCGGGCACCCAGGCCCCGTCGATCTCGCCCAGCTCGAAGGCGTTGACGATGTCGGAGTTGTCCTGCGGGATGATCGAGAGGTCCCCGCCGCCCTCGGTGTCGACGTCCCAGCCCTGTTCCTGGGCGAACCAGCGCAGCGCCACGTCCTGGGTGTTGGCCAGCTGGGGCGTGGACAGGGTGGTACCGGGCAGGTCGTCGACGGAGTCGATTCCGGGCCGCACCACCAGGCCCGCACCCCGTGAGGTGGACCCCGCGATGACCCGCAGGGCGGTGCCGTCCGACTGCGACCAGCCGTTGATGGCCGGGTTGGGGCCGATGAAGGTGGCGTCGACCTCCCCGGCGAACAGCGCGTTGATGGCGTCCGGGCCCGCGTTGAAGGTCTGGGTGGCCAGCTCTACGTCGCCCAGGGCCTCGGCGAAGGTGCCGTTCTCCACGCCGACCAGGGCGGGAGCGTGGGTGATGTTCGGGAAGTAGCCCAGGGTGAGGGTGTCGACCCCGTCTCCCGTGTCACCACCCGACGCTCCGCAGGCGGTGGCGGTCATCCCGATCGCCAGTACCGTGGCGGCGACCGAAAGTACGGGCTTACGCAGGCTCATGGGGGCCCCTTTCGGGTGATCAGAGAGGAGAACGGGCCAAACTCTACTTAATAAGTAGGTTTTGTGGAACAGCAGGCAGGGCCGATTCCTGTGACCCGGCCCACTTTACCCACCGCTGACCACGGACGGTGACCCCACGAGCACGCGAAAGGGGCGGCGGAGCCGGAGGGCTCCACCGCCCCGAAGGGGTGGACGGGCGCCGGGCGGCGCGTCGGGCCGAGGCCCCGCGACCGCTACTCCGCGATGGCGCCGTCGGCGTCGACCGGCAGCACCACGCCCCGCCACGTCTCCTGGATGTACTCCAGGACGCGCTCGTCGTGCAGCAGCTCCGCCAGCAGCTGGACGCGCTCGTCGTCCGCGTTCTCGGCGAGGGCGACCAGGCCGTTGGCGTACTTCTCGACGTAGTCGTCGCCCTCGGGCTCCCAGGCCAGGACGTTGGCGGTCTCGGCGACCTCGGCCTCGATCGCGTAGTTGCCGTTGATGACGGCCGCGTCGACGTCGCCGACCGCGCGCGGGATCTGGGCGGCCTCGATCGGCGTGATCCTCAGGTTGCCCGGGTTGTCGGTGACGTCCTTCTCGGTCGCGGTCTCACCGGCGTCGGGGTCCACGGTGATCAGACCCTCGGCCTCCAGGATCGTCAGCGCCCGGTAGAGGTTGGCCGGGTCGTTCGGGACGGCGATCTCGGCACCGTCGGCCAGGTCGGCCGCGTCCTCCACCGCCTCGGAGTACAGACCCAGTCGCTCGATGTGCACGTCGGTGACGTAGGTGAGTTCCGCGTCGGGCCCGTTCTCGACCCACTCGTTGAGGAACGCGCGGTGCTGGAAGTAGTTGGCGTCCAGGTCGCCCTCGACCAGCCCGGCGTTGGGCGTGTTGTAGTCGGCGATCTCCTCGATCTCCAACTCCAGCCCGGCCTCCTCGGCGAGGTTCTCGTCGATGAAGGCGAGGATGTCGCCGTGCGGCACCGGACTGACACCGACCCGGAGCGGGCCCTTCCCGGACTCCCCCGCCTCCGCGGACCCGGAGGACTGCTCGCTGGGGGCCCCGCAGGCGGTGAGGGCCAGGGCCAGGGTGGCCGCGCCGATGAGGATCGGGGTCGAGCGCATGGTGCACTCCTTCGTGGTCGTGGGACGGAGGATGGCGGGGGGCGTCCGGCGTCGGTGGGCCCGGAGCCGGCGGGTGCCGGCGCCCTGGTGGGGCGCGGGCGTGTTGGTACCAGAGACTAGACCACCTTCTTGGTAGGAAATATCCGTTTCACACCAGGCCATCCGTGGTCTTTCCCACAGCGGCGAAAATTACCCACTAATCCGGTAGCTTTTGCCTGAAATCAGAAGCATGATGGACCCATGCTCAGCGCACACACCGCACCTCCCCGAGCCGCCGCCCGCCCCGCACCGACACGGAGCCACCCGGCCCTGGCCGCCGTCGCGCCCCCCGCCTCCTCCGGTCCGGAGGCGCCGGACGGCGACCACTCGCTCCTCGGGGTGCTCCCGCTACCCGAGAGCGGTCGGTACATGCTGGTGTACGGCGTCGTCGTCGACGAACCGCACCCCGGAGCGCCCCCGGCCCCCGAGACCGGCGCAGACCTCCTCCTGGACCGCGACTCCCGCCGGGTGTGGTCGCGGGGCGCCGAAGTCGAGCTGACCTTCCAGGAGTACGAGCTCCTGGAGTGCCTGACCGCCTCCCCCGGCCGCGCGGTCACCCGGGGCGAGCTCATGGAGCGGGTCTGGGGCACCAGCCGAGAGCTGCACTCCCGCACCATCGACGTGCACATCCACCGCCTGCGCCGCAAGCTCGGCCGGGCCGGGGGCCGCATCGCCACGGTGCGCAAGGTCGGCTACATCTACCACGGCCCCCCGACGTCGGTCCCCGAGCGGGGGGACTGACCCGGCGGTCCGCCGCGCGGGGTTCTCGGAGAACGCGCGGCGGACCGCACCGCACCCGTGTGCCGCGAGGGGCGCGGCGCTCCCTGGGGGGGGGGAGGCGCCGCGCCCCTCGCCCGTCACGGGCCGGGACGACCGGACAGGACGACCGGCCGGGGCGTCAGAAGGAGAACCCCCGGAAGAGGAGGATCGCCAGCAACAGGCCGACCAGCAGGTTGAACACGGTCGCGGCACCGAAGACTCCGATCGGGCGCCACCCCGCCTCCCTCAGGGACGAGAGCCGGAACTCGAGTCCGATGCTGGTGAACGCCGCGATGAGGAACCAGTCCCGCAGCGCCTTGGCCGTGTCCAGGCCCGCCTGGGCGTCCTCGGGCGCGTTACCCGCCCAGAGCGTGGCCACCACCGAGGCGACCAGGAAGCCCAGGACGAACTTGGGGAAGCGGTCCCACAGGGTGCGCACGCCGGGTCGGCCCTCGGCGGGTCCCGCGCCCTCGGGTGACACCCGGAAGGCGAAGTAGGCGGTGAGCAGCACCGCGACCACACCCATGAGGACGTTCTGGGTGGCCTTGACGATCGAGGCGATCTGGAGGGCGTCCTCTCCCACGATCGCCCCGGCGGCCGCGACCGCGGCCGTGGTGTCGATGTTGCCGCCGATCCAGGCCCCGGCCTGGGCGTCGCTGAGCCCGATCACCTCGACGAGCCACGGCAACAGGAAGATCGAGGGCACGGCGAAGAGGATGACCAGGCTCGCCGTGTAGGCCAGCTGCTCCTTCCTGGCCTGGACCGCGCCGGCGGCCGCGATGGCCGCGCTGACACCGCAGATGGAGACCGACGAGGCCAGGAGGGCCCGCAGGCGGTCGTCCAGCCCGAGCCTGCCGCCGAGCCACCAGGTGAACAGGAACACCGAGGTGACCAGCACCAGCGCCTGGAGGACGGCCGGTCCGGCCGCTCGCACGATGACGTCGAACAGGACCGTGGAGCCCAGGAGCACCAGGCCCGTCTTGATGAGGAACTCGGTCCTGAAGGCCGGGGACAGCCGGTCCAGGAGTCCGGTCAGGGACAGGACCAGGTTCCCCGCCAGCCCCAGGAGGATCGCGTAGACGGGGTACTCGACCGCGCTCGCGAACCCGGCCAGGGCCGTTCCCTGGGCGGCCTCGGGAACCCAGGACTCCAGGAACCGTGTGGCGGCGGCCAGCGCCAGGAGGACGAGCAGGCCGAGGGCGGCCCACGCGCGCGGGGCGGGCGGTGGGGCCGAGGGCTGCGTCCGGTCGGCGGGGTCGGCGCCGGGGGCGGTTTCCGGGCCGGTGGTGGTCGGTTCGGCCGGCTCCGCCGCGTCACCGTCGCCGGGCGTGCGGGGGCCGGGGGTCGGCGCGGTCACGGGATCAACCCCTCGGGGATCGCGCCGAGCAGGCACAGCCCGAGCAGGACCAGACCGGTCAGGGTGGCGGCCCAGTCCTCGTTGATCCGGGGGCGGGTCCGCGCGGGGGTGGTGGAGGGCGGGGGTGTCTCACTCATGGTGCTTCTCCTCCGGGCGCCGGGGGCGCCCTGGTCGGGGGGACGGAGCGGTGGGCCCTGCGGTGGACCGGTGCGACGGCGGCCCTTTCATATTAAACCTACTTATTTAGTATAGATCACGCGTACGGGGCGGCACCGACCCGAAGCGACCACAAAGGGCCGCCCCAGGGCCGATCAGGAGGCGGCGGAGGACGCCGCCCCGACCACCGGAAGTCCGGCCTCGCGCCAGGCGCGGAATCCACCCACCAGGTCGGTGGCACGCGCCAGGCCCAGCTCCTGGAGCTGGGCGGCGGCCAGGCTGGAGGCGTACCCCTCGTTGCAGAACAACACCACGCGCAGGTCGGGCGAGTCCGCCTCGGGCACCCGGTCCGGGCTGGTGGGGTCCAGTCGCCACTCCAGGACGTTGCGGTCGATCACCAGGGCACCGGGGATCTGCCCCTCCTCCACCCGGTTGGCGACCGGACGGGTGTCGACCAGGAGCGCACCCGCGCGCTGGGCGCGCAGGGCCTCGCCGGGGTCGAGCCGTTCCAGGAGGGCGCGCCTGCTGTTGAGCACCCGGTCGATGGCGCTCACCGCCCAGCCCTCCCCGAGGCGGGGACCGACGCCAGCGTGGGCACGTCGGGTTCGGGGTCGGTGGTCAGGACGCTGCCCGTGCGTCGCAGGGCGTCGTCTCCGGTGACCTCGTAGTAGTGCATCGCGGTGAGCGGGGGCGAGTAGGCGTGCACGCTCACGGCCGGGCGGTCCGAGGCGTTGACGACGTCGTGCACGTGGCCGAGCGGGAAGCGGCCGCCCCCGGATTCGGGGAGAGCCCGCTCGCGCAGGCCCGCGTCCCAGTAGCGCTCGACCAGTGTTCCGGTGACGACGGTCAGGGCGCCGAGGGAGCCCGCGTGGTCGTGCAGCCGGGTGGACTGGTCCGGAGTCCAGGAGATCAGCCAGACGTCGGTGTAGTCGTCGGCGTGGAGCCGCACCGACCAGCGGTTCTCGGCGTCGAAGCGGATCTCGTGAATCCCCTGCCGGACCTCCTCGGCGATCCTCGCGGTCAGCGCGGACAGGCGGTCCAGAGTGAGCGGGGTCGGCGCGGTGGTGCGCGTGGCGGCGTCGTCGGCGGTCATGGTCTTCGTGTCTCTCTTCGGGCGGCGGGCGTCAGTGGTCGGTCGGGAGAGGGGCGTCCTGACAGCGTTCGTCGAAGGTGTACGGCCGCCACCGGGGCCGGGGGCGTGGTGCTGTGCTGACTGCCATGACCGCAGTTAACCATATTCCCTACAGGTTTAGTCGGTAGTTGTGGATCGACACGCGCAACACCCGCCCCAGGGGCACCATGCGCCCCCAACCCCCTGACCAGCTGATACAAGAAATCCCTACTTTATTGGTTGACAAAATCGGGTTACGGAGACCACAGTGGACACCACGCCGACCGGAATCGCGGAGCCGGTCGGCGTGGACCCGCCGAACCCTCGCGCCGTCCGGGCCACCCCGTCGGACGGACTCACGAGCGCGAGGCCGGTCCACGTTCCGGGCCGAGGGGGCTGCCATGCGCGGAGCCGCCCGAACCCTCGGCCCGGACACCCACAGGGGACCGGGCCTCACCGGGGCCGCCGCGCCACACCGACGATCGACTCCTCACGGCCGAGCCGACCCACCCGTGCTTTGATTCCAGGTAATTCCAGTAGGCATTTCGGATTACCGGGCGTGTCGGTCGCGCCCCAGCTCAGGAGGTTCCCCTTGTCCGAGACCATCACCGGCACCGTCCCCGGCACTCCCCTGGTCCCCGTCCTCGCCCACGCGGACGACGCCCTCCGCGCCGCCCGCTCCCTGGCGCCGTTGGTCGCGAGCGGAGCGGCCGCCCGCGACCGGGAGCGCCGTCTGCCCCACGAGGAGATCCACGCGGTCGCCCGCTCCGGGTTGCTGGGCGTCACCGTCCCCCGAGACCTCGGAGGGGCCGCCGTCGGCGCCGCCACCGTCGCCGAGGTCCTGCGCCTCCTCGGCTCCGCCGACCTCAGCCTGGCCCAGATCCTCCAGCCCCACTTCGCGTTCCTGAACGCCCTGCGGCTGCGCGGCGGCCCCCGGGCCGCGCACCGCGTGTACGCCGACGTCCTCGCGGGCTCCCTGGTGAGCAACGCCCAGGCCGAACGCTCCGGCACGACGGCGCACACCCACGCCACCCGGATCGAACGCGACGGCCCGGGGTACCGGATCGACGGCACCAAGTACTACGCCACCGGTTCGCTGTTCGCCGACTGGATCGCCGTCGTCGCCCCCGCCGACACCCCGGCCGGACCGCGCCCGCACCTGGCGTTCGTCCCCGCCGGACACCCCGGCGTCAGCGTCGAGGACGACTGGGCGGGCATGGGCCAGCGCACCACCGCCAGCGGCACCGTCCGCCTCACCGGGGTGGAGGTCGAACCCGACCTGGTGCTGGACCAGTATCGGACCTTCGAGGAACCCACCACCTACGGTGCCTTCGCCCAGCTCCTGCACGCCGCCGTCGACGTCGGCGCCGCGCGCGGAGCCCTGGAGGAGGCCGCCGAGTTCGTCCGCACCAAGAGCCGCCCCTGGTTCGAGAGCGGCACGGACACCGCCGCCGAGGACCCCCTGCTCGTCCACCGCTTCGGCGAGTTGGAACTCCTGGTCCGTTCGGCCGAGGCCCTGCTCGACACCGCCTCCGCCAAGGTGGAGTCGGCCGACGCGGTCCTGGCCGGGGACACTCCCCGAGCCGGGGCCGAGGACGCCACCGCGGAGGCCTCGGTGGCCGTCGCCGCCGCCAAGGTGGTCGGCGGTCGGGCCGCCGTCGAGGTCTCCTCCGCCCTGTTCGAGGTGGCGGGCACCCGCGCCACGGCCGACGAAGCCAACCTGCACCGGCACTGGCGCGACGCCCGAACCCACACCGTCCACGACCCGGTGCGCTGGAAGGTCCAGCACATCGGCGCGTACTCGCTCAACCGCCAGCGCCCTCCCCGGCACGGACAGATCTAGCACCCGGAGAACAAGGACTGACACCCCCATGCCCCTGACCTTCCACTGGTTCCCTCCCACACGGGGAGACAGCGGAGGCGTCGTCGGCGTCGGCCACGGCGCGGACGTCGTGTCCTCCTCCGTCCGGCGCACCCGCGAGCCCTTCCCGGAGTACCCCCGTCAGTCGGGCCACCCACGCCTTGAGGAGACGCACTGGTTCGGCGAGGGGGTGCCGCCCCTGCTACGCGAGCGCGGCCTGTGGCACCACCCGGACGGGCCGGAGGGCACCGACGCCGCGCCCCGGCACGGGTCCCCTTCGCCGTGGCCGGACGCGCCGCCGGTCCCGCGGCCCCCTGAAGACCGTCCCTCGTCCGATCCGGAGTCGTCATGAGCACCACCGTCCTCGTCGGGAACCCGCGCCCGGGTTCGCGCACCTCCACCGCAGCCGGGGCCGTGGCCCGCCACGCCGCACGGGCCGCGGGTCTGCCGCCCCACGCCGAGGTGGTCGAGCTGGCGGACCTCGCACCGCTGCTGCTCAGCCCCGGCCCCACACTGGACGTGCGGTCCGCGCTGGACCGGGTGAGCGGCACCGACCTGCTGGTCGTGGCCAGCCCCACCCGCAAGGCCACCTACAGCGGCCTGCTGAAGGTGTTCCTCGACCTGCTGCCGCACCGCGGCCTGGCGGGGGTGACGGCCGTCCCGGTCCTGCTGACGGCCTCACCCCCGCACACGCTGGCCGTGGACGCGCACCTGCGTCCGCTGCTCCTGGAGCTCGGGGCCACGGTGCCCGCGCCCGGGCTGGCGCTGCTGCGGGACACCGTGCCCGAGGACCCGGGACACGCCCACCTGCTGGACCCGGTACTGGCCCCGTGGGCCGACGCGGCCGCCCGCGGTCTGCGCGCGGCCGTGCGTTCCGGCACCACCGTGTGACCGCAGCCGTCGAAGGGAGAGTCCGTTGGGTGTCACCGGGACCGAGGCGTCGCCGACCGGCGCGCGGATCGAGGCCGACCGGTTCCGCGCGACGATGCGCCACCATCCGGCCGGGGTCGTCGTCATCACCGCGGACGTCGGCGGCCGCCCCGTGGGGCTGACCGCGACGTCGTTCACGAGCGTGAGCCTGCACCCGCCGCTGGTGTCGTTCTACGTCGCCGACTCCTCCACCACGTGGCCCACACTGCGGCGCGCGGGGGTGTTCGGGGTGCAGCTCCTCGGCGCGGGCCAGGAGGACGTCGCGACGCGTTTCGCCAGCCGTGGCGCGGACCGTTTCGCCCCTCCCACCGTCTGGAGCCCGGGGCCGGACGGGGTACCGCTGTTGGACGGCGCGGTGGCGCACCTGGTGTGCGCCCGCCACGACGCGCGCATGGTCGGCGACCACTGGCTGGTCATCGGCGAGGTGACGCACACCCTGGTCCTGGCGGACCCGCGCCCTCCGCTGCTGTACCACCGGGGCGGGTTCACCACGGTCGCCTCCCGCGAAGCGGAGCACCACCGGGAGCGGTAGGGGCCGCCGCTGTGCCCTCCAGGAGCCGGGGTCAGCGTTCGAAGAGGGAGCGTACGCGGGCGGCGAACCGGGCCAGGGCGCGGAGCGGGCGGCGGGAGCGGGCGACCGGGCGCAACCCGGGCCGCACCGTCACCGGGGCCGGTCCGCTCAGGGGCGCGGTGACGGTCAACCCGCGCGGAGTACGGCGCAGGGCGGGGCGCCCGACCCCGGTGTCCAGCGCCACCCGGTGCAGGGGTGCGTGGTCAGCGCTCCGGACGAGGACGAGGGCGCCTTCCTCGTGGAGGACCCGGACCTGCCGGGGGTCCGTGCCCGGGGCCAGCTCCACCTCGACCACGAGGTGGCCCCCACTACGTCCGCTGTCCACCCGGGCCACCGGTCCCGCGGCGAACTGGGCCCACAGGTGTTCGTCGATCCACTCGCCGGTACCCGCGAAGACATCCGTGCCACGCATCGGACCACTTCCCCTCGTCCTTGAGTTGTCTGCGCTCAAGTTTATTGATGCGTTTAGGCGGGAGCAAGAGGGTTTCCACTCCGCTCCCACCACCGTGACGGGCGTCACCGCGATGCGAGAATGGGCTCCGCCGCGCTCGCCCCCACCCCGAAGGAGCCCCCATGGCCCTGGTCGCCGGAATCGACAGCTCCACCCAGTCCTGCAAGGTCGTCGTCTGCGACACGGCCACCGGCGAGGTCGTGCGCGAGGGCCGCGCCCCGCACCCGGATGGCACCGAGACCGACCCCGCGCACTGGTGGTCGGCGCTGGTCAGAGCGTCCTCCGGCCTCCTGGACGACGTGGCGGCGGTGTCGGTGGCGGGCCAGCAGCACGGCATGGTGGTGGTCGACGAACACGGCGACGTCGTCCGCCCCGCACTGCTGTGGAACGACTCGCGGTCCGCCGGCGCCGCCCGCGACCTCGTCGACGAGCTCGGCGGCCCCGCGGCGTGGGCCGGTGCCGTGGGCAACGTCCCGGTGGCCAGCCTCACCGTGAGCAAGCTCCGCTGGCTCGCCGAGCACGAACCCGCCAACACCGCCCGAGCGCACGGCGTCATGCTGCCCCACGACTGGCTCACCTGGCGGCTCGGCGGCGCTCGACACGCGCCCACCACCGACCGGGGCGACGCCTCCGGCACCGGCTACTGGTCGCCCGCGAGCGGCGCCTACCGCACCGACCTGCTGGCGCTGGCGCTGGGCCGCGAGATCGACGTGCCCCGTGTGGCGGCGCCCGCCGAAGCCGTGGGCCACACACCGGAGGGCACCGTCATCGCCCCCGGCACGGGCGACAACATGGGGGCGGCGCTCGGTCTGGGCCTGCGCCCCGGCGACGCCGTCCTCTCCCTCGGCACCAGCGGCACCGTGTTCGCCGTGCACGAGCGGGCCACCCACGACCCCGGCGGGGCCGTCTGCGGGTTCGCCGACGCCACCGGGCGCTACCTCCCCCTGGTCTGCACGCTGAACGCCGCCCGCGTACTCGTCGCCACCGCGACACTGCTCGGCACCGACGCGGACGGTCTGGACGCGCTCGCCCTGGCGGCCCGCCCCGGCGCGGACGGGCTGGTGCTCCTGCCCTACCTGGACGGAGAACGCACCCCGGAGCTGCCGCACGCGACGGGCTCCCTCCACGGCCTGCGCCGCGCCAACATGCGCCCCGAGAACATCGCGCGCGCCGCCGTGGAGGGCATGTTGTGCGGTCTCGCGGACGGGCTGGCCGCGCTCACGGCGAACGGGGTGGGGATCGAACGCGTCCTCCTGGTGGGCGGAGGCGCCGCCTCGGCCGCCGTCCGTGCCGTGGCCCCGTACCTGCTGGACGTCCCCGTCGAGGTACCCCCGGCGGCGGAGTACGTCGCGCGCGGCGCCGCCCGCCAGGCCGCCTGGGCCCTGTCCGGCGGAACCGAACCGCCCGAGTGGCCGCTCGGCGCCCCCGGGGCCGCGACCTCCGGGACAGCGGGGGGACCGGCCGCCGACCCGGGTGTCGGAGCCCGGGTCCGGGAGGCCTACGCGGAGTACCGTGGCTCCCTCCACGGCGGCTGAGCCGGTCTCCTCGGTAGCGGGACGCTGCGCCGTTCCCGGCGCTGCCCGTTGGCCGCCGCCCCCGGCTGTCCTAGCGTGGGGCGGGCAAGCGCACCCCTGGGACACACGGAAACGGTGGACATGAACGACTCCGCGCGGCGCCGGATCGGCGCCTCCGACCTTCGGGTCGGCTCCCTGAACCTGGGCGGCAACGTCTTCGGGTGGACCGCCGACGAGGCCACCTCCTTCGCCGTCCTGGACGCCTACCGTGCGGCGGGCGGGAACTTCCTCGACACCGCCGACTCCTACTCGGCCTGGGTCGACGGACACGGCGGAGGGGAGTCGGAGGGGGTGATCGGCCGGTGGCTGGCCAGCCGGGGCCGCGCCGACACCGTGATCGCGACCAAGGTCGGCGGACACCCGGAGTTCACCGGGCTGTCCGCCGCCAATGTCCGGGCCGCCTCGGCGGCCTCCCTGGAACGGCTCGGCGTGGAGGCCGTCGACCTCTACTACGCGCACTTCGAGGACCCCCACACCCCGGTGGAGGAGAGCGCGGAGGCCTTCTCCTCGCTGGTGGACGAGGGGCGCATCCGGTACGCGGGCCTGTCGAACCACTCCCCCGAACGGGTCCGCGCCTGGCTCGACGCCTGCGACCGGCACGGGTGGCACCGGCCGGTGTGCCTCCAGCTCCAGTACAACCTGGTGGAACGCGGGATCGAGCGCGACCTGGCGCCGTTGGCCCGCGAGGAGGGTCTGGCCCTGCTCCCCTACTTCGGCCTGGCCCGGGGCTTCCTCACCGGCAAGTACCGGCGGGGCGCGGCCGACGTCGACAGCCCCCGGGCGGCGGGGGCCCGCGTCTACCTGGACGACCCGCGCGGCGAACGGGTGCTGGCGGCCCTGGACCGGGTCGCGGCGGAGCGCTCGGTGCGCCCGGCCACGGTCGCGCTGGCCTGGTTGGCCGAGCGCCCCGGGGTGACCTCGGTGCTGTCCAGCGCCCGGGACCTGGAGCAGCTGGAGGCCCTGGTGGCGATGACGGACCTGCGTCTGGGTCCAGAGGAGACCGCCCTGCTGAACGCGGCCTCCGCCTGACGCGACCGCGCGGGTGCGCCGGTCCCGCGCTCATTCCGAGCCGGTGAGCAGCTCCTCGACCAGCGCGGCCACCTGGTCGGTCTCGACGAGGAAGCCGTCGTGCCCGTGCGCGGACCGGATCACCCGCACCTGGCCGGGCCTGGGCAGGTGACGGGCGATCTCCCGCTGCTGCGCGAGCGGGTACAGGTGGTCGCTGTCGACACCCGCCACGATCGTCCGCTCCGGCAGGCCCGCCAGCGCGGCCGCCGCTCCCCCGCGCCCGCGTCCGACGTCGTGCCCGTTCATCGCCTCGGTGAGCAGCACGTAGCTGGCCGGGTCGAAACGGCGGACCAGCTTCCACGCCTGGTGGTCGAGGTAGGACTCCACCGCGTACCGGCCCTGCGCGGCCGGGTCCTCTCCGCTCTGGGCGGCCCGGCCGAACCGGGCGTCGAACTCCGCCGCCCCCCGGTAGGTGACGTGGGCGATCCGGCGCGCCACCCCGAGCCCGTCGACCGGGGCCCGGCCGGTGGAGTGGTAGTCGCCGCCGAACCAGTCCGGGTCCGCGCGCACGGCGTGCAGCTGCGGCGCGGCCCAGGCGATCTGCCAGGCCGTGGTGGCGGCCGGGCAGGCCATGACCAGTGCGCGACGCACCCGGCGGGGGAAGGTGAGCGCCCACTCCAGGGCGCGCATCCCTCCCATGGAACCGCCGATGACCGCCGCCCACGCCCGCACGCCGAGGGCGTCGGCGAGGGCCTCCTCGGCCCGAACGGTGTCGCGCACGGTGACGCGCGGGAACCGGCTCCCCCAGGGTCGTCCGTCGGGTGCGTCCGAGGAGGGGCCGGTGCTCCCCTGGCAGCCGCCGAGGACGTTGGGGGCCACCACCAGGTGGCGGTCGGTGTCCAGTGCCAGACCCGGGCCGACCACCCCCTCCCACCAGCCGGGGCTGGGCTGGCCGGGGCCGGGCGGTCCGGTCAGGTGGGCGTCTCCGGTGAGCGCGTGCAGGACCAGGACCGCGTTGGTGCCCTCGGCGTTGAGCCGTCCCCAGGTCTGGTAGGCCAGGCGCACACCGGGCAGTTCCTCCCCCGACTCCAGCGGCAGGGGGCGGTCGAGGCGGAGCCAGCGGCGCCCGGCCTCGGGGTCGCCCTCGCGCCAGCCGCCCCGGACGGGGCCGGAACCGGCGGGGCCGGAACCGCCGGGGGCGTCGGCGGTCCCGTCGCGGTGGGACCGGTCCGGACCGCCCCCGTGGGTACGGTCCGGACCGGCCGGTCTCGGCGGAGCGGTCACTGGTGGGCCCTGGCCGCTCGGAAGCCCAGTTCGAGGTCGGCGCGCAGGTCGTCGACGTGTTCCAGGCCCACCGCGAGCCGCACCAGCCCCGATGCGACTCCGGCGGCGGCACGGTCGTCTGGGGAGAGCTGGCTGTGGGTGGTGCTGGCCGGGTGCACGATGAGGCTGCGCACGTCGCCGATGTTGACCAGCTGGCTGAACAGCTCGGTGCCGTCGACGAAGGCCCGACCGGCCTCCACCCCGCCGTGCAGCTCGAAGGAGAGGACCGCTCCGGCCCCCTTCGGCAGGTACTTCCGGGCCGCGGCGTGGAAGGGGCTGGAGGGCAGGCCCGCGTAGTGCACGCGATCGACCTCGTCGCGCCCCTCCAGCCACTCGGCCAGCGCCTGGGTGTTGCTCACGTGCCGGTCCAGGCGTAGGGAGAGGGTCTCCACACCTTGCAGAACCAGGAAGGAGTTGAAGGGCGCGATGGCCGCACCGGTGTCGCGCAGCAGCTGGACCCGGAGTTTGGCCGCGTAGGCGCCGGGGCCCAGGGCCTCCCAGTAGCGGAGCCCGTGGTAGCTGGGGTCGGGTTCCACGAACCCGGGGAAGCGGTCCCCGTGCGCGCCGAAGTCGAAGGTGCCCGCGTCCACGACGACCCCCGCCACCGTGGTGCCGTGGCCGCCGAGGTACTTGGTGGCGGAGTGCACGACGACGTCGGCCCCGAAGTCGACGGGGCGCAGCAGGTAGGGGGTGGGGACGGTGTTGTCCACGACGAGCGGGACCCCCGCCTCGTGGGCGGCGTCGGCCACCGTCCGCACGTCCAGGACGTTGCCGCCGGGGTTGGCGAGGGTCTCGGCGAAGTACAGCTTGGTCTCGGGGCGGGTGGCGGCCCGCCACGACTCGGGGTCGTCCTGGTCCTCCACGAACGACACCTGGACGCCCAGCCTGGGCAGGGTGTGGTGGAGGAGGTTGTGGGTGCCGCCGTAGAGCAGCGGGCTGGCCACCAGGTGGTCCCCGGCGCCGACGAGGTTGAGCAGGGCCGAGGTGACGGCGGCGGACCCGGAGGCGAAGGCGACCGCCGCCACTCCGCCCTCCAGGGCGGCGACGCGCTGTTCGAGCACGTCCTGGGTGGGGTTGCCGATGCGGGTGTAGATGTTTCCGGGCTCGGCGAGGCTGAACAGGTCGGCGCCGTGCTGGGTGTCGCGGAAGACATAGGAGGTGGTCTGGTAGATCGGTGTGGCCCGCGCCTGGGTGGCGGGATCGGGCTCGGCCCCGGCGTGGATCTGCTGGGTCTCGAACGACCAGGACCGGATGCGGGTGGTGTCGGTGCTCAACGAACGCCCCTTCAATCTAAATCCGACCGGAAAAGTAGGGAATAGGCACGAGGCTAGCACCGACCACCGGGATTGACCAGAGACCCGCTCCCCGCCGACCCGCACCCCACCCGCCCGAGCCCCCGGGCGGGTGGTACCGACCAGTTCGGGTGGTTTCACTTAGGGTGATGGTGCGACTCCGACGGGCCGCCGCGCCCGTTCGTCAACACCACGGGGGACGACACGACATGAGCACCGACTTTCCCGACGGTCCCGGCGACGACCCCGGTTCCTTCGACGAGTTCCTGGCGCGGTTCCTCGGCGGGGCCCGGGGCCCCGTCCGCCGCGTCGACCTCTCCCAACTGATGGACCCCGAGGCCCGCAGGGTGGCCGACGCCGCCGTCCGGCGCGCCGTGGAGAGCGGCGGGTCCGACGTCGACTCCGTCCACCTGCTGTGGTCACTGCTGCGCTACCCGCCCGTGCGCGAACTCCTGGGCCGCGCCGACACCGACCTGACATCCCTGGACGACGTCGTCGACCAGGCCGTCGCCCAGACGCCCCGCGCTGTACGCGGCGGCGCGGCCCGGCTCACACCCGCCGCCAAACGCACCTTCCTCGACTCCCTCCAGATCGCCCGCGCCACCGGCAGCGCCAGCATCACGCCCGAACACCTGCTGTTCGCGCTGGCCGTCAACCCCGACGCGCCCGTCGGCCAGCTCCTGCGCGACTCGGGGGTCACCCCGCAGACACTCCAGAAGGCCGCCGGAGCGGTGCCCGCGAGAGAGCCCGGCGAGGGGGCGCCCTCCGACACCCCGCACCTGGACGAGTTCGGCACCGACATGACCGCGCTCGCCCGCGAGGGCCGCCTGGACCCGGTCATCGGCCGCGACGACGAGGTCGAACAGTGCATCGAGGTGCTGGCGCGGCGACGCAAGAACAACCCCGTGCTCATCGGCGACCCGGGTGTCGGCAAGACCGCCATCGTCGAGGGCATCGCCCAGCGCATCTTCGACGACGACGTCCCCGAGACCCTGCGCGGACGCCGACTGGTCCAGCTCGACCTGTCCGGTATTGTCGCGGGCACCCGCTACCGGGGCGACTTCGAGGAAAGGCTCAACGCCATCGTGGACGAGATCCGCGAACGCTCCGACGAGCTGCTCATCTTCATCGACGAGATGCACACCCTGGTCGGGGCGGGCGCCTCCGAGGGGTCGACCAGCGCCGGGAACATGCTCAAGCCCGCCCTGGCCCGAGGCGAACTCCACATCATCGGCGCGACCACCGTCGACGAGTACCGCAAGAACATCGAGAAGGACGCCGCCCTGGAGCGCCGGTTCCAGCCGATCCAGGTGCCCGAACCGTCCGTGCAGGACACGGTGGAGATCCTGCGGGGCCTACGCGACCGCTACGAGGCCCACCACCAGGTGCGTTTCAGCGACGACAGCCTGGTCGCGGCGGCGGAGCTCTCCGACCGCTACGTCACCGACCGTTTCCTGCCGGACAAGGCCATCGACCTCGTCGACCAGGCCGGAGCCCGGGTGCGGCTGCGGCTGAAGACCTCCAGCTCGGCCCTGCGCGAGCTGGAACGCCGCCTCAAGGACCTGGAGGAGCGCAAGGAGAAGGCGGTCCAGGAGGAGGACTACGAACGGGCCTCCGCGCTGCGCGACGAGATCAACGCGGCCAAGGGCAACGTGCACCAGGCGCGCGGGACCGGCTCCGCCGTCCCCGAGGTGGGCCCCGCCGACATCGCCGAGGTCGTCTCACGCAGCACCGGTATCCCCGTCTCCCAACTGACCCAGGAGGAGCGGGACCGGCTCGTCAACCTCGAGGAGGTGCTGCACGACCGGGTGATCGGCCAGGACGAGGCGGTCACCGCGGTCTCGGAGGCGATCCGCCGCAACCGCGCCGGACTGGGCGACCCCGACCGGCCCGTGGGCAGCTTCCTGTTCCTGGGACCCACCGGTGTGGGCAAGACGGAGCTGGCGCGCGCCCTGGCGGAGGCGCTGTTCGGCTCCGAGGACGCCATGGTGCGGATCGACATGAGCGAGTTCCAGGAGCGGCACACCACGAGCAGGCTCACCGGGGCGCCGCCCGGGTTCGTGGGCTACGAGGAGGCCGGGCAGCTGACGGAGGCGGTACGGCGTCACCCCTACTCGGTCCTGCTGCTCGACGAGGTCGAGAAGGCCCACCCGGACGTGTTCAACCTGCTGTTGCAGCTCCTGGACGACGGGCGGCTCACGGACGGCCAGGGCCGGACCGTGGACTTCCGCAACACCGTGGTGATCATGACGAGCAACCTGGGATCGGAGGCGATCACCGGCGGCGGTCCCATGGGTTTCACCTCGGGCGGACAGATGGACCCCGACACCGAACGCCGGGTGATGCGCCGACTGAAGGAGGAGTTCCGCCCGGAGTTCGTGAACCGGGTGGACGAGATCATCGTCTTCCACCAGCTGGGCGAGGACGAGATCAGGCAGATCACCCTCCTGATGCTGAAGGACACCGAGGAGCGGCTGCGCGCCCAGGACATCGGGGTGCGCTTCACCGACGAGGCCGTGGACTGGCTGGCCCGACACGGCTACCAACCCGAGTTCGGCGCCCGCCCCCTGGCCCGGACGATCCAGCGCAACGTGGGCAACCAGCTCTCCCGCATGGTGCTGGACCGTCGGGTGCTCTCCGGCGACCGGGTGGTGGTCGACGTCGGCGAGGCGGACGATCTGGTCTTCACCACCTCTCCCTAGGAGTGAGGAGGGGCCGGGTCCGGGAGGAGACCTCCCCGACCCGGCCCGGGGCCGCCCGCGCGCCGGGCGGCCGCAACGGTCGACCGCCGGTCAGCCGACCGCTCAGACGGACAGTCCGCTGGTGCGGATACGCTCGCGAATCCACTCCCCCGCGGGCTTGAGCGCGTCGGTCCCGGCGAACGGCCCGCCCGCCGCGCAGGTGCCGGTCTCGAAGACCGCCCCGGAACGGAAGTCGTCCGAGAAGTTCCAGTTCACCCAGCTGATCTGCTCCTGGGCCATGAAGTCGAGGTAGGCCTGGGCGGAGGCGAAGTCGTTGGGACCGTCGCCGGTGTGCTCCTGGGTGCCGAACTCCGTCACGAACAGCGGCAGTTCCCCGGCCGCCTCGCGGAACACGTCGAAGTGCACACCGTCGTGCGAGGCGGCGTAGAAGTGGTAGACGTACATGATGTTGTCGGCGTCGACCGGGTTGTCGACGATCTCGGTGTGGTCCGAGCCCTCCGAGACACCCAACGAGGACCACGCGCGGGTACCGACCAGGACCACCGCCTCGGGGTCGCGCTGCCGGATCACCGGGATGACCTCCTCGGCGTAGCCCTTCACCGAGTTCCAGGAGACCCCGTTGGGCTCGTTGGCGATCTCGTAGAGGACGTTGTCCTTGTCCGCGTGCTCGGAGGCGATCTCGGCGAAGAACTCCTTGGCGCGCGCGGTGTTGTGGTTGGGGTCGCCGGGTGTGAGCATGTGCCAGTCCACGATCACGTAGAGGCCGCGCTCGGTACCCTCCTCGATGAGTTCGTGCACCCGGTCGGTGAAACCGCGCGGGTCGGTCTCGTAACCGCCCTCCTGGATGTACATGGACACCCGCAGGACGTCGGCGCGCCAGTCCTGGGCCAGGGCGTCGAGCGAGGCGTCGGTCAGACAGTGGTCGAACCACTGGAGCCCGTGCGAGCTCATCCCGGTGAGCTGGATCGGCTGGCCGTTCTCGTCGCAGAGCTTGAGGCCGCACACCTCCAGCTGTCCGTGCTCGCCGACGGCGCTCATCGCGGTCTCCCCGGAGACGGGGACGGCCCCCTCCGTGGAACCCCCGGGGAAGAGGGCGGCGCCCATCAGGAGCGCTCCCAGGGCGGCCACCCCCAGAGTGCGGAAGGGGTGCCTGCGGGGGGAACCGGGGACGGGGGTGGTGCGGTGACGCGCCATGGAGGACCTCCAGCGGGGTGCGGACCGGCCCGTGCGACGGGGTTCGCGCGGTCCGTATCCGGAAGGAGTGTTATCTGAAAAAGCTAGGCTCCGGTAGCGCAGACGTCAAGGGCCGTGACCCACGGTGATCGACGGGCCCCGCGGCCGGGCACGACGGCGCGCACACGACCCGGCGCCCGGGTCCGGGACTGCCCGGCCCGCAGGACCCGGCGGGCCGGGCAGGGCGCCGGGACCGGCGGGATCAGGCGGGCTCGGGCTGCGGGTCGGGGCCGGGCGGCTCCGGAACCGGCAACGGGCCCGGCTCCGGGACCGGGTCGGGTTCCGGGCTCGGCTCCGGCGGGATCGGCTCGGGCGGCATCGGTGCGGGCGGGAACGGATCGGGCGGCATCGGATCGGGTTGGCGCTGCACCGGTCCTCCGGCGCTCGGGGCCACGCTGTCGGGGTTCATGGGGTGCCCTCCTCTTCGTCCTTACTCGTCTCGTCGGGGGTTCCTCGCTGCCCTCTCGTCGCCCCGGCCCTCGGCAGCGGAGCGCTGGTTCATACGGCGGCCCGCCCGTTCGTTGAGGACGGTGAGGGCGCCGACCAGGCGCCCCAGAGCGCCCTGCCCCGCCTCCGACCCGGGCCGCTCCTGCGCGTCCCGGGGCATGGCGGGCAGCAGACGGCCGACCACACGCATCGACGCCTGGGTGAACCCGGGAGCGACTCCGTGCACCGCCATCCCCAACCGGGCCACGGGCGAGATCACCAGGAACCCCCGGCGCCCGGCGGTGGCGCGCACGATGCGCCGGGCCGCGTGCTCGGCGCTCACACTCACCAGCGGCAACCCGGCGGCCAGGGCGAACCACGCGTACTCGCGTTCGGGGTCACCACTGAAGACCACACCCCGGTGAGAACCGGTGCGCATCAGTCCCGGCACCACGGTGGTGACGCTGACTCCGCCGCGCGCGCTCTCGGCCGCCATGCCCTCCGACAGCGCCGCCCAGGCGTGTTTGGCCGCCGAGTAGGGCAGCATGTGCGGCACCGAGAGGTAGGCGCCGATCGAGGTGACGTTGACGATGCCGCCCCGGGTCCGGCGCAGACGCTCCGTCGCGGCGCGGGACAGGTGGAACGGCGCCCAGAACATGACGTCCATGGCCTGTCGGAAGTGTTCCTCGGTGAGGCTCTCCATCGGTCCGACGCGCATGATCCCGGCCGAGTTGACCACCGTGTCGAGCCGCCCGAAGTGCCGTTCGGCCTCGTCCAGCAGTTTCTCCACCGCGTCCGGATCGGTGACGTCGCAGACCACGCCGTGGGCGGTCACACCCCTGCCGTTGAGCTCGGCGACGGCGCGGTCCAGATCCTCCCGGCCCCGGGCGCAGACCACCACGGAGGCACCGCTGGCGCCGAACTCACGGGCCAGCTGGAGGCCGAGCCCCCGGGAGCCCCCGGTGATCAGCACCACCCTGCCGTTCATCAGACCGGACCGGCGGCGCTCCGACAACGCGGAGGCGCCAACACCCAGCACCGCCCCCGCCGCGCCCCAGGCGAGGAGTTCGAGACCGTCACGGGGCGGCGGGGGTTCGGGCAGGCGACGACGACGGGCCCTGGACCACGCCCAACGCAGACCGGCCAGCGCCAGGGGCGCCTTCCAACCGTTCACGGCGCACCACCGGTGCCCTCGCACCCGTGACGCCCGTGCTGGGCCTGCGGCATGTGCTCCCCTGTTCGTCGACGTCGGCTGGCGTGAGGATGTGGGTGCTGCGGTACCCGGCATTCGACGGCCGAAAACGACGCGGACGAAGAGATGGGGGAATCCGGGAGCACCCGTTGGTCAGGGCAGGAGCCCGTACACCGGAGCGGTCCGGCCGCCGTCGGCGTCCGCGTCCAGAACGAAGGAGACCACAGCACCCGGAACCGCCAGGAGGCGGTGGTCGGCGTCGCCGGACCGGGGGGCGGACTCCTCGTCGAACCGCGGCCACCTCAGGTCCTGCTCGGTGACGGTGCCGCCGTCGAGCGGCGCGACCAGCACCGACCGGCCCCCGGGCCCCTCACCCGCCATGAGCGTCCCGGTACCGGTGGCCACCAGGGCGTCCGCCAGGAGCAGCGGCGCACCCAGGGCGTCGGCGGCGCCGGGCGCGGCCACCTCGGTCCGCCTCCCCACCCCGCCCTCGGCGTCCGTCTCCTCGACGAGGACCGCCTCCCCCTCATCCGACCCCGTGAGGACCACGGCACCGGCGGTGTCGACGGCGAGCACCCCGGTACCGGCCGGGGCGTCGACGCCCGAACCCGTTCCGGCCACCGGTTCCCCGGTCTCCAGGGCGAGAACACCGTCACCGGTGACCACCACCGCCTCGCCGTCCGTACCGGGGCGGCCCTCCCGGACCGTCGCGGCCCCGATCGGACTGGCGCCCCGTGGCCGCCACTCGTGGCTCCACAGGCGCGCACCCGTGACGGTGTCCAGGACCACGACGCCGACCCGCGCGCTCTCGGCGACGTCCCCGCCGGAGGACACGGCGGGCGCGCCCCGGTCGGAGTGCTCGTCCTCGTCGAGACAGACGCGGGTCACCAGCAGACGGTCGCCGTGCCCGACGACCGCGTCCCTGTCGGGCTCGAGGCAGACCAGCCCCGGCGCCGTGCCGACCTCCAGCGGGAACTCCCACAGCCGCCGCACGGAGTCGGTCGCGTGGGCGACCACCCGGTCACCGCCGCTTCCGCGCTCGAGGTGGAAGCGGCCCTCCGGGGTGAGGTGGTCCGGGCCGCCCTTCGGAGCGTCCGGGAGCTCGGGCATGACGGCGTCCGCGACCACCGCCCCCGTGGCGGTGTCGAGCACGACCACGGTCGGGTCCTCCCCCTGGCGCGCCCGGTGGACGAGGCGGGCGTGGCCGTCGTCCCCGGGAAGGAAGCCCGTCTCCACGTTCCTGGCGAGGGGGTGCCGGTAGCTCCAGAGCTCCGCCCCGGTCGCGCCGTCCAGGCCCACCAGCCCGTCCTGGTACAGCACCACCGGGCCGAGCGGCCCGCGCCCCACACCGACGACCGGGTGTTCGGGCTGCCAGGTCCACCCCACACGGGTGACGTCGGCGGGAACCGGCGCGGGTTCCAGCACCCGCGCGGCCGTGGTGTGCTCGACCGTGGCCAGCCGGGTGAGAGCGGGCGTCTGGGTCACGATGAGCGCGACCATGAGCGCGCCGCCCCCCGCCCCCAGGAGTGCGCGGCGCCACTCGCGGACCTGGAGGGCACGCGAGGCACCGAGCACGAGGAACAGCCCGAGGGAGATCGAGCAGACCGCGATCCACAGTTCCGCGATCGGGGTGGGCAGGTCGCGCACGCTCGAACCCGCGTCGGAACCCAGGTACCAGGCGGGCAGCGCGGCCACCGCCATACCCAGCCCCAGGACCGCCGAGGCGGCGCGCGACACCAACCGCCCGCGTCCCGGAGGACGCTCGGGGTCCCCGTCGCGATCGGCCGCGCCCAACAACAGGGCCACGACCGTGATCAGGGCCAACAGCGCGGCCGACCCCGCCACCCAGGCGAGAGCCGGGGTCGGGGTCCCGTCAGCGGTGTACCCGTCCAGGCACACCACCGTCAGCACCGCGCCGCCCGCCAGCACCGTGATCCCGGCCCAACCGAGGACCCCTCCCCATCGCCCGCCCATGCGTCCTCGAAGTCCCCTCGTGTCCCGGTCGTCGCCCATGCGACTCGTATCCTAGGAACGCGGTGCGTCAGCGTGGTGACCGGGGGCGTATGGACCGGGCCGCCGGACGAGCCCGGGGTCAGCGCAGGACGAACTCCCCGTGCGGACCACGCAGATCGGCCTCCAACAGCGGGCGCGGACCACGCCGGAGGTCGAGGTCGACCCCCAGGGCGGCCAGGGCCGGAGCCAACGACGCGGGGTCGGGGTGCTCGGCGCGAAGGCCCAGGAGTTCGAGCGCGGGAAGGTCACCCAGACCGGGCTGCGGTGTGCTCCCCCAGTCGATCAGGAAGGGCACCGGCTCCGGATACGCGTCCGGCTCGCGCTTGGCCAAACGCCACCGCAGGACCCTTCCGTCCGGTGTGGTCCGGGACCACGGTTCCACGTCGCCGGGGTCGTGCCCCTCGGCGCGGGCCCGCTCGACGACCGTCGCGAGGTCCTCGTCCACACGCACCGCGAAGGTCGCCAGGTGGGGGCGGGCCAGGTCGGCGAGCCCGAACACCCGCACCGGGCCGGGGTCGTCCCGTTCGGGGTCGGGTCCGACGACCTCCAGGTAGTGGGGCGCTCGACGGCCCGCGACCGTCAGCGCCAGCAGGGCGTTGGCCGACCCCACCGGATGCGCCCCGCCGGGCGCGGGCCGTACCCCGGTCCGCCGGGCGACGTCGGCCACCCCCTCGGCGAGGTCCGGAACGGCGTACACGAGGTGGTCCAACGTGCTCGGAAAACTCATCCAACCCTCCTTGTCGACCGGCCCCGCACGCACCACGCGCGGTGCCCGGACCGGTCGAGCGCAGTATGGCATCCACCCTCCCGAGCACGCTGACCAGGGCCGGAGCACGCCACCGGACCGGGTCCGCCGCGCCCTCGCCAGAGCGTGAAGCTGCCGGTCTCGGCGGGGTACGGCCGATCCGCCTCTCCGCCCCGCGCGGCCGACGACGTCGGTGAGGCCGCCTCCTAGGGGCACCGTTCGTACACGTGGCCGGGCTGGTCCCGGGGTACCAGCTCGAGGTCCCGGAGCAGGGTTCGGGGCGGGGTCGCCGGGTCGTCGCACACCGCGTCGAAGGTGGTCCCCGCCGCGTCCAGGTCCTCCGGGTACTCGATGTCGAGCACCCCGTCCGGGCCGTAGACGTCGGTGTAGGCGGAGCACTCCGACCAGGCCGCACACGACTCGGTGACGGCGAAGTCGAACCCGGCCTCGTCCCTGCCGCGCTCGGCCTCCTCGGCCGCGTTCTTCTGCGCGGCCGCGAGCCCGCTCCCGTGGGCCAGGGCGACGATCTCCACCGCCAATGCCAGGTTGTCGTCCACGGTCAGGGCCCCGTCGGAACGCAGGTGGGAGTCGAGGTTGTCGAACTCGACGGCGTCGAACCCCGCCCGCGCGCAGCCGTCGACGGTCTCACCCAGGCGGCGGGCGATCCGCTTCCGTTTCTCTCCGGTGGAGGTGTCCAGGAGCATCTCGTCCGGCCAGCCGGGGTCGGCGACCGGTGCTCCGTCCTCGTCCAGCAGTACGAGGTCGTCCTCCAACCAGGCGGTTTCCTCCCCTGGCTGGGTCTGGAACCCGTTGACGTAGCAGACGGAGTAGGTGCCGGAAGCGGGTTCCGCCGAGGAGTCACGAACCACGATGGTCGCCTCTTCGGGAGGCGGGTAGGCGCCACCCAACTGGTAGTCGAACCCGCGCTCGGGCAGGGCTGCGTCGACCTCCCCGGCCTGAGCACCGCACCCCGTGAGCACCACGGCCAAGCCGACCACGCACCAACCCCGACCACCCACGGCATCCCCCGTCCCGTTGTTCCCGTCAGTCAAGCAGGCCACGGAGACAGTGGAGGCCGGGTGGCCCCGTCGTGGATGGAGACGAACGTGTCGGCCGCCTTTACGTCGTAGATTCTCGCCCCGCGAGAGGGGAGCAGTTCTCGCCACAGGTGGTCAGGTCGTGGACCCTGGGCCCATCCCCGCATGCGCGGGGAGCAGACTCTTCGACCTGGCAACTTACCAGTGGCAAGCGGCTGTTTTTCCAACTTCTCGAAAATCGGACACTCGGAACATACAGTCGATAATCACCATGGGATTCAGTGCTTTCCGAACCTGCGTCGTTTGGATGCCTTGCTCCAGCCGGTCTTCGGGCTGGCCGGGTTCCGTCTGGCCCGGGACTCCTTGGGTCGGTGCATCAGGACCAAGCCCTCGTGGTCCTTAGGTTCCCAGGCATGGTCGAAAGTCTCGAACGAGAATCCCTGTTCCGAATCGTTCCCATAGGCAAGCAGGGCCCTGCCGTTGTTCGCGTACTCCTGAACCTCGGCCCAGAGTGCCTCTCTGACCCTTCGGGACGGGTTACCGATGAACACCCCCGACGAGATCTCCATCAGCCAGCGGCTCAGGAACCCCCTCGGTCCCTTGGGGCACTTGGCCAGAACGATGACGGTCACCACACCACCTCGTCCGGATGGTGCCGTCCAGCCTCCAACAGTTGGTCCCGCTCCAGATAGACGAACGACACCCGGTCCCGCGTCCTGGTCAGCTCACGGGTGAGAGCGTGCGCCTCCTCCCGACCGTCTCATCGTTCGCCCGCCGGGGCCAGGGTCATGAGACCGCAACCGTAGGCCTTCGCCCGGCCGATGCCCGCGGTCAGGGCCGAGCGCAACGCGTCGGGGTCGGTGACGGTCAGTCTCCCGTCGAAGGTCGCGGTCACCACCGGCACCCGCATGCGCTTGCCCTCGCGGCCGGGGCGGGGGTCGCGCTTGTCGAACCCGGCGCTGTTGCGGTCGTGCACGAGGAGTTCGTAGCCGTCCACCTCCGGCATGTCGGAGTCGTGGTCCGGGCGGCGCAGCACCTCGAAACCGCAACGGTCCTGCTTCTTGAGAAGCCACCCGGCCTGGTGCCGGGGGGTGACGTGCGCAGTCGGCTTGGTCTCCTCCCCGTCCTTGCGCCTGATGCTGTGCACGGGGTTGGCCGTCAACCGGAAGGCCCAGGTCTGTCCTGCCTCCAGACGGGACAGGAACCCGGTGTAGTCGTAGGTCTGCCATCCCGCGTCGCCGTCGTTCCAGCCCGCCTGCTCGACCAGGTGCGAGAGTTCGGGCCTGCTCGGGCTGACCACGTACAGGAACACCTCGGCGCTGGCGTTGCGGTCGACCCGCCACAGCACCCGTGGTGGTGTGGTGTCACCCTTCCGTACCGTGGCGGCGTCGGTAATCCCCGCCAGGGGATCGTGCGGAGACGGGGAGCCGGGCAGTAGGTCGGGGAAGGCACCCATGACGGCGGCGTGCAGGGACTGCGGCGAGGACAGCAACCTGCGCGCACCGGACCGGTGGGTGTGGAAACGGAACCGGGTGAGGTGCATCAGCTTTCCTCCAACGCCAAGAGGGGTTCGTGGTTCGGTGGCGTGGCAACGCGCCCGCGCGGGGAGCTGGGATCAGGCACCGGGGGCGGGAAGGGGCTGCGGCCATCCCCGCGTGCGCGGGGAGCAGTGATCCCGCACCTGGTGCCCGGCAGCTACCGGGGGTCCATCCCCGCGTGCGCGGGGAGCAGCGAAAAGGAGCCACGAGGCGCGCCGACGGTTGGGGTCCATCCCCGCGTGCGCGGGGAGCAGACTTCCCGAACAGGGAACTTACCAGTGGCAATGGGCTGTTTTTCCAACTTCTCGAAAGTTGGACACAACAGATGCAGACATGGCTCGGCGATGCCGGGGCTCAGTTGGCGGCGGCCAGGAGGACGTCCACGAGGCGTTCGGCGGCGTCGGGCATGCCGTGCGACCTGGCCCGGGAGGCGATGGCGTCACGGGTGGCCGGATCGGCGAGCAGCGGCTCGACGGCGGCCCGGAGGGTCGTGGGGTTGACCTCGCCGAGGAGGGCGACGGCCGCGCCGGACTCCTGGAGGTGGCGGGCGTTGTGCGCCTGCTCGTTACCCGCGGAGGAGGCGAGCGGGACGAACACCGCGGCCTTGCCCAGGGCGGTGAGTTCGGCGATGGTTCCGGCGCCGCTTCGGGAGATCACCACGTCGGCGAGCGCGAGCACGTCGGGCAGTTCGGGGCCGACGAAGGCGGTCAGGTGGTAGCGCCGCGCCAGGGCCGGGTCCAGGTTCTGGGCGCTCCCCCGGAGGGCGTCGACGTTGTTCGCGCCGCACTGGTGGACCACGTTGGCCTGGGTGAGCAGCCACGGGAGGATGTCGCGCACGTTCGTGTTGATCTGGGCCGAGCCCTGGGCTCCGCCGGTCACGTAGACGGTGGGCAGCTGCGGGTCGTGGCCCTCGAACCCCAGCCCCTGGGCGGCCAGTTCGGGCTTGCCGGTGAGGACCTCGGGGCGGACCGGGTTGCCGGTCACCACGGCGGTGGGCTGCGACGCCTCGGGCAGGAGCGCCACGGAGGACTGCGCGGACACGGCGATCTGGGCGCCCGCGCGCGCCAGGACCTTGTTGGCCAGGCCGAGGCGGACGGTCTGCTCGTGCACCACGAGGGGGCGGCGGCACATGCGAGCGGCGAGCCCGACGGGCACCGCGACGTAGCCGCCGGTGGCCAGGACCACGTCGGGGGCGAAGTCCGAGACCAGGGACCGGGCCTGCGCGACCCCTCGGGGGACGTTGGTCATGTCCTTGACGTTGGCCGGGGAGACCATCTTGATCGGGTTCTTGGACCGGCGGATCTTGCCGGTCGCCACCGACTGGAACGCGATGCCGTTGCTGGTGGCCACGCGCTGTTCCAGGCTGTCGGCGGCCCCGACCCACAGCACCTCCAGGGAGTGGCCGGTCGCCGCCAGGCGGGCGCGCAGGGCGTTGACCGCGGTCAGTGCCGGGTAGGTGTGGCCGCCCGTTCCCCCTCCGGTGACGATGAGGCGCAGGTCCCGGGGCGATCGGTCTTGGGTGCTGTTCACACGTGTCCCATCTGGCTGCCCGCTGGCGCGGGTGGGAGAAATGGTCAGAAGGAGGGGCCGCGCACTGACGCGGCCCACCAGCACGGTAGTCGTGTTCGGGAGCCCTTTGTGCCAGAGGGCGGGGCGAATCATGACAAATCAGACCGAAGCCCTGGTCACACACGGGTGGTGGCCGAGTTCTCGCGGCCGTCTCAGGGGAGCGTGACCCGCTGGTCGAAGTCGACGCGGTGGTCGTTGATCCAGGAGTGGCCGCCGAACCTCGCGATCAGCGCGAACACCACCCGGAGGGTGAGGTCCCGCGCGAACAGTGCCGCCGGGTGCGAGGAGCCCGCCTTGCGGTTGCCGCGTCTGCGCCCCTCCTTGGCGACGCGCTCCACCCGGTCCCGGCGCAGGCGCTCGTAGGCGGCGAAGGCCTCCTCGTGCGAGGGCAGGTCGCGCAGGCACGCGGCGAGGACGAGGGCGTCCTCCGCCGCCAGGGAGGCACCCTGGCCGCTGGAGCTGGACACGGCGTGCGCGGCGTCCCCGGCGAGCGCGACGCGCCCGCGGCTCCAGCGCGGCAGGGACGCGAGGTCGTACACGCCCAGGGGCCGGAAGCGCGCCGGGGCGGCGGCCTCCAGGATGGCGGTCACGTCCGGGTGGTCGTCGGCGAACAACTCCAGGACGCGCTTCTTCCAGGTGGCGTCGTCGAGCGCGGCGAGCCGTTCGCGGGCGTGCTGTTCGTGACCGAAGTTGGCGAACCAGTACACGTCACCGGAGGGCGCGGTCTGGTAGCCGAAGAAGGCCCTGGCTCCGAAGAGCATCCGGGCGGTCGCCTCGGGGGTGGGTGCCACAGCCACCGCGCCGACCCTGCCTCCGACGTTGAGCAGCCCGGTGTACTCGGGGCCGGGCGCCTCGGGGTCCATCTGACGGCGTACCGGGGAGTGGATGCCGTCCGCCCCGATCAGCACGTCGGCCTCGGCGGTGGTGCCGTCGGAGAACTCGGCGACCACCCCGGTGGCGTTCTCGGTGTACCCGACGAACCGTTTGCCGTACTCGACGGGCACGCCCTGTTCCCGGGCCGCGTCGGTCAGGGCCCGCTGGAGCGCGTCCCGTTCGACGGTGACCGTGCGCAGCTCCTCGGGACCGCTCGCGGAGCCGTCGGGCAGCAGGCCCAGGCGGCGGCCAGCGCCGTTGACGAACTCGATGCCGGTGGTGGCGCATCCGGCCGCCGCGCGCACGGCGCCGAGCATGCCGAGGGTGCGTAGCGCGGCCAGGCCGTTGGGGGCGAGTGTCAGGAAGGCGCCGACCCCCGCACCTGGGCCCGGGTGCGCCTCGTGGACCCGGGCGTCGATTCCGGCGCGGCGCAGCGCCACCGCCGTGACCGGACCGCAGATCCCTCCTCCGATGACCAGTGCCCTCGTCATGTCCGCTCCCCCCTCAATGCCGTTAGTTATAAAATGACTATACATACAATGACGTGGTGACGGAAGACCACGAAGGAGATCGGGTGGCACCTCGGACCCCACGGCGCTCGCCCCTGGCGGTACAGATCCTCCTCCTGCTGGCGGAGCGGCCCATGCACGCCTACCGGATGCAACGGATGATCAGGGACCGGCGCAAGGACCGCATCGTCAACATCGCGCAGCGCAACAGCGTCTACCAGACACTGGACCGGCTGCTCCGGGCGGAACTGGTCGAGGTGGCCGACCGCGAGCGCGCGGCGGGCCGCCCCGAACGCACCGTCTACCGGCTCACCGAGCCGGGACGCGGCACCCTGGACACGTGGCTCCGGGAGATGCTCACCGCCCCCGCACGGGAGTTCCCCGAGTTTCCCGTGGCGCTGGCCTCGCTCGCCCATCTGGCGCCCGAGGCGGCGGCCGGATACCTGGAACTGCGGTGCGAGGCGCTCCGGGAACGGATCGGTGAGGCCGACGCCGACGCCGGGCACGCCGGCGCCATGGGGCTCCCCCGGCTGTTCACCCTGGAGGACGAGTACCAGCGGGCCCTCGCCGAGACCGAACTGCGGTGGGTGGAGGGACTCGTGGACGACCTGCGCTCCGGGCGCCTGACCTGGGATGCCGCCTGGCTGGAGGAGGTGGCCACGCGCCTGGAACCCGAGGACTCCGGGCCGGAGGCCCCGGGGGCGGATTAGGGTCGGCGCAGGGTCCGCGGGAGGTCGAACAGGCGGAAGAGCCCCGTGTCGAAGAAGACCGCGCAGTGGTTGACGCCCTCCGCGCCGAGGTCGAGAACATGGAGGCCGAACGGCCGGTACGTCCCCTCCCCCGCGTGCCGGTACATGCCGAAGGCGAGTTGTCCGTTGGCGGAGGTCGGCACCAGGGCGAGGTCCCCCGCGGCGCGGGCCGGGCAGTGGGTCCCGATGAGCCGCCCGATGGCGCGCGGGCCGCGCACCCAGGTGGTGAACGGGGGCATCTCGAAGACCGCCTCGGCGGTGAACAGTTCGGTGAGCGCGCCGATGTCGTAGGTCTCGAAGGCGGCGACGTAGCGGTCGAGGATCTCGCGCTGGTCGGGCCGCACCTCGGGGACGGTGTCCTCCTCGGGGGCGACGCGGCCCAGCTGTGCGCGAGCGCGTTGCAGGAGACTGTTCACGGCCGGGACGGAGGTGTCGAGGGCCTGGGCGACCTCGGCCGCGCTGAACCGGAGCACGTCGCGCAGGATGAGCACGGCGCGCTGCCGGGGCTGGAGGTACTGGAGCGCGGCGACCAGGGCGAGCCGCACGCTCTCCCGGGCGGTCACCACCGTTCCGGGGTCCGCGGCGTGGTCGGTACCGCCGAGGACGTCCGGCATCGGTTCGAGCCACGGAAGATCCGTGCGCTCGGCGAGCGGGCCCTCGGGACGCGCGGTCGGGCCGCCCAGCCCGGTGGGCAGGGGTCGGCGGCCCCGTCTGTCCAGGGCCGTGAGACAGGCCGTGGTGGCGATCCGGTGCAGCCAGGTGCGCAGGCTGGCACGCCCCTCGAAGCGGTCGTAGCCCTTCCAGGCCCGCAGGTAGGTCTCCTGGACGAGGTCCTCGGCGTCGTGCGCCGAGCCCAGCATGCGATAGCAGTGCGCGTAGATCTCCCTGCGATAGGGGGCCACGAGCCGCTCGAAGTCCTGGTCGGTCGTACCGATCGCGTGTTGCACCACGGTCGCCACGCTACGCCTCCCCTACGACAGAACGCGGCCCCCGGCTGCCCCCGTCAGTGCCGCCGGGGACGGCGGGTTCCTCCCCGCCGCCCCCGGGTGCGGGGTCACCCGCCCAGGTCGCCGCGTTCCATGGCGGCCAGGTGCTCCTCGCTCATCTGGATGATCTGGACGTAGTTGCCGTCCGGGTCCTTCGCGGTCGCGAACAGGCTCCCGTCGCGGTCCTCCAGCGGCGCCACCCACTCGGTGCCCCGCTCGTCCATGAGAGCCGCGACGGCGCGGGCGTCCCCGACGTCGAAGTTGAGGATCATCCGGGTGGGGTCGGCGGCTTCGGAACCGACGTCGTCGCGCTGGTCGATCAGCAGGTGGAAGGTGCCAAAGCGCAGCACCCGGTAGCCGTCCATCCGATCGTTGGCCGAGGGGTCGAGCACGGCGGCGTACCAGTCGCGCAACCGGTCCGGGTCGGTGCTCGCGAGGAGCATGCTGTCCAGGTTGGGGCGCTTCATCGGGTTCTCCCTGTGGTGTCGTCCGAGCCTGCCTGCGGCCGTACCGGCTCGGAGGGGGACACGGACTCGTCGGTCCGGGCGAACCCGGTCGCGCCCGTCTGCGCGGGCGGGGCCGCGCCGACCGGCGTGAGATCCGCCGCGCCGGGGTCCCCCATCTCCCGGGCTGCGGGTTCCGGTTCCCCCTGTGCCTCGGTGGGCTGGGCGGTGTCGGCGCCGCGCAGCAGCCACAGGGCCAGGGAACCGAACACCACCATCACGATCACACCGCCCACCGCGATGACGTTGATTCCCATGGTGAACGCCTCCTGTGCGGAGGTCAACAGCTCCGCCGCCACCGCCGGGGGCAGGTCGTCGGCCACGCTGGCGGCGCCGGGCAGGGTCTGGCCGGCGGTCTCGGCCGCGGCACCGACCGACACCTCCCCGGGGACCTCCACCCGGGTCCGGTACACGACCGCCGCGAGGCTTCCCAGGAGGGCGACCCCCGCCGCGATGCCGAACTCACCGCTGGTCTCGGACATGGCCGCCGCCGACCCGGCCTTCTCGGGGGGCGCGGAACCCACCACGATGTCGGTGATCAGGGCGGACCCCGGGCCCAGGCCGACGGAGGCGAGGAGCAGGCCGAGGACCACCGGGACCGTGCCGCTGTCGGCGGAGACGAACACCAGGACGAGGAAGCCCGCGCCGGTGACGAACATGCCTCCGCCGATCACCGTGGCCCGGCCGACCTTCCGGGCGAGGGACGCGCAGCACAGGGTGGCGGCGATCATCACCAGGATCGGCGGCAGCATCCAGGCTCCGGCCGCCAGCGGTGAGTTGCCCGCGACCAGCTGGAGGTACTGGACGAGGAGGAAGTTCATGCCTCCCATGGCCACGGCGCCGACCAGCATGACGCCGAGCGCGGCGCTGAAGGGGCGCGACCGGAACAGGGTCAGGTCCAGGAGCGGGTGGCGCAGGCGCAGCTGCCTGCGCACGAACCACGTACCCATGGCGGCGCCGATCGCGATGGCGGCCAGGGAGGCGGTGCCGGAACCGCCCTCGGCGGCGGTCTTCAGCCCGTAGACGACCGGCAGGATGGCGGCCAGGGACAGGGCGACGCTGAACAGGTCGAGGCGGCCCGCGTCCGGGTCCCGGTACTCGGGAAGGAGCAGCGGCGCGCAGACCAGGAGCAGGAGCATCACCGGCACACCGAGCAGGAACACCGCTCCCCACCAGAACCACTGGAGGAAGAGCCCGCCCACCAGGGGGCCGATCGCGGTTCCGCCCATGAAGCAGCTGGTCCACAGGGAGATCGCCACCGCCCTCTGGGTGGGGTCGCGGAACATGTTGCTGATCAGGGCCAGGGTGGAGGGCATGAGGGTGGCCCCCGCAAGTCCCATGAGGGTCCGGGTGGCGATGAGCATCTCGGCGCTGGTGGAGTAGGCCGCGGCGACCGAGGCCAGCCCGAAGGCCGCGGCGCCGATCATGAGGAGCCGCCGTCTGCCGATCCGGTCGCCGAGGGTGCCCATGGTGATGAGGAACCCGGCGAGCATGAACCCGTAGACGTCCATGATCCACAGGGTCTGCGCCCCCGTGGGCCGCAGGTCCGCGGCCATGTGCGGGAGCGCCAGGTAGAGCACGCTCATGTCCAGCGACAGCAGCAGGGTGGGCAGGGCCAGCACCCCCAGCCCGAGCCACTCGCGTCTGGTGGCGCGGGGGCGCGTGTTCGGGGGCGGGGAGGGTGTCGTGTTCATCGGGTCCGTTCCTCGGATGGGTGGTCGAACGAGCCAATTCGTTCACCTGTACGGACCACCAAGGCGCGGGGAACTCATCGGCGGGGGGAGAATTCTTCCGGTCTCCGGCGGGGGCGCGCCGGACCCGGGTCCACGTGGGGGGCGCCTCGTCGCGCGGTCGCCGCCGGACTCGACCGCCGCGGATGCGGGCCTGTGGACAGCCGTCACGGCCGGGCCCGACGTGCCAGAATGTGGCGCAGTGACCCCTTCCCACCAGCCATGAGGGACCCGCCATGACCTACGTCGCCGCACCCACGCGCTACGACACCATGCCCTACCGGCGCTGCGGCCGCAGCGGTCTGCGCCTGCCCGCCCTCTCCCTGGGGCTGTGGCACAACTTCGGCGGGGGCCGTGGGCTCCAGACCCAGCGCGAGATCCTGTTGCGCGCCTTCGACCTCGGTGTCGTCCACTTCGACCTGGCCAACAACTACGGTCCGCCGCCCGGCGCGGCCGAGGAGAACTTCGGGCGGGTGGTCGCCTCCGACCTTCGGCGGTACCGGCACGAGTTCGTCGTCTCCACCAAGGCCGGGCACCTGATGTGGCCGGGCCCGTACGGCGAGTGGGGTTCGCGCAAGGGGCTGCTGGCCAGCCTCGACCAGAGCCTGGAGCGGATGGGCCTGGAGTACGTGGACGTGTTCTACTCGCACCGGCCCGATCCGGACACGCCCCTGGAGGAGACCATGGGCGCGCTGGACACGGCGGTGCGCCAGGGCAAGGCGCTGTACGCGGGGATCTCCAACTACTCCCCTGAGCAGACCCTGGAGGCCGCCCACCTGCTGCGGGAGATGGGCACCCCGCTGCTCGTCCACCAGCCCTCGTACTCGATGTTCGACCGGTGGGTGGAGGACGGTCTGCTGGACGTCCTGGACGAGGTCGGCGCGGGATCGGTCGCGTACTCGCCGCTGGCCCAGGGGCTCCTCACGGACCGGTACCTGAACGGTGTGCCGGAGGGGTCCCGGGCGGCTGGGGACAGCCCCTTCCTGAGCCGGGACGGGATCACCGACACGGTGGTGGAACGGGTCCGGGCGCTGAACGCGATCGCCGGGCGGCGCGGCCAGACCCTGGCCCAGATGGCACTGGCCTGGGTCCTGCGCGGCGAGCGGGTGACCTCCGCCGTGGTGGGCGCCAGCAGTGTGGCGCAACTGGAGGGGAACGTGGCCGCCGTCGGCGGGCTGGGGTTCTCCGACGACGAGATCGCCGAGATCGACCGCTACGCCGTGGCCGGGTAGGGACCGCTCCCGTGGCCGCACCCGACGCGGGGGACATCCGGGCGATGCCACCCGAGGGTGTCCTCCCCCTCGGGTGGGCCCGGGCTCACTCCTGGACGAGGCCGATGACGTTGCCCGCAGGGTCGGTGAACCAGGCGACCAGCGGCCTGCCGCCCCTGACGATCCCCTTCTCGTCGTGGTCGAAGCCGTCGTACCTGAGCATGGTGACCCCCCGTTCCGCGAGCGCGTCGACGGCGGCGTCGATGTCGTCGACGGTCAGGTTGAACACGGTGAACACGGCGGGCCGGTGGTCGGGCTTGGGGTAGACGAGGACGGCCCGGTCGTTGCCGAGGTCGATCTCCCACAGGCCCTCCTCCTCCATACCGGGGACGTCCCTGACAGTGAGGCCGAGGGTGTCCTGGTAGAAGGCGCGGGCCCGTCCGCTGTCGGGGACGGCGAAGGAGCCGAAGGCGCGGGTGCTGTCGAACATGGTGTCCTCCCTCAGGGATGCGGTGTGTTCACCCGTACTGACCTCGGTCGTTCCCGAAACTCGTCGCCCGGACCGGCGGAACGGGGTCAAACAATCAGGACGGTTCCGTGCACGCCCCTTGGGTGACGGGCGGATCGGACCGGTGTTAGCTTCGCGTGGACGGCCGGGCACGCGGCGTGTCCGGTCCCGGTGACCCCGTGGGGTGCCGGAACTCACGCGGGGGGAGACGGCACATGCGCGCAGTGGTGTTCGAGAACTACGGGGAGTTTCCCTCGCTCACGGAGGTTCCCACGCCTCGGCCCGGTCCGGGTGAGGTCCTCCTGCGGGTGGCGGGCTCGGGCGCCTGCCACTCCGACATCAGCGTGTACCGCCTGTTCGAGGAGGGCCAGCCGGGGGCGCAGAAGCCGCCGTTCGTGCTGGGTCACGAGAGCGCGGGCTGGGTGGAGTCTGTCGGTGTCGGGGTGAGCGACCGGGTGGAGCTCGGTGCGGCCTACCTCGTGTACGGGCCGATCGGCTGCCAGCACTGCCGCAGGTGCGCGTCGGGTCTGGAGACCTACTGCGAGAACGCGGCGACCATGCCCTACCTGGCGGTGGGTCTGGGCCGCGACGGCGGGATGGCCGAGTACATGACGGTGCCCGAGCGGCACCTCATCCCGTTGGGGGACGCCGATCCGGTCGCCGCCGCTCCGCTGGCCGACGCCGGGCTGACCCCCTATCACGCGATCCGGGCGGCCCTGCCGCACCTGGCCGGGGGCGGCCGGTCCGCTCTGGTGATCGGGCTGGGCGGCCTGGGCCAGATCGGTGTGCAGATCCTGCGCGCGTTGAGCGGCGCGACGGTGATCGCCACGGACGTCAAGGAGGAGGCGCGCCTGCGGGCGGAGATCAACGGGGCGATCACGGTCGAGGCCGGAGAGGGCCAGGTGGAGAGGATCAGGGAGCTGACCGGGGGCCGGGGCGTGGACGCGGTGTTCGACTTCGTGGGCGCGGGCCCGACCGTGGCGACGGCGACCGCCTGTGTGGCCCAGGGCGGCCGGGTGAGCGTGGTCGGTATCGCGGGCGGCACCCACGAGTTCTCGTTCTTCACCAACCCGTACGAGTCATACGTGACCAACACCTACTGGGGTTCGGTCGGGGAGCTGTGGGACGTGGTGGACATGTACCGGGCGGGGCAGATCCGACCGGACGTCGAGCGGTTCTCCATGGACGAGGCCCTGGAGGCGTACCGGAGGCTGGAGGCGGGCGAGGTCAACGGCCGCGCGGTCGTGGTGCCCAACGAGGCGTGATCACCGGCGGCTCAGTGCCTCGGCCACGGTGGTCTGGGAGGGGTCGATCGTGGTTCGTCCGTCCTCGACGTCCCACAGCGTGTTCTGGAGCAGCCGGGCCAGGGTCCATCCGACCGCGCGCTCGCGGTCCAGCCCCAGCGCCTCGGTCAGGAGGTCGAAGCGGCGTCGCACCAACCGGGGTACGGCGTCGGCGCGGACGCCCTCCCAGCCGGTGTCGAGCGCGGGCCACAGGTCGAACCCCGGGTCGCCGACGAAAGGTTCGGGATCGATGACCAGCCACGGTTCCCGTTCGGCGGCGAGCACGTTGTCGTAGTGCAGGTCCCAGTGGTCGAGCGGGTCCGTCACCTGTGCGGGCAGGCCCGCGATCCAGGCCCGTCCGGCGTCGTCACCGTTCTTGGTGTGGGAGGAGACCAGGGCGTCGGGGACCTCGATGACCTGCGGATCAGTCATGGGTGGGCGTCCTTCGGGGAGTGGGCCGACCATGGCGGGCCAGGGCGAGGAGGGGTCCGTTCGCCGAGCCTGGCGGGGCCGGGCGGGCCGACCGATCCCCGCTGACCAGGCCCCGGGTGCTCCGTGATCTCCTCCGGCCTGCCAGGATGCCGTCAGCAGTCGTAGGAACCTGAGGAGAACCATGGATCTGGGAATCGCTGGCAAGGTCGCGCTCGTGACCGCGGCCAGCTCCGGGCTGGGCCGGGCGATGGCCGTCGCCCTGGCGGCCGAGGGCGTCCGGGTGGCCGTGACCGGACGTGACGAGGGACGTCTGGCCTCCACGGTCGAGGCCTGCCGCGCGCACGGCGCGGACGCCGCCGGGATCGCCTGGGACCTGGCCGAGCACGGGCGCGCGGGCGAGGTCGCCGCGCGGGTGGCCGACACGCTCGGGCCGGTGGACATCCTGGTCAACAACACCGGTGGTCCGCCGCCCACCCCCGCGCTCGGGCAGGACCCGGCCCTGTGGGAGGCCATGTACGGGGCGATGGTGCTCCCGGTGATCGAGCTGACCGACGCCGTGGTCGGCGGGATGCGCGAGCGCGGCTGGGGCCGGATCATCACCAGCACCTCGGGCGGTCCCATCACGCCCATCGCGAACCTGGGGGTGTCGAACACCCTGCGCGCCTCGTTGCACTCCTGGTCCAAGACGGTCGCGAACGAGGTGGCCGCCGACGGGGTGACCGCCAACGTCATCGTTCCCGGCCGGATCGCCACCCCGCGTGTGGAGTCCCTGGACCGTGCCCGCGCCGAGCGGGAGGGGCTGTCGTTCGAGGAGACCCGGGCCAAGGGCCGGGCCAGCGTCCCCGCCGGCCGTTACGGCGACCCCGAGGAGTACGGCGCGGTGGCCGCGTTCCTGGCCAGCCGGCAGGCCGCCTACGTCAACGGTTCCATCATCCGGGTCGACGGCGGGCAGATCCCGTCCGTCTGAGCCCGCGGGCGCGGGCGGGGGCCGAGGCCCCCGCCCGGGCGCCGGGTTCACTCGGACAGCGGCACGCTGTCCGTCGACACCTGGGGCTGGGTGCTCACGCGCTTGTTCTCGCCCAGCCACATGTCGATCGCGCCGGGCTCGTTGAGGTCGAACCAGCGGGGCTGCCAGTCCTGGTCCTCGGGGATGCGGCGCACACCGAAGGAGTACTCGTAGGTGAGACCCTCGGGCCCCTTGAAGTAGAGGAAGATCGCGGTGGACTGCGGGTGGCGGCCCGGCCCCTGCTCGATCTCCACGCCCTTGCTCTTGAGGAAGTTCCAGGAGCGCATGACGTCGTCGATCGACTCGACCTGGAAGTTGATGTGGCAGAGCCCCGGCCGCTCGCCGTGGAAGACCGCGAGCTTGTGGTGCACGGGGTCGATGCGCATCAGGCAGGCGACGTCGCTCACCCAGTCCGAGACCTTCGCGTTGAACCGGGTGGTCCAGAACCGCCCGGCCTCGTAGATGTCGGGGGCGTCGAAGCAGATGTGCCCGAACTCGGTGATCCCGGCGGGCCGTGAGAAGGCGACCGGGGTGGTCAGGTGCGTCTGGCCGACGACGAGGTCGATGCGGTTGCCGAAGGGGTCCTCGAAGGTCAGGTAGTCGTGGACCTTCCTGGAGCGGGCGCCCTCCTTGCTGCCGCGGCGGACGGGCAGTCCGGCCGCCTCCAGCTCGGTCTCGGCGGCGGCGAGCGCGTCGAGGTCGGCGACGGTGAAGCCGGAGCTGATCACCCCGGACTCGCCCTCGACGAAGGCCAGGCAGTGGTGTCGGTGGTCCACGCGCAGGTAGGCGACACCGTCCTGTTCCTGGACCAGTTCCATGCCGACGACGTCGGTGGCGAAGTCGACGGCGGCGCGCAGGTCGGCCGCGCCGGAGCGCACGTAAGCGATGTCCTTGAGTTCGATCATGGTCGCGTGAGTCTCCTTCGGGGGGTTTCCTCGTTGGCGAGGTGCAGCCAGATGCGGCGGCAGAGTTCCGGGGCCGCCTCGCGCCAGGCCCGCTGTTCGTCCTCGTCGAGGGGGCGGGGGGTTCCGGCGGCAGAGGCGGTGGCGTTCATGACGGCGGAGCGTTCGAGCACCCACATGAGGGCGACCGCCTCGGCGACGGTGGCCCCGACCGTGACGGCGCCGTTGCCGCGCATGAGGACCGCCGGGGCCCCGCCCAGGTCGTGGGCGAGGCGTTCGGCGTGGCCGGGGTCGCGGACCAGGCGGGGGTCCTCGTGCACGGGTACCTCGGGCCCCAGGAAGGCCCCCTGTCCGTGCAGGGGCACGATGGGGACGCCGGCCGAGGCCAGCGCGGTGGCGGTGGGCGGCTGGGCGCGGCAGACGGCGCCCGCGTCGGGGCGGGCGCGGACGACGGCGCGGTGAATCCACCCCTCCTTGGGCAGGTCGGGGCCGAGGGTGTCGGCACCGGGGTCGAAGGGGCGAACGTCCTCGGGGCCCAGTGAGTCGAGGGGGACGCCACGGGTCATGGCCCAGCCGTCGTCGGGGGTGCGGGTCGACACGTGTCCGAAGGCGTCGACCAGACCGTGCCGGGACAGGGCGGACCCGGCCGTGATCAGCGCGTCGGTCGTCGTGGGGTCCACGGGATCTCCTGCGGGGGTGGGGGTGGGAGTGGGGGCGGCGGCGTGCGGGGAAGGGGGGCCGCGGCACGGGCCGCGCGCGTGCCGCGGGGCGCGCGCGGTACGCGTCGGACCTGGTCGCAGGCCGCTCACCAGGGTGATTCGCGGGAAGGTCCTATAGTTATGATCATTATGGCGAATCGTTTCAGCGACTGGCCCACCGTTGGCGGCCCTCTTCCCGAGCGCATGTCCAAGGCTGAGGGCGTGGTGCGCCACATCAGTGAGATCATCATGAACAAGCAGGTCGAACCGGGTGACCGCCTCGGCACCAAGGAGGAGCTGCGCCAGCGCTTCGAGGTCTCGGTGGGGACGTTCAACGAGGTGGTCCGGCTCCTGGAGACGCGGGGCCTGGTCGAGGCGCGCCCGGGACCGCGCGGGGGGATCTTCGTGAGCTCCCCCAGCGCGCACATCCGGCTGAGCCACCTCATCCTCGGGCTGGGTGACGACGCGCTGTCGGTCGCCAACAGCCTGGAGGTCCGCGAGGCGCTGGAGGTGACCATCGCCGAGCACGCGGCCCGGGAGGCCGGGGAGGAGCAGATCGGGCGTCTGCGGGAGATCGTGGCGCTCATGGCCGACCTCAGGGACGACCCGGCGGGCTACCTGGCCCGCAACTGGGAACTGCACGAGGCGATCGCGCGCATCTCGCCCAACCGGCTGCTGTGCACCCTCTACGTGTCGCTGCTGGACACCGCCCGCGAGTCGGTGCGCGAGATCGCGCCGGACCCCGGCTTCGCGGCGGGTTTCGAGGCCAACCTCCAGCTCCACCGCGACCTGGTGGACGCGATCGCCTCGGGGGACGCGCGACTGGCCAGACGTGCGGCAGAGGCGCACACTCCACCGCGCAGCAGCGCCCCCGCCCCGCGGGGCTGAACCGGACGGGAGGGCCGACGAGGCGGGCTTCGTGGAGTTCGGGGGGCACACGTTGACATATTAACCATAATCAATAGAGTGATTGCATTCCGTCATCCCCCTGGAGCGTTCCGACGTGACCCCTCAGAGCACCATCACGTACCGTGACCGCAGGGTCCACAGTGCGCGCACGTCGACCCTGGGTACCCTACGCCGCGGGCTGGTCGGCGTGGTCGCCGCCCTCTGCATCGCCGAGGCCCTGGCCCGCTGGGGCGTGGACTCCTCGGCGCTGCCCCCCGTCTCGGTGGTGCTGGCCAACACCGCGGCGCTGGTCGTCGACCCCGTCTTCCTCGCCGAGGTCGCCGCGACGCTGACCGCCGCCCTCACCGGGCTCGGACTGGCCACGCTCGCCGGTGTCGGACTGGGCCTGCTCCTGGGCTCACTGCGCTGGGTCGAGCGCGCCTCCTCGGTGGTGGTGGAGTTCCTCCGCCCGATCCCCTCCGTGGCCCTCATCCCGGTCGCCATCCTCGTGTTCGGCCAGGGCGCCGAGATGAAGGTCGCCCTGGTGACCTACGCGGCCCTGTGGCCGATCCTCTTCAACACCCTGTACGGGGTGCGCGCCGTGGAGCCCCTGGCCCGGGAGTCGGCGCGGGTGTTCGGCGTTCCTCGCCTGGCGGTCCTGGCCCGGGTGGTCCTTCCGTCCACCGCCCCCTTCGTCGCCGCCGGGGTACGCATCTCGGCGGCGATCGCGCTGATCGTCACCGTCAGCGCCGAACTGCTCGCGGGCGCCGCCGAGGGGCTGGGCAGTTGGATCTTGCGCATGAGTTCGGGCGGCGCCAACACCGACATGGTCTACGCGGGGACGATCGTGGCCGGTCTGCTGGGTGTGGCCGTGAACGGTCTCCTGCGCGCCGGTGAGCACCGGCTCTTCCGTTGGAAGCGCCTGATGGAGGCACAGACGTGAAGACGTTCCCGACCACCGAACCCCCCTCGGATACACGTGGGCCCGGTGTGGTGCGGCCCGCCCCGGTGGACCGGGGCCGGGGACACCGGTCACCGGCCCGCGCCGGTCGTACCGGACGCGCCCTGGGGTCGTTCCTCCTGCGGTGGGCGGTCCTGGCCGGGCTGCTGCTGGTCTGGGAACTGGCGGCGCTCAACGCGCGTTCGCCGTTCTTCCCACCGCCCACCGAGTTCCTGGCGCGCGCGGGCGAACTGTGGCTGCCCGCCCCCGAGGCCTGGCTGAGCGACGGCATGCGCGACGACGTCCTGCCGAGCCTGGGGCGCATGCTCACCGGGTTGGCCCTGGCCACCGTCACGGCGGTCGCGCTCGGGGTGGCGATCGCCCTGAACCGGCGGGTCGGCGACTACGTCGACCCGGTCATCCAGTTCGCCCGCGCCCTGCCGCCGCCCGCGCTCATCCCGCTGTTCCTCGTCCTGTTCGGTCGGGACGACCTGATGCGGGTCCTGTTGATCGGCTTCGGAGCGTCCTGGCCGATCCTGATCAACACCATCGAGGGGGTGCGCTCCATCGACCCCCTCAAGCACGCGACGGCGAGGGTGTTCGGGGTTCCGTTCCACACCAGGCTGACGCGCATCGTCCTCCCGGGCGCCTCGCAGAAGATCCTCGCGGGGGTGCGTACGGCCCTCGCGCTCGGCCTGATCCTGATGGTCATCTCCGAGATGGTCGCCGCGACCGGGGGGATCGGCTACCACATCGTGCAGGCCCAACGCGGTTTCCAGATCCTCGACATGTGGGCCGGGATCGCTCTCCTGGGGGTCCTCGGCTACCTGCTCAACCTCGCACTGACCGCGGTGGAGCACCGGTTGCTGGCCTGGCACCGGATCGCCAACCGCCCCAGTTCCGAACCCGTGGGCCCGTGAGGCCCCGACCTTGAGGACCACACCCATGCTCGACGTCAGCGGTCTGACGCACACCTACGGGAGCGGTGCCACGGCGCACACCGCGCTCGCGGACATCAGCTTCTCGGTCGCCGAGGGCGAGCTGGTCTCCGTGGTGGGGCCCTCCGGTTGCGGCAAGACCACCCTGCTGCGCATCCTCTCCGGGCTCCAGCGTCCCACCGGAGGCGAGGTCTCCTTCCAGGGACGGCCCGTGAAGGGGGTCCCCGAGGGGCTGGCGATGGTCTTCCAGGACTACGCCCGCTCCCTGTACCCGTGGCAGACGGTGGCGGGCAACGTCCGCTTCCCCCTGCGCCACCTGGGTCTGGGGCGCGCGGAGGCCCAACGGCGGGTGCGCGAGTCGCTGGCCGCCGTCGGGCTGGAGGGCCACACCGGCAGGTACCCCAGCCAGCTCTCCGGCGGCATGCAGCAGCGGGTGGCCATCGCCCGGGCCCTGGCCTACCAGCCGGGGGTCCTGCTGATGGACGAACCGTTCGCCTCCATCGACGCGCAGACCCGCGAGGACCTGGAGGACCTGGTCCTGAAGGTGCGGGAACGCTACGACATGACCATCGTCTTCGTCACCCACGACATCGACGAGAGCGTCTATCTCGCGGACCGCGTGGTCGTGCTCTCGGGCCCGCCCACGACGGTCGTGACCACCATCGACGTGCCGCTCCCCCAGCCGAGGGACCAGATCGAGACCAAGGAACTACGGGAGTTCGTCGCCCTGCGCGGCGAGGTCGCACGCCTGATCCGGCGCCCCTCCGAGCGGGTGCCGGAACCCCTCCACCACCAGCCCAGCAACCACTGACCGAGCAACCCGCCGGGAGCGCGGCCCCCGGCCGTGCCCTGCCAACCCCCTAGGCGCTTATCCATCATGATGATTATGACCGAGAACACCCCGAAGAGCGGGCGCTGGACCTTCGCCTGCGCGGGCGCCGCCCTCGCGCTCGCCGCCACCGCCTGCTCCGGCTCCTCCGCCGAGTCCGACGACGGCCCCACCGACGAGGTCACGACCCTGATCGTGGGCATCACGCCGATCATCGACCACGCCTCCGTCTTCATCGCCATCGAGGAGGGCTTCTTCGACGAGGAGGGCCTGAACGTCTCCGCCCAGCCCGTCCAGGGCGGAGCGGCGGCCGTTCCGGCGATGGTCTCCGACGACCTCCAGGCGGCCTTCGCGAGCTATCCGTCCTTCTTCCTCGCCGAGAGCCAGTACATCGGCGTCACCATCGTCGCCGAGGGCGTGCGCGGCACCGAGGAGACCGCGGGCATCTACGTCAACGACGACTCGTCCATCGAGGGACCCGCCGACCTCGCCGGCACGACCATCGCGGTCAACACCCTCAACAACATCGGTGACGTGAGCATCTCCGCCGCGCTGGAGGAGCAGGGGGTGGAGACCGCCGGGATCGAGTTCGTGGAGTACCCCTTCCCGGACATGCTGCCCGCCCTGGAGTCGGACGCGGTGGACGCGGTCTGGCTGGTCGAGCCGTTCCGCAGCGGCGCCGAGAAGGACGGGGCCCGCAAGGTGTTCTCCTCCTACACCGGCGTCGCGGAGGCCATCCCGGTCTCGGGCATCGGCATGGCGGACGAGTTCGTGGCCGCCAACCCGACCACCGTCGAGGGCTTCGCGCGGGCGATCGAGCGCGCCAACGGCATGCTCGCCGAGGACCCGGCCATCGCCGCCGAGATCGTGCAGACCTACTCCGAGACCACCGAGGAGCAGGCCGAGGCCATGGAGCTGCCGGTGTGGACCGAGGGCGCGGTGGACGTTGACGAACTGGCCCGCTGGAACGACCTGCTGCTGGCCACCGGTGTCCTGCACGAACCGATCGAGATGTCCGAGCTGACCCTCCAGGACTGACCCGGCCGGTCGGGGGCGGCGGCCGCGCCGTCCCCGACCCGGCCCTGCACCGGCCCGACCCCCGCACAGGAGAGTTCCCTTGCCGTTGATCGAAGTGACCCTCACCGAGGGCCGGGACCCCGCCCGGCTGCGCGCGCTCATGAAGGCGGTGCACGAGGCGGTCGAGACGAGCCTGGACACCCCCGCCAGCAGCGTCCGCGTCATCGTCCGCGAGGTGCCGCCCGCCCTGTGGTCGGCCGGGGGCACCACCCTGGCCGAGCGGCGCGGCCTGGAAACGCCCGGCACCGACGCGGGCGACGCCGTCGACAGACACACGTCGAAGGGGAACTGACATGGCCGGGCAACATCCGGACGTCGAGGTGTTCGGTCATGTCATCGGCGGTGAGGAGGTCACCGCCGGGGACGGCGCGCACTTCGACAGTGTCGACCCCTACACCGGCACGGCCTGGGCACGCCTGCCCCTGGGCGGGGCCGCCGAGGCCGACCTGGCCGTGGCCGCCGCCCGACGCGCGTTCGACACCGGCCCCTGGCCCCGCATGGGCGCCGCCGAGCGGCGGACGATCCTGCACCGCCTGGCCGATCTGGTCCTGAAGAACCGCGAGCTCCTGGCCCTGGCAGACACCCGTGACATGGGCAAACCGGTGACCCAGAGCCTCACCAAGGACGTTCCGCGCACCGCCGAGAATCTGCGCTTCTTCGCCGACCACGCCTGTCTCACCCCCGCCGAGGTCTACCCCTCCGACACCGGCCACCACGCCTACACACGCTACGAACCGGCCGGGGTCGTGGTGGCGATCGCGCCGTGGAACTTCCCCCTCATGCTGGCGAGCTGGAAGATCGCGCCCGCGCTGGCCTGGGGGAACACGGTCGTGTTGAAGCCCGCGGAGGACTCCCCCGTCTCGGTGACGATCCTGGCCCGGCTGGCGCTGGAGGCCGGGATGCCGCCCGGGGTGCTCAACGTGGTGCACGGCTACGGCCCCGACTCGGCGGGCGCGGCGCTGACCGCCCACCCGGGGGTCGACCGGATCACCTTCACCGGCGAGAGCTCCACCGGGGTGGCCGTCGCGCGGGCGGCCGCCACCCACCTCACCCCGGTCAGCCTGGAACTGGGCGGCAAGGGCGCCAACGTGGTGTTCGCCGACGCCGACCTCGACCAGGCCGTCGAGTGGTCGGTGCGCGCCGCCTTCACCAACGCCGGACAGGTGTGCCTGGCGGGGTCGCGCCTGTACGCGCACCGGTCGGTGGTCGGGGAGTTCACCCGGCGCCTGTGCGCGGCGGCCGAACGGCTGGTGCCGGGCGACCCCAAGGACCCGGGCACCCTGCTGGGTCCGCTCTCCTCCGAAGCCCACCACGACAAGGTGACCGGGTACCTGGACACCGTCACCGCGTGGGGCGGCTCCGTGGAGACCGGCGGGGCCGGTTCGGGGCTGTTCGTCCGGCCCACGGTCGTCACGGGCCTGCCGAAGGACGCCCCCCACCGTACGGAGGAGATCTTCGGCCCGCTGGTGACGGTCACCCCGTTCGACACCGAGGACGAGGTGGTGGCGGAGGTCAACGACAGCCCCTACGGCCTGAACGCGATGCTGTTCACCGAGGACCTGTCCCGGGCCCACCGTGTGGCCGCCTCGCTGGGGGTGGGCACGGTGTGGGTCAACTGCTTCTTCGTCCGCGACCTGCGCGCGCCCTTCGGCGGGGTCGGGCGTTCCGGACTGGGTCGTGAGGGCGGCACCTACAGCCGGGAGTTCTTCACCGAGCCCAAGGCCGTGGTCGTGCGGATCGGCGACGACACGGACACCGGCGCGGGCGCCTGAGCGCTCCCGCCGCACGAACCGCCCCCGGCCGGGCCACTCCACACCTGTCGGCCGGGGGCTCCTTTCCGTCACCCGTCGGCCCGCCTCGGGGGCCGGGGCAGGAAGGCGCTGGTGCGTCGCGCGTACTCCGCCCAGCCGGGGCGGCCCTTCATGTGTTCGTCCAGCAGGCGCTGTCCCGAGCCGCGGGTGAGCAGGTAGGTCATCACCAGGGGCGCGGGCAGGGTGATCAGCACCCACCAGGACCCGGACGCGACCAGGAACAGACCCCACCACACGAGAGCGTCCCCGAAGTAGTTCGGGTGCCGGGTCCAGGCCCACAGCCCCCGGTCCATGATCCGGCCCCGGTGAGCGGGATCGGCTCTGAACCGGGCCAGCTGGGCGTCTCCCACGGACTCGAAGAGGAATCCGGCCAGCCAGACGAGCACCCCCAGCAGGGCCAGCCATCCCAGCGGACCCGCGGTGTACGCCGCGACCTGGAGGGGGAGCGAGATCAGCACCACCAGGGAACCCTGGAGCAGGTAGACCACGCGCAGGGCGTACAGGTGCGGGTTCCCGGGCGCCCGGGCGAGGAACCGCTCGTAGCGGGGGTCCTCCCCCTTCCCACGGGCGCGCAGCCCGATGTGCGCGGCCAGGCGCACGCCCCACACGGTGGTCAGGGCGGCCAGCAGCCAGGTCCGAGCGGGGTCGCCCGCGCCCGAGGCGGTGGCCAGCACCGCCGTGGACAGGGCGGCGCCCACGAAGCCGAGCCCCCAGGCGACGTCGACCACGCTGTGGCGGCCCAGCCGCACGCCGAAGGCGAACGCGGTGAGCATGACCGCGCCGACCACGGCGGCGGTGACGGCGAGGTTGAGCAGCGGCGCGGTGGCGGTCATCGGGCACGCTCCATGGTGATCTGCTCGACGTCGATGATCCCCGAGCGAAAGCCCGCCTCGCAGTAGGCCAGGTAGAAGGACCACATACGGCGGAAGGTGTCGTCGAACCCGAGGGCGCGGACTTCTTCGGCCGCCCCGGTGAAGTTCTCCCGCCACACCCTGAGGGTGTCGGCGTAGTCGTGGCCGAAGGCGAGGCGGTCGGTGATCCGCAGGCCGGTCCCGTCCGCGATCCGCTCGCGGATGGCGGTGACCGAGGGGATCAGCCCGCCGGGGAACACGTACTTGTGCATCCACGTGTAGGAGCCCCGGGAGGCCCGCATGAGCCGGTGCTCCATGGTGATGGTCTGGAGGGCGACGCGCCCGCCCGGCCGGACCAGCCGGTCCAGGGCCCGGAAGTAGGCGGGCCAGTAGCGGGCGCCGACCGCCTCGACCATCTCGCAGCTGACCACGGCGTCGTGGCTGCCGGTGGCGTCCCGGTAGTCGCACAGTTCGACGGACACCCGGTCGGACAGTCCCAGCGCGGCCACGCGCGCGCGTGCGTGGTCGCGCTGTTCGGTGGACAGGGTGAGGGAGGTGACGCGGGCGCCCCTGCGCGCGGCGCGCACGGCCAGCTCCCCCCAGCCGGTGCCGATCTCCAGCAGGCTGGTGCCGTCGGTGACCCCCGCCGCGTCCAGCAGTCGGTCGGTCTTGCGTTCCTGTGCCCGGGCCAGGCCTTCGGAGTCGCGCGGGTCGTCGTCGGTGAACAGCGCCGACGAGTAGGTCATGGTGCGGTCGAGGAAGAGCGCGAAGAGCTCGTTGGAGAGGTCGTAGTGGTGGCTGATGTGGCGGCGGGCGCCGTCGCGGGTGTTGCGGTCCGAGGCCGGTCGACGCGGCAGGGTGAGGTGGCGCAGGGGCTGGAGCGGCCGGGGGACGAGGTCCTCGTAGCGCTCGGCGAGTCGGGTGAGCACGGTGACGGGGTCAGGGGAGTCCCATTCCCCCGCCATGTACGACTCGCCGAACCCGATCAGGCCGTCGTGGGCCAGGCGCGCGTGGAAGGCGTCCGGGTCGCGCAGCCACAGCACCGGAGCGCCGTCCCGGGTGAGGGCCGCGGGCGGCGGCTGGGGGCCCTCGTGCCGGTGGACCCCGGCCGCGGGGAGCGCGCGGTCGGCGAGCAGACGGGCCACGGCGGTGCGCAGGGCGCCGGACGGGACCCGGGCGACGTCGGGCCAACGGTGCGGGTCGGCGGGGCCGGTCGGGCGGGGGTGGGTCGTGGTCATGGTCGCTTTCCTCGTCGTCGTGGGTGTCCGGGACCGTGCGGGACCGGTTCCGGGCACGGTGCGGGGGCGGTGCGGGCGCCCGGGGCGGGACGGGGCCGCACCGGGAGGCCGCGCAGGAACAGCCGCACGCCGTGAAGGCGGATGCGCACGGCGTTGACCAGCGGTGCCAGCGGGTGGCGCAGGGACAGGCGCAGGAGCTGGCCGGGTGTGGCGGGTCGGCGGCGCCCGCGTACCGACGCGGTGAAGGGCGGTTGGCCCTCGCGGTGGAGCGCGACGGTGAGCGCGAGCCGCTCCCCGGGGACGGGCAGAGCCAGCCGGTACTCTCCGTCCACCGCGTTGAAGGGGGACACGTACAGGGCCTTGGGCACGGTGGTCCGCCCGTGCTCGTCCGGATGGAGGAGGTACCGGTGCCGGTCGCCGTAGGTGTTGTGGACCTCGGCGACCACCACGCGGAGCGCGCCGTCGGGGTCGTGGCACCAGTAGACGGTCAGCGGGTTGAACACGTGGCCGAACACGCGCGCGTGCGCCAGCATGAGCACCCGCCCGCCCTCCAGGTCGACCCCGTGCGCGCGCAGGTGGGCGACGATGTCGGACCTCAGGGTGGCGGAGCGGCCGTCCCCGTGGTCGGCGGGGTGGAACCCGGCCAGCGCGCGCAACGGCCACGGGAGGCGGGGCGGGTCGTCCAGGTCGACCAGCCAGTAGTGGGTGCGGTGCGCGAACGCGTACCGCAGGGGTGCGGCACGGGTGTGCCGTACCTCCGCCTCGTAGAGAGCGGGGGTCACCACCGCCTCCCCAGGGCCGCGGCGGCCTCGACCCCGGCCCGGCACCCGTCCTCGTGGAAGCCCCAGCCGTGGTGGGCTCCGGCGAAGGCCACGAGTGGGGTGTCGAGGGTGCGCAGGCGTCGTTGCGCGGCGACCGACTCGGGGGTGAACACGGGGTGGGCGTAGTCCATGGCGGCGACGGTCCGGTCGGGGTCGACGCCGTCGTCGTCGTTGAGCGTGACCACGTAGTCGGTGTCGCCGGGCAGCCCCTGGAGGCGGTTCATGTGGTAGCTGACGCGTACCGGAGCGCGGCCCGGCTCGCACGTGGCCAGCCGGTGGTTCCAGGAGGCCCAGGTGGCCGGGTCCGAGGGCAGGACCGAGGTGTCCGTGTGCAGCAGGACGCGGTTGCGGGCGTAGGTGAAGGCGCCCAGCACCTCCCGCTCGTCGTCCGTGGGGGCGTCGAGCAGTGCCAGGGCCTGGTCGGCGTGCGTGGCGACCACGGCGGCGTCGAACAGCAGCTCCTCGGTGTCGGTGCGCAGCCGCACTCTGTCGCCGTCGCGGGCCAGGCCGCGCACCGGAGTGCCGAGGCGGACGGTGTGCAGGCCCTTGAGCACGCGCTCCACGTAGGTGTGGGAGCCGCCCTCCACGGTGCGCCAGCGCGGTGAGCCCCAGATTCCGAGCATGCCGTGGTGGTCGAGGAAGGTGAACAGGTGGCGGGCCGGGTAGTCGAGGGCGGTCCCGGCCGGACAGGACCAGACCGCCGAGACCAGGGGCAGGAGGAAGTGCCCGGTGAAGTACGGTCCGAACCGGTGGCGCTCGGCGAACTCCCCCAGGGTGGGGCCGACCGCCGTGCCCTCGGGGTCGGCCCTGCGCGCGACGGAGAGCAGGCGGCGGGCGGCCCCGTGGAACCGAGGGATGTCGAGCAGCATCCGGACGTGGGCGACGCGGCGCCGGGACCCGGACGGCCACAGGGCGCGCGGCCCGCGCGCGCCCGCGTACTCCAGGCCGCACCCCCCGCAGCTCACCGACAGGCTCATCTCGGTGGGCCGGGTGGTCACGCCGAGTTCGTCGAAGAGCCGCAGCAGGTGGGGGTAGGTGCGCCGGTTGTGCACGATGAAGCCGCTGTCCACGCCCAGTTCGGTGCCGTGGGGCGCGGCGATCCGGTGGGTGTGCGCGTGCCCGCCGGGGCGGTCGTCGGCCTCGAACAGCGTGACGTCGTCGTGGCGGGCCAGGACGTGGGCGGCGGTCAGTCCGGAGACCCCGCCGCCGATGACCGCGACCCGGCGGCGCCCCGTGTGGTGTGTGCTCATGTGCCCTCTCGCGAAACCGGTGTGTGGCTGGTACCGGTGATTCGGAGCGGGTCGCGGAGCGGATGGGTCCCTTTCGGAAAAGTTTCACGGAAACCGAGAGGGCAGCTGCTTCGGGTGGGTCAGGACTGCCAGCCGTACACGTGCCCGCCCTCCCGGCTCAGGTAGGAGACCACCGCTCCGGGGACCGCGAGCGCACGCGGCCGGGGACCGTCGCTCAGGCGGAGGGAGCTCTCCCAGCGCTCGACCTGTCCGGTCAGCACACCCGTGCCGGCGGTCGGCTCACCGAACCCGGGGTCGGTGACCCGGAAGTCCGCGGCGGTGAGCACGAGGGCACCCCGCTTCTGCGCTTCCCGGGCGTCCAGGGCCGCCTGGGCCACCCCGCCGGTGAGGCCCACCGTGCTGCCCTCGGTGGCCCCGGAGTTCTTGGTGGGCCGGATCGACGCGGGAAGGCGGACCGTTCCGACGACCTCTCCGGAGGAGTCCCGCCGTTCGACGACGAGGTCGGAGTCCTCCTCCCGGTCCGGGCTCTGGTCGAGTTCGGCGGTGACCGCACCCTCGGTGTCGGCTTGGACGACCCCCGTGAACCGAGCGTTGTCCTCGTTGGTGAGCACGTCCGAGCCGTCCCGCGCGTCCAGGATGACGGACCCCTCGTCCAGCATGTTCCCCACCACGACGACCGGTGCGGCCCCGGGGTTCAGGACCGGGCCGCCGTCGCTGAGGTAGACGCGTTGGCCGTAGGCCCCGTCGGAGGCGTCCCAGGTGCGGTGCCACCGCTCCTCACCGGTGCGCAGGTCCAGGGCGACCAGGTGGGTGACGAACCGCTCGTCGGAGGAGTTGACCAGGTCACGGGCCTCCCACTCGCTTTCGAAGTCGCCCATGTCGGCGCACCGGTAGGAGACCAGGACCTGGTCGCCCCGCACCAGCAGATTGCTCCCCCCGGTCCCGGAGTCGAGTCGCAGCTCGACGGTGCCGCACACCATGCCGTCCTCGACCTCGTCCCGGCCACCGGGGACCGGGAACGACCACAGGCGGTCGGAGTCGCCGGTCGCGCTCACGCCCAGTTCCATGTCACCGAAACGTTCACCGGCCGCGAGCACGAACCCGGGCAGCAGGCGCTCGGTGTCGTCGCTCGAGCCGAGGGAGTCCGCGTCGAACTCCTCCTCGATCCGGCCCGTGGACGTGTCGAGCAGGACCACCACGCCGCCGCGCAGGTGGTCGCCCCCTTCGTTCCAGCCAACGGCGGTCTCGTTCGACCGCAGGACCACCTGGGCGCGGTCCGACCCCGGGTGCAGGGTCACCTGGACGTCACCGCCCGGGCGCCGGTAGCTCCACAGCTCCTCTCCCGTCCCGCCGTCCAGGCCGACCACGCCGTCGGAGATCGCGACGACCGGTCCGAGGGGCCCGCGTTCGACATGCCGCACGGAGACTCCCTCGGGCGGCCGCCACTCCCAGCCCAGTCGCGTGACCGAGTCGGGGTAGGGGGCCGCGTCCGGGACCTGGCCCAGGGAGGTGTGTCGGGTGGGCACGTACTCGGACAGGGCCCGCGCCGCGGGGTCGGCGAGTAGGGAGAGCGCGACACCGATCACGAACGGGGCCAGCCACCAGCGCCGGGTGCTGGCCCCGGTCCGGGGCCAGCGGTGAGAGGCCAGCAGAAGGATCAGGCCGAACAACAGCGGCAGGGCGATCCCCCACAACGCCACGTCGCCGGGCCGGACGCCGTACCGCTTGTCGAACAGCTCGGCGGTGAACACGAAGGAGGACTGCGGCAGGTTGGTCCAGAGGGTGAACTGGAGGAGCGCCAGCACGGAGAACAGGAGTGCGAAGAACCCGGGGGTGACCAGCCCGTCCGGGTCGGGCTCGCGCAGGTTCCGGCGGACGAGCGCGTAGGCCACCACCGCGGCCAGGAAGAGCGGGAACTGCCAGACTCCGCGTCCCTCCTCGGGGAGCAGCAGCGCCCAACCGAAGTCGTCGCCCTCCACCCGCCGGAGCACGAGGAACGCGGCCAGGAACGATCCCACGACCAGGCCGAACCCGACCCAGCCCACCACCTCCCAGACGCGGTCGGCCCGTCTTGCGGGAGTGGAACCGGCCCCCGTCTCGGCGGAGGGCTTCGGGGTGGAGGTGGTGCTCACGCGTACTTCCCACGGGTGTGCGGCGGAGGAGGGGGCGCGCCGGATGTCGCGCGGCCCGGCGGGTTCGACGCCCCGGCTCCGTGCGGGGCACCGGGCCGAGCCTCGTTCGCCACGGCCGACCGTCGCGCCACGACAACCTAGCAGTGGCGGCTCGGGCCCCCGGCTGGTACCCCGGGGGTGTGGGAGGGGCCGGGGTTCAGCGGTCCGCGGGAGCGGCGGGCCGGGGCTCCAGCCCGAGACCGGCCCGGAGCGCGGCGCACTCCTCCTGGCAGGTCGCGTCGGCGCTCACCACGTCCACCTCACCGCCCCTGGCCCAGCGGGCGAGCTGGTCGGTCCACTCCGCACGCGGCATGGACACGACGTCGACGAGCTCGGCACCGTCGCCGACCTCACCGGGCGCGCCGTCGGTGAGCACGGTGACCCTGCGGTCGGGGTGGAGCTCGGCGAGGTCCTCGGTGATCGGCTGTTCGGAGTGCAGGACCACGACGTGGATCGGGTCGGGGGTCTCGGTGGTGGACATGGGTGCCCTTCCTGTGGGGGGAACGCCCATGGACGTACTCTCCGTGGCCCCCTCCGAAACGTCTTCCCCAGGGCCGGAACCGGCCACACAGGGGCGAACTCGGACAGTGACGAGAATCCCACCCCCAGCCGAGTAGGACAGGCTAACCTCAGAGAGGACCCACACGGGTGACGGCGGCGACCGGGCCGCGGTACCCGGGGGCGACGGCCCTTCCCCAGTCGTCATCCCCGGGTTCCGCCCCGCCCGCGCTGACGCCGGTCCGGAGGGGACGAAGCGCGCCTGATCGACATCTCACCCCCAAAGGGTCAGGCTGGCCCCATGCCGTTCCTCCCTCGACTCCACCGCATCGACCGACGCGTGTACGACCGGGTGACGCGAGTGGGTGTCCCCGCCCTCGACAGCCACACGCCGAAGTTCGTCCAGAGCACCGACAACATGGCTCCCTGGGTCCTGGTCTCGGCCACCCTCGCGGTCACCGGCGGGCCACGCCTGCGCCGCACCGCGCTGCGGGCGATCGTCGCCGCCGGGCTGGCCAACGCCGGGGCCACCGCGATCAAGTACCTGGCGCGCCGCCCCCGACCGGACAGTTCGGGAGTGCCCGCCGCCCGCGTCCCCTACCGCACCTACACCAGCTCGTCGTTCCCGTCCGGCCACACCGCGGCAGCGGCGGGCTACGCGGGCGGGGTGATCTCCGACGCCCCCGCTCCGCTGTCCGCCCTGGTGTCGGTGATCGCGGGCGCGGTCGCCTTCTCCCGTGTGCACAGCGGGGTCCACTATCCCGGCGACGTCCTCGGCGGGGTCGCGGTCGGCGCCGCCTCCGCGCTGCTCGCCCGGGCACTGCTCCCGCCGCGCCCCGAGCTCGTCTTCGGCGCGGACACCGTTCCCGCGGGCGAGGCCGACGCGGACCCGGAGGGCGCGGGCGTGACCGTGGTCGTCAACCCGCGCGGCGGGGACACCGGGGTGCCCTCACTGACCACCGCCGACACCACCACCCGGGTCGCGCGCCAGCTGCCCCGAGCCCGCATCGTGCCGCTGTCCGCCGACGACGACGTCGCCGCCGTGATGGACGAGGCGGCCCGCGACAGCGCCGTCCTGGCCGTGGCCGGGGGTGACGGCACGGTGAACGCCGGGGCCGTCGCGGCCCTGAGGCACGACCGGCCGCTCCTGGTACTGCCGGACGGCACCCTGAACAACTTCGCGCGCACCCTGGGCCTGACCTCGGTGGAGACCGCGTTGCGCGCCTACTCCGGGGCCCGGCTGGGGCGGGTGGACGTCGGAGAGGTGAACGGACGCGTCTTTCTCAACACGTCGTCGTTCGGGTCCTACCCGCGCATGGTGGAGCGCCGGGACCGGTGGGCCGAACGGATCGGCAAGTGGCCCGCGTTCGCACTCGCCCTCTGGCGCGACCTGCGGGAGGTGCGCCCCACCCCCGCGCTGGTGGACGGCCGGCCCGTGAAGGTCTGGTGGGCGTTCGTGGGCAACTGCCGGTACCGGACGCACGCCCGGGTGCCGGGGCTGCGCGAACGCCTGGACGACGGGCGCCTGGACGTGCGGGTGCTGTGCGCGCGGTCACCGTTCCCCCGGCTCCGGGCCGTGGCGGACGTGTTGTTCGCGCGTACCGCGTCGGGGGCCGGTTACTCGGAGCGCCTGACGGGCTCGCTGACCCTGGCGATCCCGGACGAGCCGCGCCTGCTCGCCGTGGACGGCGAGGTCGTGGAGGGTGCGCCGGAGGTGGTCTTCCGCAAACGCCCTGGAGCTCTGCGGGTGTTCGTGCCGCTGGTGGGCGGCTGACGGGGCCGCTGCCGGGCTCTCAGCCCGCCAGCCCCCGTACGAGGGAGCCGAGGTCCCGCCAGGCCTGTTCGGTGTCGGGGCCGCGCTGGTGCGGGGCGGCGAACCAGTCCACGAACTCCACGACGTCCTGGAGGTCCCACCGCAGTCGGTACAGGGCCAGGAGCCCGGGGTCGGGCCGGTAGCCGGTGGCCTCGGTGTAGCGGGTGAGCTCGTCGGGGTCGTCGGTGACCAGCCACAGGTCGCGTTCGGGGGAGGCCAGCCCCACCGTGTCCCAGTCCACGAGGAGCGGTCCGGCCGAACGCCACAGGAGGTTGCCCGGGTGGGGTTCGCCGTGCGTGGTGACCTTCCGGGAGGGGGTGACCCGGGCCGCGCGTCGGCCGAACTCGTCCAGGCGCGCCCCCAGCAGAGCCCCGTGTTCCGCCAGGAGTTCGGCGGTCGGCGCGGAGAAGGGCCCGTGGTCACCGACCGCGTCGGGGTCCGCGGCGAGCTCCGCCAGCCGGTCGGCGCCCTCCAGGGTCGGCGGCGTGGCCCGCAGGCCGCTCGGCGGGGTGCGCCGGTGCAGGCGGGCGAGGGTGTCCAGGACCCGCCCGCGCTGGTCGGCGGTGAGTTCCTGCCCGAAGTCGCCGGGAGTGCCCTGTGTGTGCGGGAAGACGCTGAGGGCGTAGCGGTCGCCGATCCGCACGGCCGTGGCCCCCTCCCCCGAGCGCAGCGGCGCGACGACGAAACCGAGGCCGTGTCCGTCGTGCAGGTCCGCGGCGGTGTCCATGGCCCGTCGCAGGTTCCGCAGGACGGTGTCGGCGTCCCCGCCGAGGAAGGGTTTGTGTTCGAGGTCGACCAGGGTGAGGAACCAGCGCCGACCCGAGGTGTCGGTGGCGCTCCAGTGGTGGTCGCCGAACCCCAGGGGTAGGTGCGCCAGCGCCTCCGTGTGGATGCCCCAGTCCGCCAGCGCGTCCCGGAGGTGGTGTTCGTCGACGTTCGCGGGCCTGTCCAACATGGCGGCGACGCTAACATGCGAGGCCGCCGACCGGCACGGGGTTTTCGGTACGGTGCCCCGGCCGACCGGCACAGGGCACCGGGTTCACTCGGTCTCGGCCACGCTGAGGAACCGCGCGAGGGCCTCACCGTCCCCGTCGATCCTGAGGGTGTCGGTCCCGATGCGCCGCCACAGCGCCAGCAGCAGGTCGGAGGCGGTGCCCTCCACCGTGGTGTCGGCCCGGTGCGCGCCGTGGGCGACCCGCCAGTGCTGGCCGGTGTGGTCCACCGTCCACGACAGGTCGGCGTCGGTGGCGGTCAGCACGACCACGCCGACCGGGCCGACCGGCTCACGGGGCAGGTCCAGGGCCTCGGCCAGTCCGAGGAAGTAGGCGAGGAACTCGTCCACGCCGTCGACGGCGACGTCGACGGGCAGCGCGGCCGGGCCGCCGATCGCGCGGAGCGCGTCCCAGGCGTGCACCGCCGTCTCCTGGGCCATGCGCCTGTGGATGAACCCGCCGTCCTGACGCGCGGACCAGGTCCAGCGCGGTGCCTCGGGGTCCAGCGCGGTGAGGACGGTGAGTGTCTCGGCCAACCCCTCCCGGTACCAGTCCAGGAGCGTGTCCTCGTCGGGGCGCTCCGGCTGGACGTACCCGTCATCGGGGTCCTGGATCTCGCCCGAGGCGATCGACCGCCAGAAGTGGTGCGTCTCGCCGACGTGCCAGACCAGGTCGGCGACGTTCCACTCGGGGCAGGTGGGAACGTGCGCGTGGAAGCGGCCCTCAGCGGCGTCGGCGAGCAGGGTACCGCTCTCGCGGAGGACGGTGAGGTATCGAGGGGTGTCCATGACGGGGACGCTAGCACCCGGTGACGACAACGGCGGGACCGGGAACCTCGGCGGCGGGGCGGGCGCGGTCGGGTTCGAAGACGCACCGTTGGGCCGTCTCCTTCCGCCCCTGCCGGGCGAGGCCGCGCGCTACGCTGCCCGCGACGGACCGGGGGCGGCCCCGGCCCGCTGACGACGGGAGGAACGCCATGGGACAGACCGCGCGGACCGGGCCGGAGGCCGGGGCCCTGACCGAGGTCGTCGACGGCGTGTACGCGTGGGTGCAGCCCGACGGCACCTGGTGGGTGAACAACGCGGGCGCCGTCACCGGCGAGGACGGGCTCCTGGTGGTGGACACCTGCGCCACCGAGACCCGCACCCGACGGTTCCTGGGGGCCCTGGCCGCCGCCACGGCGGGCGCTCCCCCGCGCTGGGCGGTCAACACCCACCAGCACGGCGACCACACCTACGGCAACAGCCTCCTGCCCGACTCCACCGTCCTCATCGGCCAGACCGGGATGCGCGCGGCACTCGACGCCGACCCCCTCTTCGAGAACCCTCCGCCGGTGTGGGAGCCCGCGCCCGACTGGGGCGGGGTCACCCGCAGGCTCCCCTCCGTCACCTTCGACCGGGAACTCACCCTCCACCTGGGCGGCCGCCGGGTCGACCTCCGCCACCCGGGGTACGCCGCGCACACCGTCGGGGACGTGGTGGCCTGGCTGCCGGAGGAACGGGTCCTGTTCACCGGCGACCTGCTCTTCCACGGGCTCACCCCACTCCTGCTCATGGGGTCGCTCGACGGGGCCCTGCGCTCCTTGGACTGGGTGCGGTCCTTCGCGCCGGACCACGTCGTGCCCGGTCACGGACCCGTTGTGGGCGGGAGCGGACTCGACGCGGTGCTGGCCGAGCACGAGCGGTACTACCGGTTCGTCCTCGACACCGCGAAGAGGGCCGTACGTGAGGGCCGTACGCCCCTGGAGGCCGCGTACGCCGCCGACCTCGGCGAGTTCGGCGCGTGGGCCGACCCGGAGCGGATCGTGATGAACCTGCACCGGGCGCGGGCGGACCTGATCGGGGAACCCCTGGACCTCGACCTGGCGCTGGGCGACGCCGTCGAGTGGAACGGCGGCCCGATGCCCACCTCGGTCTGAGGCCGGTCGGGGGCGGGAGCCCCGACTGTCGGTGCCCGCGGCTACCTTCGTGCCCGTCGACACCGCCTCCCCACCGAACCGTCGAAGGGCCAGCCATGACCAGCACCCGCACCTACCTGGAACTCTCGGAAGAGGGTGCCGGCGCGCACAAGTTCTACGAGGTCACCCTGGACGGCACCGACGTCACCATCCGCTACGGGCGGATCGGGGAGACCGGGCAGACGCGTACCGCCAGCCACTCCACCCTCGCCAAGGCCCGGGCCACCGCCGCGAGGAAGATCGCCGAGAAGCGGCGCAAGGGATACGAGACCGCCGTCGCCGGGGTTCGCCAACGGCGCTCGGTGACCCGCCGGAGCATGGTCAGCCAGCGGTCCACCGCCAATCTCGCACCCGTGCTGTGGCGGTTCCGGTCGGGCGGCCCCGCCTACGGCGTCTTCGTCGACGACGAGCGCTGCTGGGTCGGCAACGAGCGCGGAGACGTGTACACCCTGACCCACCGGGGGGAGGTCACCGCCCGGTACGGGCTCCCCGACGGCGTCAAGTGCATCGTGGCCGACGACTTCTGGATCTACGCCGGGTGCGACGACGGCCGGGTCTACGACCTGGGCGCGAAGATCCCGCACGTCGCGTACGAGATCTCCGACGACGTCGACATCTTCTGGCTGGACATCCACGACGGCGTCCTCGGGGTCTCCGACGCGGCCGGGAAGATCACCGTGATCGACCACGAGGACGAGTTCCAGTGGTCGCGGCGCAGCGCGGGCCGGCACGCGTGGATGGTGCGCCACGACGACGCCGGCGTCTACCACGGGCACTCGTACGGCGTCACCATGTACGACGCGGGCAGCGGGGACGAACGCTGGTCGGTGCGGACCAGCGGCTCGGTGCTGTTCGGCTGGCAGGAGGGCGAGGAGCTGTTCGCCGCCACCAACCGGCACACCGTGGACCGCGTCGGCAAGGACGGCACGCTCCGGTCCACGTACCGCTGTGACGGCGCGGTCTTCTCGTGCGCGGCCTCCCCGGACGGCCGGTACGTGTTCGCGGGCGACAACCACTCCTCCGTCTACTGCTTCGACCGCGGCGGGCGCCGCCTGTGGAAGCTCGCGACCGGCTGCGGTTCGGCCTACTCGATGCAGTTCCACCAGGACCGGCTGTACATCGTCACCACGGACGGGTCGCTGGCCTGCGTCGACGCCTCCGAGGCCGCCATCCTCGCCGCGGAGGCGGGGAGCGTCCCCGAGCCGGTGTGCGTCAAGGCTCCGTCGTGGGACGCGGTCACCCCGGCGACCGAGCTGGAGACCGTGCGGACGAGCGATCTCCCCGCCGTCGGCGGCGTCGTGGTGGAGTGCGTGGACGAGGGCGGGCGACTCCGGGTCCGGGTGGTCTCCGACGGCTTCGACCGCTCCCTGCGGGTGCAGTTCCCCAAGGACATCCGCCGCGCGGGCGCCCGTTACGTCGTCAACGAGGTCCTCACCTCGGGCAGCGGCGGCTTCTACCGTGTCAGGGGCGACATCCGCCGCCTGGACTGAGCGCCGGAGCCCGTCGGGCCTCGGCCGCGCCCCTCACAGGGGTGACCGCGGCGGCTCACTCCGGTGCGGTGACCCTGATCTTCGACTGCCCGTGCGGGCGCTCCTCCCAGTCCTCCATGAAGCGGGCCCGCAGTCCGTGCGCCTCGGCGAGCGCGACGAGGGTGCCCGTGCGGTAGTAGAAGTCCTCGCGCAGCACGTGGTGCTCGGCGCCCTCGGTGCGGTCGAAGGTGAAGTCGAAGAACCCCCCGGGGGCGAGCACCCGACGCACGTGACCCAGGCACTCGTCGATGACCTCCAGCGGGGAGTGCGAGAAGACGCTGTGCGCGTGGACGACGTCGAAGACGCCCTCGGGGAGGAAGTCGAAGGTGAGGTCCTGGGTGAGGGTCAGGTGCGGCAGCTTGTGCTGGAGCCCACGTTCGGCCAGGACCCTCTTGCCCGCGATGAGGATGTCCGGGGAGATGTCGATGCCGTAGTAGCCCCCGGTGTCCAGGTAGTCGATGAACCGCCACCCCGCCCTGAGGTTGCCGCAGCCGATGTCGAGCATCCGGTGGCTGGGCTTCAGGCCGTGTTCGACGAGGTAGTCGAACTGCATCTCGCCGAGGGCGAGCCAGCGTTCCTCGTTGCGGCTGCCGACCGCCGCCCGGGGGTCGCGCGCGGCGTCGGAGGCCATGACCGCGCGGTAGTAGGAGACGTGGTCCCGGTGGGTGAGGCGCAGACGCAGGTCACGCGCGGACCGCAGGACGTGGGGTGCGATGCGGCCGGGATGGCGCAACGCGTAGCGCAACCGGTGGACCAGGGATGAGCGGTCCGTGTTGAGGGGGTCTGTGCTCTGCTTCGGCATCGGTCGCCCGTGCTTCCGTCGGTGGGTCTCACACTGAAGGTGGCATCCCATCACGGGTGGACCGATTCGCCAAGGGGGCTGCGCCGGTGAACCGCGGCCACCTTCGGCCACCGGAGCGGGCGGGGCCGCGCCGTCGGCGGGGTCCTCGCCCCGGGGGCCGCCTCGTCTTTGTCGTCGGTGAAATCACCGCAAAATAACGCCAAGTATCGCCATGTGGACCTTTCGCGACCTTTGTCGGTGTTTCGCTGATGCGAGTACGGCAGTCAGGCACCGGAACGAACGCGGAGACGGGGGCACGATGGTGAACGACAGCGTGGAGCTACGCCACGCCAGGGCCCGGGGCGCACGGAGTGGATGGGTCCCCCTGGGGGTGACTGCCGCGGTGATCGTGGTCCTGACCGGAGGGTGGGCCCTGGTGAACGCGGGCCTGCCTTCGTCCGAGGCGGTGCCCCCGGGCCAGTCCGTGGCCCTGGGCTCCGGAGAGGGCTACGGGGCCTCGCTGACCTTCGACGAGGGCTGGGAGCTCGACACCGGCTCCAGCACGCACGGCCAGCAGTTCCTCTTCGCCAAGGGCCCGGTCAACCTGCAGGTGAGCTTCGTGGAACCGACCGAACGGGTCGACGCCCCCGAACTCTGGAACGGCCTGCGCGAGATGGTCCGGGTCGGCGACGCATCGGCCACCCTCGGGGAACCCCGGCCGATCACCTCCGAGGCGGGCGCGGAGGGGCTGACAGGAGACCTGAGCATCGGGGAGCACACCGGTGTCGCGTCGGTGTTCCCCTCACCGAACGGAGGCTTCGCCGTGGAGACCCAGGCCATCGGCGCCGAGGCCACCACACAGGACATCACCGAGGCGGAGCGGGTCGTCCGGACGATCCGGTTCGACCGGGACACCGGGGGGACCACATGAGCCACGCACGACCCGAACGCGACGTCCCGTCCACCACCGGCGGACGGGTACCGAACCCGCGCGGCTCCGACCAGGGGCACGAGGGCACCGAACGCGGCGCCGTGCCGCGGGCGACACGGCCCCCCGCGCGTCGCCCGCCCGCACTCGTGGCCGCCGTGGCCCTGGGTGTGCTGTGTGCGGGCGGGCTCCTCTACACCATGACGAACTTCTTCGGCGTGATGTGGGTCTTTCCGGCCGAGACGCTGGCGGCCGCCGTCGTGCTGGGGGTGACCGGGCTGGTCGGATTCTGGATACTGCGCCGTATCCGCCCCGTCCGCGCCCCGAGCGCGCTGTTCTCCGTGTTGGCCGTGCTGTGGGGGCTGACGGCCGCGATCGGCCTGTCCCTGTTCGCCAACTCCCAGCTGATGTCGGTGTGGTCGCGGTTGGGTGGCGTCGAGTTCGGTTCCGCGTGGGGCGCCGCGCTGACCGCCCCCCTCAACGAGGAGCTGCTCAAGACCGCCGGAGTGGTGCTCATCGCCGTGATGGCGCCGCGTGTCGTGCGCGGGCCCGTCGACGGCTTCGTGATGGGGGCGCTGGTGGGTCTGGGGTTCCAGCTCGTCGAGGACTTCACCTACGCCCTCAACTCGATCATGATGCAGGGTGCCACGGACGGTGTGGCCTCGGTGCTCCAGACCCTGTTCGTGCGGGTGGGCCTGACCGGACTGGGTTCGCACTGGGCGATGTCGGCGATCGCGGGCACCGCTGTCGGTCTCCTGGCCGCCGCGTCCTGGCGCCCCGACGGGCGAAGGGCCGTCGGGGCGCTGCTGTTGTTCCTGTTGGCGGTGGGGGTCCACTGGTTCTTCGACGCCCCGCTGCTGATGGGCATCCTCGGTGTGCTCGTGAAGACGATGGCGGTGTTCCTGAGCGCGCTGGCCGTGTACTTCGTGGCCCGGCACGCCTACCGGCGACGGGTCCGCCAGTCCCTGTCCGACCAGGGGGAGGAACTGGGAATGCGCCGGTCGGCGGCGGCGTCGCTGTCCAACCGGCGCGTGCGCCACGGCGCCGTGGGCCGGGTTCCGGCCCCGGAGCGGCCGGCCCTCCGCGAGCGGCAGGACCGGATGGTGGCGACGGCCGAGGACCACGCCTCGCGGTACCGGGGCTGAGGCGGGGCCGGGAGAGCGCCCGGGGCGTGATCCACCGCCACGGGCGCTCCTCCGTTCCCGGCGGGCTGGCATCATCGGCCCATGCCCGAAATCACGGAGATCGTCGTCCGCCCGGCCGCCCCCGAGGACCTGCCCGCCGTGGCCGAGCTGCGCTGGTTCTGGGAGAGGGAGAACCGCGGGGAACCGGAGCCGCCGCTGTCGGACTTCGCCGCCCGGTTCGCCGACTGGGCCGCGCTCCACCGGGGCACCCACCACTGTTTCGTGGCCGTCGCGGACGGCGCGGTCGTCGGCATGGCGTGGCTGGCCGTCACCCCGCGCGTTCCGCAGCCGCGCGCGTTCGACCGGGCCTCGGGCGACGTGCAGTGCGTCTACGTGCGCCCCGAGCTGCGCGACCTCGGACTGGGTGGTCGGCTGATCCTCGCGGTGCTGGGGCTGGCCCGCGAACACGGGCTGGAGCGGGTGAGCGTGCACTCCAGCGACCGTGCCGTCCCCGCCTACGCGCGGCACGGTTTCGCCGTCTCGCCCGTTCTCCTGCAAGCCGATCTCAGAAAGAACACCAATACCACTGGTCACTGAATTCACGGCGGTCGTTTTCCCGAACCACCCGCCCAGGTTCCCCGGGGTTCCATTCCGCGAAAAGTGGGAACATCCCCTCTCCCAGGCCGAAAGCCCGTCCGCACGGGACACACGGGCCGACGGGAAGGACCAGGAAAGGGAAGCCTCCCTCCCCCGGAGCCGCGTTGACCAGCAAAGAAATCGGCGCCACGAACTCCGCCGGAAGAATACTCGTGTTCCATTCCCCGCTGCCGGGGAGCAGTTGTACCACCTCCCTGGCCAACGTGGCCTGGAACATCGCCAGCACCGGTCGGAGCGTCCTGCTCGTCGACTTCAACCTGCGCTCCCCCGAACTACGCGAGTACTTCTCCCCCTTGTTCGGGCTACGCGGCGGACGTCCCCAGGGGCTGGTCGACATGATCACCGGGGTCATCGAGGGCTGCCACGTCCCGGGGGCCGATCCCGCCGGGGTGTGCGCCCGCGGCGCCGACCTCGGCGACCAGATCGAGCGCCTGAGCCGCTGGCCGGTCATCCCCGGGGTCCCCGAGGGGGAGATCGGTTATCTGGGTCCGGGCACCGACCACGCGGCCCGGCTCACCCGGCTGGACACCATCCACGGTTCCGGGTTCGCCCGAGGCGGCCTGTCCACGCTCTTCCTGCGCGCGCTGCGCTCCGCTCTGGAAGACAGCGGCTACGACCACGTCCTGGTCGACACCGCGCCCGGCGACGGGCTGCTGGGCCGCCGGTGCGCGGCCGTCCTGGCCGACCAGGTCGCCCTCTGCCTGACCCTGGGCACCACCGCGATCCACAGGTCCGCCCGGATCGCGGCCGATCTGCGCGCCGAGGCCCCGCACGTGCCGGTCCGGCCGGTGCTGACCCGCGTCGACCTGGAGCTTCCCAACCTGGACGAGCTCCGCGACCGGGTGTACGCGACGTTCGCCCCCTGGGTCGAGGCCGACCAGGACGATCCCTGGCGGTACTGGGGGCGGGTCGAGATCCCCTACAAGGCGAGGATCGCCGAACGCCTCACGCTCGCGGCGTTCCTCGAGCGCACCTGGATGCCCAGCTCCCTGTTCCACGCCTACGAGCGGCTCACCTCCGTCCTCACCGGCGGCGAGGTGCCCCGGGGCCGACACCTCACCCAGGAGCAGAGCGAGCAGGTGAGGCTGGTCTTCGAACAGATCAGGCACGGGGCGGTCGCCTCGGTGGTGCTGCTGGCCGACTCACGGGACCGGTCGTGGGCGGACTGGGTGCAACCCCAGCTGGAGTGGGTCGGTATCCGGGTGCACCGGCCCCGCCCGGACCGGGGCTCGCCCCTGCCCGATACCGGTGGTCAGGGCATCATCATGGCGCTGGTCTCGGACCACCTGCACGGGTCACCCGCGTTCGCGCTCCTGAACCGGCTCCTGGAGGCCCCGCAGGGCCGGGGCGGCAACGGCGCGCACCGGGTGCTGGGCGTGACCATCGGCGAGGGGACCCCGCCCCCCGACTTCCCGGACGCCGAGTGGATCAACCTGCGCATCCGTGAGGAGGACGACGCGCGGGGCGCCCTGCTCGCCCGCTTCGACCCCAGGTTTCCCAGCCACCGGTCGCGCGGGCCCGGCCAGGGCCCGAGCTATCCGGGCGCGCCCAACCCGGAGCTGATCAGCAACGCTCCGCACGGCAACCAGAACTTCAGCGGCAGGGAGGGCTTCCTGGAGCGCCTGCGCGACCTCCTCGGCCAGGGCATGGAGGACAAGCCACCTGTGGTGCTGGTGGGGATGCAGGGCAGCGGGAAGTCGGAGATCGTCCGCGAGTTCGTCCGGCGCTTCCGCAGCGACTACGACCTGATCTGGTGGATACGCGCCGACCGCCCGGAGAAGGTCGAGGCCTCCCTCTCCGAGCTGGCGGCGACCGTGGCCGAACGGTTCCCGGACCACCGCTCCCCCGGCGCCGAGCCCGTGCTCGCCGCGCTCCGGGCCGGTCGACCGCTCAACCGCTGGCTCCTGGTGTACGACAACGCGGGCCCGCCGGGCGGGTTGGACGCGCTCATCCCGCACGACCACGGACACGTGATCATCACCTCCTACCACCGGGAGTGGGAGGCCTACGGCCACCGTCGCTGCCTGCACGTCGGCCCCTTCAGCGAAGGCGAGGTGGCCGAGCTCTTCCGGGACCGTCTCCCGGAGGTCGGCGCGGAGGACGCGCTGGCACTGTCCCGGAGGTTGGGCCACCTGCCCGCCCAGCTGCACCGCGCCCTGGAGTGGCTCAACTCGGGGCAGCGGCTGGACGGCGCCGCCGAGGCGGTGGCGGAGTACGCGCGGCTGCTCGACGAGCGCGAACCCTCGGTGGTGCGGGGAGCGGGGTCGTTCGAGGAGCGGTTGAGCAGTTCGCTGGCGCTGGACGAGCTGGATCAGTACCACCCCGCGAGCCTGTGCCTGATCCGGTTGGCCGCGTACCTGTCCCCCGACGGCTTCCCCGAGGACCTGCTGCGCTCCCCGCGCGCGGTCAGCGAGTACGGCGAGGCCGACCCCGCGTACCGTGCGGGGCGGGTCAACTTCAACCACGTCCACTTCCAGCTCACCCGGGTCCTGCTGATGGACTTCGACCGCCAGTTGCGGATGTTCTCGGTGCATCCCGCGGTCCAGGAGGTGGTGCGCGACCGCATCCCGGCCGGGGAGCGGGCCCGGGTGCGCGAGTCGGTGTGCCAGGTGCTGGCCTCCTACGCCCCGCACGACGAGGAGGCCGACGACCCCCGCCACGACCGCCGGTACCAGAACCTGCGCTGGCAGATCATCCCGTCCGGAGCCCATCGGAGCCGGGACGACGAGGTCCGCCGCTGGTTGGTCAACCAGGTGCGCTACCACCACCGCAAGGGCGAGCTGGAGGCGGCGCTGGAGCTGGGTTCCCCGCTACTGCGTCACTGGACCGACGCCTTCGGCGAACGCGACCGTCTGCGGCTGCACCTGGCCACCCAGTTGGCCAACGTCCACCGATCGCGCGGAGAGCACCGCGAGGCCGGTGCGCTCAACGGCCGCACCCTCGAACTCCAACGCGAGGTCCTGGGCGAGCGGCATCCGTTCACCCTGCTCACCCGGCGGGGCATGGGCGCCGACCTGCGGGCGCTGGGCCGGTTCCGGTCCGCGCTCGACCACGACCGGGAGACCTACTCGGCCTATCTGGCCGGGCGCGGGCCGCATCACCAGCACACCCTGCTGGCCGAGCACAACCTGGCGCTGTCGTTGTCGGCGGCCGGCGACTACCCGCAGGCGCTGAGTGTCGGAGAGGGTGCGCACCGGGTCACCCGGGAGGTCCTGGGCCAGGGCCACCCCTACACCTGGATACTGTCCTCGGCCGCGGCGACCTACCGCCGCCGGACGGGCGAGTACGTGATGGCGCACCGGCAGATCCAGCAGGCGGCGCGGATGCTGAGCCGCACCATCGGCGAGCTGTCCTCGCACACACTGCACGCCCTCAAGGAACTGGCCGCGAACGAGCGGCTGGTGGGCGACCCCGGACAGGCACTGGAGCGTATCCGACGGACCCACGAGCGGCACCGTCGCGAGTACGGCGGGGAGCACCCCCGCAGCCTGGCGATGGGGCTGGAGCTGGCCGCGTGCCTGGCCGCCCGCGAACGCCACGACCTGGCCCGAACACAGGCTCTGACCTGTACGGAAGGCTACGCGGAAGTGTTCGGTGAGGACCATCCCTTCACCCTCGTGGCCCGGGCCAACCTGGCCGCCTACGCGTGCCGTTCGGGGCACGTCCGTGAGGCCGAGGTCCAGGCCCGGCGGGCGCACGAGGGACTGGCCGCCGACCCCCAGGTGGGAGCGGGGCACCCGCTCGCGTTGGGAGCGGCGGTGAACCTGGCCAACGCGCTGGTGGCCAAGGGGGAGATCGCGGAGGCGGTGGCTCTGGACGTGCGCACCCAGGAGGAGCTGCACCGGGTGTGTGGAACACACCATCCGCACTACGAGCTGGCCTACGCCAACTACCTCAACAGCACCGCCCGGCACATGGGCGACTCGGTGAGCGAACGCGGGCACGTCGATCTGGAGGTGCCGGAGATCTGAGCGCGCTCGGCGGTGACGGTGGCGTCGCGGGAGCGACCGGGAGGGGAGGTCCAGGGTGGAGACGGCCGGGGTGGAGACGACCGGGGCACCGGGTACGGGAGCGGACGGTGTCAGCGCCTTCTTCACGAGCTACGGCGGGCGCAGGGCCGACCGCGAACACGTGCTGCGCTTCCACGCCGATCTGGAGGGCATGGTCCGGCTGCACACCGACGACCACGCCTTCGGCGCGACCGGACCGACCCTGGAGCCGGGCGGGGGCTGGCGGGCCGAACTCCACCGGCACTGCGCCACCACGCGCACCCTGGTGGTCCTGTTGAGCGAGACCCACCTGAACAGCGCCTGGTGCGCGCGGGAGTGGTGGATCGTGGAGGAGCGGGTGCGGCGCTTCCGGAGCGGCGGGGGACCTCCGCACCACATCCTGCCCCTGGTCTGGCAGCCGCTCACCGGTCCGCTTCCCCGGGCCGTGCGGGAGCGCCAACGCCTGGACTGGGTAGGGGTGGCCGGACACGCGGACGCCGGAGTGCTGGAGCTGATGCTCACCGACCCGGCCGCCTACCGGGCCCTGTGCTACCGGATCGGCGCCCTGGTGGCCCGCTCGGCGGCGGTCGCCCTGCCCGCCCTCCCGGAGGCGCTCGCCCGGCGTGCCGTTCCGGCCTGGGACGCGGCCGCGCGCAGGGCGGGCGGCGACCCGGACGGGGTGGACGCGGAGGCGGGCGCCCCGGAGAGCGTCCGCGGGGTCGAGACGAGCGCGGACCGCGTGGCCGAAGCGGGCGGCGGGCTCCCACGCGGCGCCGTCGGCGAACGGGCCGTCCGCGTCCTGCTCACGGTCGGGGCGCTGGACGATCCCGCCTGCTGGGAGGCCTTCCTGAGCAGGCTCGGAGAACTCCGCAGGGACCGGGCGCTCAATCCCCGGTACTGGTCACTCTCCCAACCCGCCCCCGAACGCCTCGACCACCTCGTGGCCCACCTGCGCGCCCAGCACCCCGACCCCCACGCCCTCGCCTGGCTCGCCCGGGCGGTGGCCGACACCGCCGGTGCCTCCGACGCGGCCCACGCCCTGCTCGCCCTCCTCCCCCGGGACGGGTCCGCGCCGGAGGACACGCCGACCGACCTCACCGCACCGTGATGGAGCCCCCGTGAAGAACGCACCCCCTCCGGCGAGGCGGCCCAGGATCGCCGTCGTCGGCAGCGTCGACGCCTCCCGCGAGTACGAGCCGGCCCTGAGCGCCACCGACCAGGTGGGCGCCGCGTGTCACGAACTCGGCCGCGAACTGGCGCTGGCCGGTTACGATCTCGTGGTCTTCGCCGACGACGAACACTACGTGGAGACCCTGGTGGCGCGCGGGTACGCGGCGGCCGCCGCCCCGGACGCGCGCATCATCGCCCACCCGCCCCGGCACCAGGACTACGCGCCCGACCTGCCGGAGGGGTCGCGGGTGCGTGTGACCACCGTTCGCGACACCGGCGCGGAGTGGGAGGTGCCGTACTACCGGACGCTGTTCGAGGTGGACGGGATCGTCCTGGCCGGTGGCGGCCGTTCCACCCGGGTGACCGGGGTCGTGGCGCTGGCCCACGGTATCCCGGTCGTGCCGCTGGCCGCGTTCGGCGGTGCCGCCCGCCAGGTGTGGGTGTACCTGGACGGCTCCGGTGAGTACGTCGACCGCGAGGACGTCCGGGCCCTGGGAGAGTCGTGGTCGCCGGGCTCGGCGCGGCGGATCACGGCGGTGCTGCGCGGGCAGATGGAGCGCCGTGCCGAGCGGCGGCGTGAACGCGAGCGGGCCCGGCGGTGGGGACGCCTGCGCGAGTCGGCCGGGTTGGTGGGCGCGATCCTGCTGCTGCTCGCCGCCCTGGCCTCGATCGTGCTGGCCGGGGGACCGGGCCCGGCCGACCCGGTCGGCCTGAGCCTGCTGTTGGCCGGTCCCATGTGCGCGGCGGTCTCGGGGGCATTGATCCGTGACTCGTTCGGTCCGGCCCCCTCCGCGCTCCGCGCCTGCGCCCGAGGTCTGGGCGCCGGTGCGGTGTCGGTGCTGCTGTACGTGGCGGCCCAGCTGTTGACCGTCCCGGAGCTGTTGGCGGAACTGGACGCCCGACGGCTGCTGTTCTTCGTGGTGCCGGTGGGGTTCACGGCGGGGTTCACCTTCGACCTCGTCTTCGAGCGTCTGCGCAGCCCCGCCGGGCCCCAGGTGGCTCCCGCGCCTACCCAGAGCACTCGCGCCTGAACGGTGTCGTCGCAGTTCGGAGGGGGTCCGACCGGGCTATGGGCGGTGTGTGGGGCCCGACTGGGCGAGGTCGAGCGATTTCCGCCCTGGGGCACGGACCCGGCTCGTAGCCTGGACCCCGCCACTCCCCCAGGGAAGGACGACGCGATGCCCGTGGACGGCGACCCGGACCCGAACGAGGCCGGAATCCCCTTCGGTACCCGCCTGAAGCTCAACCGCACCAGACGGGGCCTGACCCGTGAGGTGTTGGGGGGCCTGGTGGGCCGGTCGGCGTCGTGGGTGAAGGCCGTGGAGACCGGGCGGTTGGACACCCCCAAGCTCCCGATCCTGCTCGGGCTGGTGGAGGCGCTGCGCCTGCGCGACCTGGCCTCGCTCACCGGCGAGCAGTCCGTGCCCGTGGAGCCGTTCACCGGACCCGGGCACGCGATGCTGCCCGGTGTGCGGGCGTCGGTCAACGCCCTCGCCCTGGACGACGACCGGCCCGCTCCCCCGCCCGAACGGCTGCGCGCCCGGTTGGCCGGAGCCTGGCGGGCCCGGCACTCCTCGCCCCACCACCGCGACGTGCTGGGGCGGCTGCTCCCGGGGCTGTTCGCGGACGCCCAGTTGTCGGTGGACGGCGCCGTGGACGGGCCCGCCCGCCGCGCCGCGTGCTCGGTGCTCTCGGAGGTGTGCTCGCTGGCCCAGTTCTTCGTCGCCTACCAGCCCGCGCAGGGGCTGCTGTGGCGGGTGGCCGAACGCGGCATGGTGACCGCACGGGAGGCGGACGACCCCCACGCACTGGGTGTGGCGGCCTGGCTGCTGGCCCAGGCGCACCGGGACGCCGGTGACTGGGAGGCCGCCGACGCGGTCACCGAGGACGCCAGCGCGCACCTGGAACGGCACCTGGCCGACGCGGGGCCGGACCTGCTGGCGGTGTGGGGCGCGCTCCGGTTCGAGGCGGGGTACACGGCCGCGCGGCGAGGTGAGGCGGGGACGGCCTGGCGGCACTGGGACACCGCCCGGCGCGCCGCCGAACGGCTGCCCGACTCCTACTACCACCCGATGACCTCGTTCTCGCGACCGGTGATCGGCGCGCACGCGGTCACCGTGGCGGTGGAGCTGCGCAGCGGCCACGAGGCGGTACGCCAGTCCGCCCGGGCCCCGGCGGAGGCGATTCCGTCGCGACCGCGCGGGGCCCGGCACCGGATCGAGCAGGCCCGCGCGTACCGGTTGGCCGGTCGACCGGACGAGGCGCTGCGGGTGCTGGAGTCGGCGCACGCGGCGGCTCCCGAGACGGTCCGCTACAACGGCTTCGCCCGACGCATGGTCGTGGAGGAGCTGGAGTCGCGGGACCCCCGGCGACGGGAGGGGGCGGGCGTCCTCGCCGAACGGATCGGGCTGCTGGCCTGAGCTGGGCCGCGCGCGAACCGGGGTCACAATCTGTACCCTTCGCATTCGCTCACGCACTTAGGGTCACAGCATGTCACGGTCCCGGGCGCCGCTAGGGGCGCCCGGGGCCCGTCCAACAACGCGGGGGGCGCCGTGAACGACGCGGCCGTCATCGAGGCCGGAGACCGGCCGACCCTGGAGGCGTGGGCGCGGGCCATGCGCGCGACGGTCCTCCCGGTCGCCGAGGACTGGTGGTCGATCACCTACCAGGCCGAGGCCGTGCTACCCGACGGCCGCCGGGTGCGCTGCCGCTACCGGTACGTGATCCCCCACCAGGCCGCGCTGCGACGCTGGCGGCGCACCTATGTGGTGGGGCTGGTGCACGCCACCGGGCGGGCCCGGTGCCACCACGTGCGCAGGGTGATCCCGCCGGGTGACACCGAGGCCGAGGAGCGGCGCCGAGCGGAGCTGATCGCCTCGGCGCAGGTGGCCACCGAACGGCAGGACGCGTGCGGCGCGAGCGTGGACAACCTGGAGGTGTACGTGGTGGAGCGGGCCACCCGGTGGCGACCGGGAACGGCCCGCTACTGAGCGCGGATGTCTCCACCGCCCCTCACCAGGGCAGGGACTCGGGGATCGGCGCGGCCCCCAACAGGTGCTGGTCGCAAAAGGCCAGCACGGTCTCGTTCCACACCCGGCTGTTGGAGGGCGTGAGCACCCAGTGGTTCTCGTCGGTCAGTTGCAGGAACCGGTGCGGCATGGTCTCCGGCGGGCCCTCCCACCCCGAGACCAGGTCCCACCACATGCGCAGCGCCTCGCTCACGGGCACCCGGTAGTCACGGTTGCCGTGGGTGATCAGCACGGGGGTGACCACGCGTGACGCCCCCTGGTGCGGGGAGAAGTCGCGGTACCACTCGGGCTGCTCGTCCTCCATCCCGTGCACGCGCATCTTCTTCGAGGCCGCGTCGGTGGTGCGGTGCTGCTGGCCCATCGCCCACGACCCGGCGTGCGTCACCACGGCCGAGAAGCGGTCGGTCCGCCCCGCGATCCAGCTGACCATGAAGCCGCCGAAGGAGGCGCCGAGCAGAGCCGTGCGCGAACCGTCCAGTTCCGGGCGCTCCAGCACCTGGTCGAGGAGCGCCTCGCACTCCCCGTAGACGACGTCCGGCCGCCGGGGCCACCCGCGGTTGAGCCCCGCGTGCCCGTAGCCGGTGGACATGGCGGGGTCGGGCATCAGCACGGCGTAGCCGCGCGCGACCGCCAGCCACGGGCACCATCGCCAGGACCACGCGTTGAAGGAGCTGTGGGGACCGCCGTGAATCCACAGCATCACCGGGGCCGGAGCGACAGCGGAGGCGCCGTCGGGAAGACACAGCCAGGCGCCGACCCGCACGCCGTCGACGTCGGCCCACACCCGTTCGAGCCGACCCGGCAGCGTGTCCACCGCCCCCGGGGCGGGGAGCCCGGTCCGCTCGCCGCCGGGGGCCAGCCGCACCGGACGGGCCGGGGTGGCGACGTCGGAGCGCAACGCGTACAGGGACCCGTCGGGCGCCGGGGCCAGGGACGTGAACACACCGGCCTCCGCCAGGGTTCGCACCCGCCCGGTACCCGGGTCGACGGAGAGCACCGCTCCCGAGGAGCGCAGGTCACCGGTGACCAGGAGGGAGCCTCCGTGGTCCCACACGTACCCGCCGAACGTGAGGTCCCCGACGTCGACCGCCGTCGGTTCCCCTCCGTCCAGCCGGTGGATCTCCAGGAAGGCGTAGCCGGTGTCCTTGGGGGTGGAGACGGTGGTCCGCGTGACCGCGAGAAGGGAGCCGTCCGGGGAGAAGACCGGCGCGCCGTACTCCTGGTGGTCGTCGGCGGCCAACACCACGGTGCGCTCACGGGTGCGGGTGTCGATCAGCACGAGGCCGGTCCGGGTCTGCCCGCGCTCGACCCGCTCGGTCCAGGTCGTGGCGACGGTACGCCCGTCCGGTGAGAGGTCGGCCGACGCTCCCGACAGCGCCAGAGTGTCGGCGTCCTCCGTCAGGTCCCGCACGCGGCCGTCCGGAGCGACGAGCACCAGGCGCGGACTCACGTCGCCGAGCTCGTGGTCCCACCTGCGGATCGGCATACCGGTGTGCCAGATCGCGCACCGTTTGGCCTGGCCGCGGGCGCGGCGGCGCTCCGCGTCCCCGTCGAGGGCGCCACCGGCGAGCACGCTCGTCGTGGCGAGGACCGAACCGTCGGCCGCGACACCGACCAGTCCCAACCCCCCGGGAGTCCGGGCGACGAGGGTCGCCTCACCCTGTTCGGGCAGGCGCCAGAGGCCCGCCGCGTCGGCGGGGTCGTCCTCCCCCGGGGCGGGGCGCCGCGAGGTGAACAGCAGCGCGCCGTCCGAGGAGAAACGCGGCGCGCCCTCCCCCTGCGAGGAGAACGTCAGTCTGCGGGCCGGGGCGAGACCCTCCGGATCGAGCTCCCACAGGGCCGTCCGCCGGGCCGCCCCGTGGTCGTCGACCTCGTCGACGGAGGCGACCACCCGGCCGTCCGGTCCGGCGGCCACGGACGTGACCCTGGGAATCCGCGTGAAGGCGTCGATGTCGGCGAAGTCGGAGAACGGAGCAGGTGTCGGTGAGGGCATCGGGTCACGTTAGCGTGCGGGGTGACCGGCGAGCCAGCGCGGGAGGAGGCGCGCGCGACGGGCGGGTTCGCCGCCCGCCCCGGGAGACCGCTCCGCCCGCCTCCCGCGCCGTGTCATCCTGGCACCATGACCATCGACGTACGCCCGGCCACGGTCTTCGACGACGTCCGGACCCTGGTGGGCCCCCGGTCGCCCCAGGCCAACGTGTGTTGGTGCCTGAGTCATCGGGTCCCGTCCAAGCTCAACAAGGAGCTTCGCGGCCCCGCCCGCGGCGCCTACGTGGAGCGACTGTGCCGCGAGAGCCCCCCGCCCGGCGTGCTGGCCTACGACGGCGACGAACCGGTCGGCTGGGCCGCCGTGGCGCCGCGCTCGGCGACCTCCTTCGCCCGGTACCGGAAGATTCCGCACGTCGACGACCTGCCGGTGTGGTCCCTGTGGTGTATCCGGGTGCGCCCCGGCCACCGTAAACAGGGGATCTCGCACGCCCTGATCACCGAGGCCGTCGCGTTCGCCCGCTTCCACGGCGCTCCGGTGGTCGAGGCCTATCCCCTGGACAACGGCGGCACCAGGGTGGACCAGACGATGGCCTATCCCGGCCTCAGGAAGAACTTCGAGCGCGCCGGGTTCGTCCACGCCGCCGACACGACCTCGGTCCTGTCCGGCCACCCCCGTGTCTTGATGCGGCGGGATACGCGGTCGGACCCCTGACTCGCCGGAGGCCGTAGCGGCCGACGCGCGCGGACGTTCCCGCTCCGGGCACACGAAAAAGGGCGTTCACCTGAGTGAACGCCCTTCGCCTGTCGGGACGGCGGGATTTGAACCCACGACCCCTTGACCCCCAGTCAAGTGCGCTGCCAAACTGCGCTACGTCCCGGCCGCCGGGCGGGCGCTCGCGCGCCTCGCCAACAGGTGAAACCCTACCGTATTCGGGAGGGCGCTCGAACCCGGTCAGGCTCAGGTTCCGGGCCCCACGCCGACGACGTGCGCCCGGTCCCCCACCGCGAGACCGGACACCACGACCGCGCCCGGGGCCAGCGCCACGCCGAAGGCGGAGCCGTCCGCTTCCAGCCCCTCGACCGCCGTGTCGAGCCTGACCACGGACCCCTCGGAACCCCACGCGCCAACCAGCAGGTAGGCGGCCGCTCCCCCGGCCGCGCCGACCGGGGCGCGCGGCACGCCCGGAACAGCGGCGAACAGTTCGGGCCCGGTCGCGACGGCGCCCAGCTCCAGGGAGCGTTCCTCCTCGTCAGCGGTGAGCGCGTCCTCGAACGCGAACTCCAGGGAGGCCTCGGTCTCGGTGGTGGGCTCGTCTCCGCCCGGAGGGACGACCACCGGCCGTTCCAGGCGGTACTCGACCCGGCGGGCGCCGTCGTCGTACGCGGTGAACAGCAGCCGCTCCCCGTCGACGGGGTCCACACGCGGAGCCCCGTCCACGGGGAGGTCCTCGGCGATCACCGCTCCGTCCCGCCCGCGCAGCGCCAGCGCCCCGGGGTCGTCGCCGCCGTAGCGGGCCAGCACGGCCCAACCGTCCGGGGCCGACACCAGCTCCTCCACTGGACCGGGGAGGTCGCCCCGCTCGAACCACTCGCCGTGCGCGGCCAGGACCCGTACCGGGTCCTGGCCCCGGTGGCGGCTCTCCTCCTCGCACGCGTCGGGCACCAGTATCCGGGCGCCAGCGACCACGGGGGCACCCGCCGCCGCGCACCCGTCCGGGACCTCGGCGTGCTGCCAGATGGCGCCCGTGGAGTGGTCCCGGACGACGAACCCGCCCTCCGGCCCGACCTCGACGAACGTGGCGTTGGTGAACAGAACCCCCTCCACGCGGTCGTGGACGGTGTGCCGACCGACCAGCCTGCCGGTGTCACTCTCCAGGATCGCCAGCGCGCGCCCCCGCCCGTCCATGGCCGACGCGTCCCGGTAGAGGACCCCGACGCGTTCGGTGTCCGGGGAGACTCCCGACCACAGGGTCTCGCCCACCGGCCGGAACCGCCAGCGTTCGGTACCGTCCCCGCTGTCCAGCGCCCACACCCCGCCGTCGTCGAGGACCAGCGCCCCCGTCCCCGTGGCGGCCACGCGGACACCTCCCGCCGACCCCTCCTCCGGGTGCTCCCACACCCAGGCCACCTCGTCTCCGCGCACCGGCTCCCCCGGCTCCCCGGAGGGGGCGGCGAGGGTGTGTTCGAGCCGGTCGCGGTCGAGGACCACGGGGACCGCGAACGCCGCCAGTGCGACCGCGGGGGCGAGCACGGCCGCCAGGACCGCGCGCCGGGCCCGCCCGGGGGCGGGCCGCAACGGTTCGGGGCGGCCCGAGACCGCGAGCGCGAGGCCCCCGACGAGCAGCGCCACGGCGACCAGAAGCCACAGGTGGGAGACCCAACCCGGGTCGGTCAGCACGTCCGGGGCCGACCGTGCCCCGCCGCCCTCCTCCTCGCTCGGAGACCGCGCCTCACGCAGGAGGGTCGGCAGGGCCAGGAACGCCACCAGGGCGGCGCTGGCCCGCACCGGCCCCGACCCCTCTCCGGGGCCGGGCACCGGAGCGTCCCCTACCGGCCGTTGGGCCCGTCCGCCCCGGCCCCAGGCGACGACGAGCAGTGCCACCGCACCGCCCAGGGCCCAGTGGAGGGGGCCCGGCCCGCCCCACCCGGCGGGACCCCCCGTCACCAGCAGGGCCACCAGCGGCGGGCCCGCGGCGAGCACCGAACCGGTTCCCACCCAGGCCAGCGGCGTCCACAGACCGTCCACGTCGATCCGGCGCGTCACGGAACCAACCCCTCCACTCGACTCCCGCCCTCCTCCTGTCCCACCAGGGCCGCCACCGCCCCCGGGGCCCGTGCCAGCTGGCGCACGTCCCCCGGCGCGCTCAGAACGATCCGCTGGTCCAACCCCGCCCCCCACCGCTCCCCCGGTGACACCGCCAGGACAGCGGCGGGTTCGCGCCCCGCGGTGTCCTGTTCGACTTCGGTGAACAGCACCTGGTCCGAGAGCACCGTGTTGTCCTGGACGAAGAGGTCCCTGAACAGACCCCCCGCACCCACCAGCGTGGTGCGGTCACCCGAGGTGTCCACACGCTGGATCTCGGCCCCCTGGCCGGACCGGGTGAAGAGCACGTCGGCGCCCGCGCCGTCGGCGGTGAGCAACAGGTCAGGGGAGAGATCATCGTCCCCCTCCAGCAGATCGGACGAGAGATCCAGCAGCTCCTCACCGGTGTCCGGGTCCAGCAGCAGGCCACGGACGCTCGACGACCTGCGCTGCACGACCAGGGCGTCACCCCGGTCCTGCGTGCCCGGAGCCACCCACGGGTCACCGGGCACGAAGGCGTCCTCCCAGTCCCGCCGTTCGTGGCTCCACAGCTCCTCGCCGGTGCGCAGGTCCAGGGTGGCCACCCGGAACACCGTGGGGACCTCGCCGCGATCGACGAGCTGGCCGACGTCGGTCCGCTCCTCGTAGACGACGTCCTCGTCGACGCAGACGACCGCGAGGACGACCGTGTCCCCCCGCACCCGGCCCCGGCCGCCGTCGCAGACGTGGTCCTGGTCCGTCCCCAGCGTCCGGTGCCAGAGCTCCGCGCCCGTCCCGGCGTCCCAGGCGCTGAGCCCCGCCGCCCTGTCGTCCTCCGGGCGGGACCGCCAGTCCGTGTGGACGCGCACCCCATCCGACCACCCGAGCAGTCGCCCACCGTTCACCGGCAGGGTGTACTCGGCCAGGCGCTCTCCCGTGGCCAGGTCGAACACCTCCGTGACGGGGACGGGTTCGGTGTCGTCGTCCGTCACCGGTGTGTACGTGAGGTAGGCGCCGTCCCGGCCCACCAGCACGGAGACCTCCTCGTCGGCGGCGTGCACCTCGGGTCGACGGTACGACCACACCGGTGTGCCGTCGGTGCCGTCCAGGGCCACCACGCCGTCCTGGAGCACGACGAGGGGGCCGTGGACACCGGGCTCGACCCGGTCGACGTCGGCGCCCCGCTCCGGCCGCCACACCCAACCGGCCTCCCGCACCCGGTCCGGGAGGGGGACCGCCGAGGGCGGGTCCCCGGCGACGACGTGGCGTGCCCGGGTGCCGTCACCGGTGCCGACGACCAGTGGGCCCAACGTCCCGACCAGCACCACGGCGAACGCGCCCGCACCGAACCCGGTCAGGGTGCGCGAACGCCGGTGGGGCTCGGGGCGTCGCACGGCGGTGAGCAGGAGCACCAGGCCGAGTGCGACGGCGCAGACCACCGTTCCGGCACGGAACTCGCTGGGCGTGAGGGTGTTCCGGTCCGGTGCTCCTGCGCCCAGGAACACACCGTTGGTCGCGATGAGCGACACCACGAGCGCGGTGCCGCCCACGAGCACCACGTAGTCCCAGCCGCCCTCAGCGGCCTGATCCCCGTCATACCGGGCGCGGCGCCAGCGGACCCCGGCCAGCAGGACGAACGCCCCGATCAGGCAGGACCAGAACCAGCCCCACCCGGTGGCCGCGAACAACCCCTCCTCCAGCTCCGAGGGGTGCAGGACCAGTGCCACGACGGCCAGGACGAGCGCCCCGGCGATCGTTCCCGCCCCGACCCACGCCGGAACGCCCTCCATGCGCCGCTCGCCCGCCAACCCGCACCGTCCCACCCGTGATCACGTGTACCAAAAGCCCCACAACGTGACGAGAAGGTAGCAGGGGCGGGACACGGGTCGGTGTCGCGTCAGCCGAACAGGTCGGGGCGGTGGCGGCGGGCCTGGTCCACCAGCGGGTTGTCCCACCCGCTGCCGCCCGCGGCCTGGAAGGAGACCGCGACCAGCTCGGCGCCGGTCTGGGGGTGGCGGGGCTGCGCGGACAGCACGGACCTCATGCGCGCCGCCCTCTCGGGGATGACCCTCTCCCCCCAGCCGACCAGACCACGGGACTCCAGGTCCTTGACCTGGACCTGCCGCCCGCCGACCCCGACGCCCGGACCGGCCGCCACACGGTCGATGGTCCTGCCGATCTGCGTGGCGTCCCGCCAGCGCAGACGTACCTCGAACCCCATGTGGTCGCGAAGCTCCACCCCGACCGGGGAGATCACCACGACGGTGCCCATGAGCATACGCCGGGTGTTGCGGATCGGGATGGCGGTGAGGCACAGCGTGGCCAGGGCGCCGACGACGACTCCACCGGCCACCCCCGTCCCGGGGTTGGCCGTCTCGAAGAAGATGGACGCCAGGACCAGGATGACGAGGAAGAACACGCCCAGGAGTGGGCTGAACGCCAGCAGGTAGCGCAGGTAGGTGCCCGCGTCTCCCTCGGGGCGCGCGGTGAGGGTCCACGGCTCGCCCGGCAGCGCCCAGCCGGGAGAGCGCGTCCACCCCTGGGGGAGGCCTTCCACCGGAACCCGCCACTGGTGGTTCGGGTGTTGGGGGTGCTGGTGCGGGGGCTGCGGGTGCCCCTGCTGTTGGGGGACCGGGTACGGGTTCCCGTGCGAAGGGTCCGACCAACTCACGACCGAACCTCCCGGCCCGGTTCGGGTCTCGTGGTCCTGTCCATGGATTCCCCCGTTCGCTCGCGTCCCGGCCAGGACCCCTCGCCCCGGCCCCGGGCGCCAGCAAAGTGTGCCAGCGAGAGCGGACCGGTTCGCCCGTCGACCGCCGGGACCTGGGAAGAATTGGCCGCATCCGGCCAAACATGAGAAGTACTCACCTTTGTGACGGCTCGCCACGGCCGAGAAGAACAACCCGCCACACCCCGGCGACGCGCGAAAGGACGCCGGATGATCACCCTCGGTGACACCCCGCCGGAGCCCCAGCACCTGGAAGGAGCCCAACCGGTGATCGTACCCACCCGCCCGCGAGCCGCACCGGCACGGCTGCGGCCCCAGCGCGCGAACCCCGTTGCCACCCGCCCTGACTTCGGCCTTAAATGACGGCGCCCCGCTCTCCCCACAGGCCCTCCCCGGGCCGAAAGGACGCCGCCACCCATGTCCTCCCTCAACCGGCGCGGATTCCTCACCGCCTCAGCGGGACTCGGCTTCGCCCTCGGCCTGCCCGCCCTCCCCGTCTCGGCATCCACCCACGACCGGCTCGTACGGGAGACCCTCGCACGGGTGGTCAACCCCGAGGGCACGACCTTCGCCGAGGTCGCCTCCCCCGTCGGCGACGGCTACCGACTCCTCACCGCCGGACCCGGCTGGCCCCTGCGCGTACGCGAGGACCTCGTCCCCGCACAGTCCGGTCGGGACGACCGACGCGTGCCGCTGAGTGCCTTCGTGCAGTTCACCGACCTGCACATCCTCGACGTGCAGAGCCCCGTGCGCTTCGAGTACACCCACCCGATCCTCGGCTCCAGTGCGCACCGGCCCCAGGAGGCCCTCGCCATGGTCGGGGCGTCCGCGCTGGTCTCCCGCGTGAACTCGCTCAGGAACGGGCCCGTGACCGGCCGCCCCTTCGACTTCATGATGACCACGGGCGACAACACCGACAACCACGAGCAGATCGAGCTCGAATGGCTCATGTCGATCCTCAACGGCGGCGCACTCACCCCCAACACCGGCGACCCGAACCGGTTCGAGGGCGTGCAGAACTGCGGCTCCGAGCTGTACTGGCAACCCGAGAGCGAACGCTCCGACCGGTACAAGGCGCGTGGCGGCCTCCCCCACCTGCCCGGGCTGCTGTCCGCCGCCACCGCCGAGTTCACCAGCCCCGGGCTGGACGTCCCCTGGTACTGCACTGTTGGCAACCACGACAACACCCCCGCGGGCACCCTGCCCGCCGGCACCCTCGGCGACGTCTACGTGGGCGACCGCAAACTCATGTTCGCCGACGAACGGGTCACCGCCGAGATGGCCGAGGCCATGACCGACGAGGACCAGCTCGGTGACGTCCCCGACGAGGTCGAACAGGCCGACCCCGACGCCGTGACCACCGCCGCGCTGACCTCCCGGGTGACCCCCGACGAACGACGCGCCCCCTTCGACACCGCGGGCTTCGTCGCCGCCCACCTGGCGGAGGCCAACACCGGCCCGGGCCCGGCCGGCCACGGGTTCACTGACGACAACGCGGACGGAGTGAACTGCTTCTACCGATTCCGGATCGCCGATGGCATCACCGGAATCAGCATGGACACGACCACCCTCGCCGGTCTGGCCAACGGTTCCATCGGCAAGACCCAGTACGACTGGCTGGAACGCACCCTGCACGCCTCCAGCTCGGTCTACTACGACCTGCTCGGGCGGCGCCGCACCCAGCAGGTGGGAGACGAGCTGTTCGTGCTGTTCAGCCACCACACCAGCGACACCATGACCAACCCGCTGCCGGACCGGCGCCGACCCGCCGAGATCCGCTACATCGGCGACATCCTGGTCCGCATGCTCAAGCGCTACCCCAACGTGCTGGCGTGGGTGAACGGGCACACCCACTACAACAAGGTGCGGGCACACACCTCCAGCACCCCCGAGCGCGGTTTCTGGGAGATCAACACGGCCTCGCACATCGACCACCCGCAGATGGCCCGCAGCATCGAGATCGTCGACAACGCCGACGGAACGATGTCGCTGTTCACCACCCTGCTGGAGGCCGACAGCCCCTACCAGGTCGACCACGGCGACTTCTCCGTGGACGGACTGGCCTCGCTGTACCGGGAGCTGTCCGTGAACGACCTGTACGCCGACCCGGCCAACTACGGCGAACCGCTCGACCGCAACGTCGAGCTGCTGGTCGCCGCCCGCCACCCGGGACGCTAGGACGGACGGGGCTCCCCTCACCGCGCGGGGAGCCCCCGCCACCGCCACGCCGAACAGCAGCACCAGCAACGAGTACGGCAAGCGCCACCGCGGAGGCTGCGCATGGTGGTGTCTCCCTCTCGGCGGTGGGCGTGCCGGGGTAGGAGCCTGTCTCATCGGGTTGGGTTGGCTGTGGACTATTCGCTTGGTGGGCGTGGACGGGGCACGAGCCCTGACCGTCCCGGCGGATCTGGTGGCCCCGGCGGCTCCGGTGCGCTGGGACGCACTGGTGGCGGCGCTGGCCCGGGAGGTGGGTCGGGCGCTGAGCCCGGTGGTGTCGGTGGGTGGCCCCTGGTCCTGCCCGCCCACATCGTGCGGTCCTTGCGCAGTCCCCACCGGTGCTTGAGCCGGTTGTGGGTCGAGCACAGGGGCTGGATGTTCTCGGCGCTGGTGCGGCCGCCCTGCCACCACTCGATGATGTGGTCGGCCTGGGTCCACTTCAACGGCACGTCGCACCCGTGCCGCCAGGCGCAAGTGGTGTGCCCGGCGAACGCCGCCGTCTTGATGGCCGGGGTCGCGGTCCGGTACTCGTGCCCCACGTCCAGCACAGCGCCGGTGCGGTGCTGCACCATCAGGTGCCGCACCAGGCTCTCCCCCAGCAGCTCACGTACCGCGCTGGTGGGAACGACCCGACCGTTCTCCGTGGTGGCGGGGTCGTCGCCCGGGGCACCGGCCAGGGTGGTCGCGGGGATCAGGACGCTGATCATCGCCACCGGAGAGGGCGCCCTCTCGCACCCGTGGTGCGTCTGGGCGAAGGAAGCCGCGTTGAGGAAAGCGTCGAAGGTCCGCTGCTCCCGAGACAGACCGCCCTCAGGGTCGTGGGGGTTGGCGAACCCCTCCAGCACCGCTTCCACACGCAACGCGTCCGCGGCCGAACCCCAGGCCTGGAAGAGGAAGCTCCCTGCGTCCGTGCGTGACAGGCGCGCTCCACGCTGAGCGTGTGCGGTTGCGTGGTCGCGTTCGGCCCGGTGAGGGTCGAGCCGGGCCGACAGTTGGAGGGCGGCCCGGCCCAGACCGACTACGGAAGTGGTGGGGTGTTCGGCTTTGAAGGCGAGCAGTCCGTGTTCCATGTTCTTTCGGAACAGGTCGGGGTCAGGGTGGTCGGTGGTGTTGAGCTTGAGCCGGTCCACCGCCCGCTCCACACTCCTGACCACCGCGGCCGCTTCCCCGAACGAGAGCGCCCCGGATCGCAGGGCGCGGGTGGTGTCGGCGAAGGCGTGCCGGGCGGTGGCGCGTCCCACCCCGGCCATCTCGTTGGCCTGGGTAGCGCTGACGCCGAAGGAATGGCGCATCCACGTGGCCAGGTCCCGCTGACCGCCCTGGTCGAGCAGTTGTCCGCTGGCCTCGACGCGGGCCACGGCGGCCACCAGGTGGAGTTTGATCAGGTCGAGTTCTTCCCACACGCGGGTGGCTTGGTCCAGGACCTCACCCTCGGACCCGGGCGCCCATTCCCGGTCGAAGAAGAGCGCGGCCTGTTCCCGGGCAGCGCGCACCACTTCCTCGGCCGGGCGGTGTCCGGTCGAGGAAGTGGGCACTTCAGGGAAAAGGTCCATGTCTCCACAATAGCCAATCACCCCAGCGCATTCCATAGCCGGTCGGCCATAAAACCCTGGCCATTCGACAAAACAAATACCCTATCGACTCTGTGGATAACTCGAAAAGCGTCGCAATGTCATGCTAGGGGGCACTCTCTCGGGGGTGTCTGTTCGGATTTCGGGCAGCACGACATGGGCGGGATGTGAGGCCCCCCAATATCGACCTTAGAACGACGTCCGCCCAGGTCGCCAGCGAGCCTTGCCTGCCTGTGAATAACCCGGGCCACCCGCCCGAAGGCGATCTCTGTTGTTGCTTCGCTGGGTGCCTGACCGGCCGCGACGCACACCGGCCCGACGTACACCGACCGCGACACCCGGCCCAACGTGCAACGGCCAGGGGAAACGCCGGGGCGCATGGCCGACCGGGAGGCAATGAACGGTGAGCGCAGGTGCGGGAATACGTCGAGGTGGCTGTTGGCCCCTTGGGGCCATTGCCCCCTCCCGTCCCCCCTCTTTTCCCGATGACCGCTCACCGGCCGATGGAGCGATGCGGGTCACGGTGGAGCGCCCTTCCTAAACGTCCGCGACACGACGACCTGGACGCGCGCAGCGCAAGCGGCCACACTCACGCGGCGGGGAGAGAAGGGGTATCGCCCCGCCTTTCTCGTTCGGCGGCGAAGTGCCCGAACTCACGCACCAATGCGATCCCGGAATTCAGTCTTCACCCGTGCTTCTCCCCGAGATACTTCTTCGCGTCCCCTGTCCGGACGTCACCTGCCTGCCCGGAGACAGCCGGGCCCCAGCCCGGACTACGTCCCGGTGAGGACCCGACTCCATCCCGACCCAGATCCGGCTCAGACCACGGGGGCGTCCCAGGTGCCGCCTGCGGGGCGGTCCTGGACCTCCAGTGGCGGGACGCGTTCGACGGCGGGAACCGGGCCGGGAGGCGTGCCCTCACCGAAGGGGTGTCCGTCGAGCTCCTCGCGACCGTGCGGGGTGAGCCAGGCGTGGGGGTCGGGTCCGACAGCCACCACTCCGGTCGGGTTGATGGCCGTGTGCACCCGGTAGTAGTGGACTCTGATGTGCTCGAACTCGGTGGTGTCTCCGAACCCGGGCGTCTGGAAGAGGTCGCGCGCGTACGCCCACAGTGCCGGATACGCGACCAGTGTGCGCCGGTTGCACTTGAAGTGGCCGTGGTAGACCGCGTCGAACCGGACCAGGGTGGCCCACAGTCGGAGGTCGGCCAGGGTGATGTGGTCGCCCACCAGGTAGCGGCGGTGGGTCAGGCGGTCCTCCAGGGCGTCCAGCCGGTCGAAGACGGCGGACACCGCCCGGTCGTAGCGGCGCTGGTCGGGCGCGAACCCGGAACGGTACACGCCGTTGTTGAGGTCGCGGTAGACCTCGGCGCTGACGGTGTCGATCTCCTCCCGCAGGTCACGCGGGTACAGGTCGGGCGCGCCCTGGCGGGTGAGTCCGCCCCATGCGGTGGCGAGGTCCACGCTGATCTGGTCGAAGTCGTTGGAGACCAGGTGGCCGCTGGTGACGTCGACCAGACCGGGCACGCTCACCCCGCCGTCGTAGGCGGGGTCGCGGGCCAGGTAGGCCTCTCGTAGGGCGTGGATGCCCAGAATCGGGTCACGGCCGCCGGGGCTGCCGGTGCGCTCGGTGAACACCCAGTGCGGGTCGCCCTCGATGATCTCCTGAACGGGGTCGGTGACGGCCAACGAGACGACGTCCTCCAGGCCCATGAGCCTGCGCGTCATCACCACCCGGTGCGCCCACGGGCAGGCCCGGTTGATGACCAGCCGGTAGCGTCCGGGTTCGGCGGTGCGCCCGTGCCGGCCGTCCGCGGTGACCCGGTCGGCGAAGGCCGCCGGGGCGCGCTTGATCTCCTCGGTGGGAAGCTTGTTGGCCCGCATACCGGCTACCTCCGACGGTGTGGATCGAGTGGGTACGTCACCGACCCTAGCCGTCGGGGAGGCGGCGGAGCCGGTGGTCCACAGGGAGAATCACCCGTTTTCGCGCGGTGAGGGCGGTCAGTGCCGCCGCGTCGGCCGTGCGGCTCCGAGTTCGGCCATGACCTGGCGGGCGATGGCGCGTCCGGCCCGGTTGGCGCCGATGGTGCTCGCCTGCGGACCGTACCCGGCCAGGAACAGGCGCGGTTCACTGACGGAGCGGCCGTTCTCGACCCGCGGGCCGCCGCCGGGTTCGCGCAGCCGCAGCGGGGAGAGGTGGGTGAGCTCGGGCCGGAACCCGGTGGCCCACACGATCGCGTCCACGGGGGTGAAGGAGCCGTCGGCCCAGCGGACCCCGTCGGGTTCGATCGCGGTGAACATCGGCCGGGCCACGAGGAGGCCCCGGTCGCGCGCGGCGAGGTTGTCCGGTGTGGCGGGCAGCCCGGTGCCGCTGATGATGCTGGGCAGCGGGCGCCCCGCGCGGGCCGCCTGGTCGGCCTGCCGTACGGCGCGTACGCCGCCCTGGGGGTCGTTGACGAACTCGACGGGCCGCCGGGTGGCCCACACCGTGCTCGCGGCGACGCCCTCCAGTTCGCGGAGGAAGCCGACGGCGGAGGTTCCGCCGCCCACGACGAGCACGCGCATCCCGGCGAAGTCCTGCGCGGCACGGTATTCGGGTGTGGACACCTGCGCGCCCCGGAAGTCGGCGGCCCCGGTGAAATGGGGCCGGAAGGGCCGCGCCCAGGTACCGCTGGCGTTGACCACCACGCGTGCGGCGACGTCTCCCTTGTCGGTGGAGACGAGGAGTCGGTGGCCTCGTGCGCGCACCGAGCCGACCCGGACGGGCCGCACCACGTGCAGCCCGAACCAGCGCTCGTAGCGTTCGTAGTAGTCGCGCACCACGTCCCGTGCGGGTCGGGAGGCGTCGGCGGTGGCGAAGCTCAGGCCCATCTCGCGCATGCCGGGCAGGTCGTCGACCTTGTGGGCGTCGTCGAGTCGGAGCGACTCCCAGCGGAACTGCCACGCTCCGCCGGTGTCGGGCCCCCGGTCCATGACCACGAACTCCGTGCCGGGTTCGAGTCCGAGGCGCCGCAGGTGCCAGGCGACCGAGAGCCCGGCCTGTCCGGCACCGATGACCACCGCGTCCGCCGTCTCGGGCAGTACGTCCCGAACACGCTCCACGACCGCTCCTCCCGTTGTCCGCCACCAGTGGGGAACAACGGGGCGCCGCGGTTCATGCCTGCCACGGTTCCCTTGGCCGGTGTCGGTCGTCGTACCGGGCGCACACGACGCATCTCCTATTGACTTTCGATAGACTTCTATCGATAATCGACAGATGCACCGTTACATCACCCTTCTGCTGCGCACCCTCGTCGTCGGGGCGATCACCCTCGGCCTCTTCGGACAGATCGTGGTCATTCCGGGCGCGATCGCCGAGGAGGCCGCGTCCTTCCCGCCGTACGCACCGATCGTGGTCCCCTACACGGTCCTGGGCATCCTCGGCGTCGCCTGTGTCCAGGTCGCCCTGGCCGCCACCTGGAAGCTCCTCGGCATGGTGGAACACGACACGCTCTTCGACGCTCGGGCCCTGCCCTGGGTCGACCTCGTCATCGGCGCGAGCCTCGTGGGGACGCTGCTCGCCGCCGGGGTCGCCGTCCACCTGGCCGTGACCGACATGCCCTTCGCCAACGGCGCCATGGAGGCGGTGTCCGCCCTCGGCGCCGCCGCCCTGACCAGTGTCGCGGGAGCGGCCTTCGCCGCGCTGGTCGTCCTCATGCGCGGACTGCTGGGCAGGGCCACACGCCTGCGGACCGAGCTGGCCGGGGTCGTCTGATGGCGATCGTCGTCGACCTCGACGTCCAGCTCGCCCGGCGCGGGATGTCGGTCGGGGAGTTCGCCGAGGCCGTCGGGATCACCCCCGCCAACGTCGCCGTGCTGAAGAACGGCCGCGCCAAGGCGGTACGGTTCACCACCCTGGACGCGATCTGCCGGGTCCTGGACTGCCAGCCCGGCGACGTCCTGCGCCGGGTTCCGGACGAGGCCCGCGAACCGGCCTGAGGGCCGCCGTCACTCCCGGACGGCGGCCACGGCCTCGATCTCCACGAGCTGGTGGTCGTAGCCGAGGACGGTCACGCCCAGCAGGGTGCTCGGGACGTCGTGCTCACCGAAGGCGTCCCTGACCACCTCCCAGGCGGCGACCAGGTCGTCCTGGGAGGAGGAGGCCACCAGCACCCGGGTGCTGACCACGTCGGTGAGCGCGGCCCCCGCCTCGGCCAGGGCGGTCCGCAGGTTGTCGACGCACACGGCCGCCTGGCCCGCGTAGTCTCCGACCGCCGCGGTGGTCCCGTCCGGGGCGAGCGGGCACGAACCGGCGGGGAAGACCAGGCGTACGCCCGGCGGGACGGTGGCCGCGTACGCGTACTCCGCGGCGTCGGAGAGGGCGGCGGAACGGACAAGGGTCACGGCACTGTTCATGGAGGTCTCCGGTGGGAAGCATGGGACACCGGGAACGATAGCCACACCTCCGCGCCGACCCCACCGGTTTTCCGCCTGTCGCACCCGCCTTCCACACCGTCGACCGGATTCCGTAGCCCCGACGTCCACACAGGTGGGGACGGGTGCGACACACGGCGAAAATGCCGATCCGGGAATCACCGGTGGACGACACTGGGCCCATGACCCAGGAGAGCGCCGCGCGTCCCCCCGATCCGAGCGACCCGCTTCCCGACCTCACACCCGACCAGCTGGAAACGCTCCACCAGGTCGGCGACCAGTGGTCCCGCGTCACCCGCCCACCCCGTGAGTGGCGCGACGCCCTCCCGGTCGACCCCAACGTCGGCAGCTACCCCGCGCGGCACCAGATCCACCCGCCGCGCTACGAGCGCTTCGTCACCGTGAGCGAACTCGGCGACGAGAAGCGGGCGTCCGAGGTGTCGAGGGTCAGGGCCCTGAGTTCCTCCTCCACGAGCCCGCTCGGCTCCCGGGTCCGGCGGGTACTCCTCGGCCCGGCCCTGAAGAGCACGGCCCTGGTCCGCGAACGCATGCGCAAGCTGGTCGCCCTGCCTGTGCTCTCCTCCGACGCGTTGTCGTCGGTGGCGTACGGGCCCGAGGCGATGATCACCATCCTCGTCATCGCCGGTGTGGCGGGGCTGGCCCTGTCGCTGCCCATCGCCCTCGCCGTCATGCTGTTGATGCTGGCCGTGGGACTGTCGTACCGCCAGACCATCCGAGCCTACCCCAACGGGGGCGGCTCCTACATCGTGACCAGCGACAACCTCGGCCGGGTGCCGGGGCTGGTGGCCGCGGGCGGTCTGATGGTCGACTACGTGCTCACCGTGGCCGTGTCGATCGCGGCGGGGGTGGCCGCGATCACCTCGGCCGTCCCCTCGCTGAGCGGGTCGGCCGTCCCCCTCGGTCTGGGCGCCATCGCCCTTCTGCTGGCCGGAAACCTCCGGGGCATTCGCCAGGCGGGCCTCATCTTCGCCGCGCCCACCTACCTGTTCGTCGTCTGTGTGGGCTCGATGATCGTCGTCGGCCTCGTCGAGTCCGCGCGCCAGGGGTTTCCGGCCCCCACTCCTCCGCAGGTCAACGCCACCACGGGGGTCACCCTGTTCCTGATCATGCGCGCCTTCTCCTCGGGGGCGACCGCGATGACGGACATCGAGGCGATCAGCAACGCCGTGCCCGCCTTCAAGCCCGTCGAATGGCGCAACGCCCGCACGTCCCTCACCTGGATGGTCTCCATGCTGCTGGCGCTCTTCGGTGGGATCATGGCCCTCGTGCTGCTCACCGGTACTCTGCCGAAACCGCACGAGACGGTCCTCTCCCAGCTGGGTCAGCACACCTTCGGCCCGGGCGTCATGTACACGCTCCTCCAGGCGAGCACGGCGGGCATCCTCCTGCTGGCGGCGAACACCGCCTACAACGACTTCCCCCGGGTGCTCTCGCTCCTGGCGCGCGACCACCATGCGCCGCGCCCGTTCATGCGCATGGGCGACCGCCTCGCGTACAGCAACGGCATCCTCCTGCTGACCGTCTCCGCGGCGTTGATCTTCGTCGCCTTCGGTGGCCAGACCAACGCCCTGATCCCCCTCTACGCCGTCGGGGTCTTCCTGGCCTTCACCCTCTCCCAGAGCGGGATGGTGGTGCACTGGTGGCGCGCACGCACCCGGCACTGGCGCAAGAGCCTCGCCTTCAACGCGGCGGGGGCGGCCATGTGCGCCGTGGTGTTCGTGACGGCCGCGATCGCCAAGTTCACCGCCGGTGCCTGGGTGGCGCTGCTGGCCGTGGTGGTGTTCGTCGTCCTGGCACTGCGCATCCGCGTCCACTACGACAGGGTCGGGCGGGCACTGCGCCTGCATCCGCACACCGCCTCCCTGCCCGGGAACACCCCGCCCGCACCGCTCTGTCCTCCGGACCGGGTTCCGCCCGGCCCGGAACGGTCGGAGCGGGGGACGGACAGGGACGGCACGGAGGCGGAGGCAGAGGAGACGCCGGAGGAGATCCACCACCTCTCGGTGGTCGCCGTGGAGACCCTGGACCTGGCCAACATCCGCGCCCTGGCCTACGCGGCCTCGCTCCAGCAACCGGTGCTGGCGGTCCACCTCAGCCCCACGGACGAGGAGGCCGAGCGGATGACCCGGTACTGGCGGCACTGGGGGAACCACCTCCCCCTGGAGGTGGTCGTGTGTCCCTACCGGACGATCATCGCCCCGCTGGTGGACTACGTCGGCGCGCTGCACGAACAGCGCCCGGACCTGACGATCACGGTGATCCTCCCGGAGCTGGTGCCCGCGCACCGACGGCACCGGCTGCTGCACGACAGGATGGCCTTCCGGCTCCGGCATGCGCTGCGGGAGCGGCCCAAGATCGTGGTCACCAGCGTGCCGTTCCACGTCTAGTCGGCAGGCACGCAAGAAGGGCGTTCACCTGGGTGAACGCCCTTCGTCTGTCGGGACGGCGGGATTTGAACCCACGACCCCTTGACCCCCAGTCAAGTGCGCTGCCAAACTGCGCTACGTCCCGGCCGCTGGGCGGCGGCGTCTCCGCCCCGCCAACGGGAACGACTCTATCGCATCCTCCGGGCGGTTCGCACCACGATGCGCCCTCCCCGTCGCGCCGACACTGCGCAAGAACGGTCAAGCGGCGGCGGGGACCCCCGGAACATACTGGTGGCATGACCGAACCCACCACAGCTCCCCCCACCGGGCGGGACCGCCTGCGGGAACTGCTCGACGCGGTCCTGGACGAGGACAACTCGCGGCTGAGCGCCATGGCGGGGCGGGCCCACGCCTCCCCCTTCCACTTCAGCCGCCAGCTGAGCGCGGGCACCGGTGAGTCGCCGGTGGCCCTGCGCCGCCGGGTCCTGTTGGAGCGGGCCGCCTGGCGGATCGGGCAGGGACGCAGCGTCACCGACGCCGCGTTTGAGGCGGGGTACGCGTCCGTGGAGGGGTTCACCCGGGCCTTCGCCCGAGCCTTCGGGCATCCGCCGAGCGCCACCACGTCGGGCAGCGGGCGCTGGCTGCCCGCCCCCAACGGCGTCCACTTCCACCCGCCGATCCACCTGTGGGTGGAGGAGGACCCGAGGGGACGACCCAGCATGGACATGACCGTACTCCAGGCCCACCACGACGTGGACGACACCGCACTGCTCATCCGGATCGCCGCCGAGCTGCCGGAGGAGGAGTACCGCAGAGTCCGGGAGCCGGAGCTGACCGTCCTGTCCTGGGACGGCCCGGAGGGGTCGATCGCCGCCACCCTGGACCGCCTAGTGGCGGGCAAGGAGACGTGGCTCGCCTCCATCGAGGGAGCGGACACACCCGCCCGGGGAGCCGACGACCCGGAGTCGTTGCGGGTCAGGCACGAGGAGGCGGGGGCGCGGTGGATCGCCACCGTCACCGACATCGGTCGGCGGGACGCGTGGGGCGACCGGCTGATCGACGCCCTGTGCGACCCTCCGGAGAGCTTCCTGCTCGGCGGGGTGGTGGCGCACGTGCTCACCTACTCCGCGCACCGCAGGCTGAACGCGCGGCGCATGCTGCGCGCGGCGGGGGTGGAGGTCGACCAGGGCGACCCACTGGAGTGGTTGCCGAAACGCTACACACCGAGGAAACAGGGGGACGCGACATGAGCAGGACCGTCTACGAGACCGCCACCAGTCTGGACGGGTTCATCGCCGACCAGGACAACTCCCTGGACTGGCTGTTCGCCGTCGAGGGCGCGCAGGAGGGTGAGGCGATCGACTCGACCGCCGAGTTCATCGCGAACGCCGGGGCCATCGTCCTGGGGGCGACCACCTACGAGTGGATTCTGGAACACGAGGGGCGCGGGCCCTGGCCGTACGAGGCGCCCACCTGGGTACTCACCCACCGGGAGCTACCCCGGATCGAGGGCGACCTCCGCTTCGCCAGTGCCGACACCGACGAGGAGCTGCGCGACCTGCACGCGGAGATGGTGCGGGCCGCCGACGGCCGCGACATCTGGGTGGTCGGTGGCGGGCGGATCGCCGCACGTCTGGCTCGGCTGGGGCTGCTGGACGAGGTGTCGGTGTCCGTCGCGCCGGTCAGTCTGGGCGGCGGGGCTCCGCTGCTGGACGGTCGAGTCCAGCTCAGGCCGCTGGAGGTGAGGCTCGCGGGCGCCTTCGCCTGCCTGCGTTACGAGGTGGTCAAGGGCTGACCCGCCTGGGCCGGGGGGCGGCGCGACGTCGGCGGCGCCCGTCGCCCCTCAACCGGTGTCCAGGGCACGCAGGGCCTCGGCGGCCTCGGCCACCTCGTGTTCGTTGAACACCGCTATGCCGTTCTCGCGGAGCAGGTGCGCGGTCACTCCCCCGCCGGGCACCCGGCGCCCCGTGAAGGTCCCGTCGTAGACCTCGCGCAGTCCGCACGAGGGGCTGGACTCCTTGAGCAGGGCCACCGCCACGCCCTGGGCCCGCGCGGTGGCCAGTGCCGCCCGCGCTCCGGAGACGAAGTGCTCGGTGACGTCCGTTCCCTCGGGGGTACGGATCGTGGCCCGACCGGCGAGAACCGCGGCCGCGTCGGCGCCGGGCTCGATCTCGGCGGGCGGCCGGGGCACGGGCAGTCCCCCGGCGACCTCGGGGCAGTGCACCACCAACCGCCCCTCCGCGCGCCAGCGCTCGATCGTGGCGTCATCCACCGGTTTGGCCCGTCCGTCGAAACGGACCCGGCGTCCCATGAGACAGGCACTGACCAGCACTTTGCGCATGCTGCCACGCTACCGTCGGGCGACACGTACGCCTCCCACGCTTTGGCTACCCCAAGTGGTTATCTGGGTACTTCTGGTGATTTCACCGAGGGGGAGACGTGAGCGAACAGCAGGGTCAGCCAACCCTGACCACCCAGCACCGGACCACGCGCAAGGCCGTGGTCGCGGCGGCGATCGGTAACGCGACCGAGTGGTACGACTTCGGTGTCTACAGCTACCTCGCCGTGACGATCGGGCTGGTCTTCTATCCGTCGCAGTCCTCGGGTGTGCAGCTCATCGCCACTTTCACGACCTTCGCCGCGGCCTTTCTCGTGCGCCCCCTCGGCGGCATGTTCTTCGGCCCCCTCGGCGACCGGATCGGCCGCAAGCGCGTGCTGGCCGCGACCATGCTGCTGATGGCGGTCAGTACCTTCGCCATCGGCCTCATCCCGTCCGCGGCGTCGATCGGTATCGCCGCGCCGATCCTGCTGCTGGTCGCCCGCATGCTCCAGGGCTTCTCGACCGGCGGTGAGTACGGCGGCGCCACCACCTTCATCGCCGAGTACGCACCGGACCGGCGCCGGGGGTTCCTCGCCTCGTGGCTGGAGTTCGGAACGGTGAGCGGCTACGTGGGCGGCGCGGGCATCGTCACCGTGATGACCCTGCTCCTGGGTACCGACACCATGCACGACTGGGGCTGGCGCATCCCGTTCCTGCTGGCCCTGCCGCTGGGTGCCATCGGTCTCTACCTGCGGGTGAAGCTGGAGGAGACCCCGGTCTTCAACGAGAACACCGACGGCTTCGCCAAGGACGAGGAGGGCGAGCGCCGCAAGGGCCAGTTCAGGGAGACCATCGTGGGCCAGTGGCGGGCCATCGTCCTGTGCATCGGTCTGGTCATGGTGTTCAACGTCAACAACTACATGGTCACCGCCTACATGCCCACCTACCTTGAGGCGGTGTTGGGCTACAGTTCGACCCTGGCCCTGGTGGTGACGCTGGGTGCCATGGTGTTCATGCTGCTCACGGTGACGCTGTTCGGGTTCGCGAGCGACCACGTGGGCCGCCGACCGGTCCTGATGTCGGGCTGCGTGCTCGGGATCGTGCTGTCCCTGCCCGCGTTCTGGCTGCTGCAACAGGGCAGTCTGTGGGCGGCCTCGCTGGGCGTGCTGGCGCTGGCCGTCACTCTGGTGCACTTCTCCGGGGCGGGCCCCGCGGCGCTCCCCGCCTTCTTCCCGACCAAGGTCCGCTACGGAGCCCTGGCCATCAGCTTCAACGTCTCGGTGGCGCTGTTCGGCGGCACCACACCGCTGGTCTCGGAGTCCCTGGTACAGGCCACCGGGAACCTGTACTCGCCGGCGTGGCTGGTGATGGCGGCCAGTGCCGTCGGACTGGTCGTGGTGTGGCGGATGAGGGAGAGCGCGGGCCAGCCGCTGCCGGGCGCTCCGGCCATCCCGGTCCCGGAGCGGAGGCCGGGCGCCTCCGGCGGCCCGCCCTCACCGCGCGAGAGCGGCGAGTCCCTCCCGGGCGAGTGGAACGGCAACGTCCGGCGTCTGCCGACGGAGAACTGAACCGGAGGGTCGGGCACGGGTGAGGGGGCGTTCCCTGGGGGCGCCCCCTCACCCGCGTCTAGGAGTCCCGGCCGGTGTCGGCCCCCGGCGCGCCGTCCTCGTCCGTGTGCTCCTGGATCGCGGACATGAGCAGCGAGGACGCCTCCAGGTTGCCCATGAGCCGGTCGACCGTCATGAGCGCCAGCCCCTGTTGGGGATCGCCCAGGACGAGGAGCTTGTCCCCCGGGGAGATTCCGAGGTCGCGGCGGGCCTTGGCGGGGAGTGAGATCTGTCCGCGCTCGCTGACCGTCACCGCACCGTAGAAACCGCGGCCGCCCGGGCCGTAGGAGACTCCGTCCGCCTTGTCGGCCACCTGGCCACCACCTTCCGCGCGTGTTCCGTACAGCGTACCAACGGCGCGCGTCGGGACACCCGTTGACACGTTCTACATGATTTACATGTAATAGCATGTAGAACATGCTCGCACGAGGAGGAATCGTGACCCCCACACCACCACGCGCGCTCGCCCCCGACTTGGCCAGGGGCGCCATGCTGCTGGCCATCGCCTTCGCACACGCCCCGCTGTTCGTTCTCGCGGTGGACCACGGACCGGCCCTGGCCAACGGCCTCTCGCTCGCCTTCCACGACCTGTTCGTCAACAACACCGCCCGCCCGATGTTCGCGTCCCTGTTCGGATACGCCCTCGTGCAGACGCTGGACCGGCGGACCGCACGCGGCGCGGACCCCGCCGGGGTCCGCGCCCTGCTCCGGAGACGCGGCCTGTGGCTGCTGGCCTTCGGCCTGGCCCATCTCCTGCTGGTGCCCGTCGACATCCTGGCCGCGTACGGCGTCGCGTCATTGCTGATCGTGGGCCTTCTCAGGGTGAGCGACCGCACCCTGCTGCGACTCCTCGCCCTCACACTGGTCCCCGGGACCCTGCTCTCGGCGGTGCCGATGCTCCTCGCCCTGGAGCAGGGGGTGACCACCTTCGACGTCGGAACCCTGGCCGTACCCGCCGGGGCCGACCCGCTCCCCCAGTACCTCCAACGGCTCCCCGCCGCCCCGATCGGGGTCCTCGTCGGCGCGGTCCTGGTGGTACCCGGCGTGATCGCCGGTGTGTGGGCGGCCCGGCGCGGGCTGCTGGCAGACCCCGAGCGCCACCGCACCCTCCTCGCCAGGGCCGTCACCGTGACCCTCACGCTGTCCTCGCTGGGCGCCCTTCCGTCCGCCCTGGCGCAGACCGGGCTGTGGTCCCCCGGCTCGACAGCCGCGGAGTGGGGCGCCGCACTGCTCCAGCCGCTCACCGGATACCTCGGCGGCTTCGGCCTGGCCGGACTGGTCGCGCTGGTCTCCCTCCGCGCCGCCCGCACCCGGGGTCCGGTCACCACGGCCGTCACCGCGCTGGGACAGCGCTCGATGACGTTCTACCTGTTCCAGAGCGTCGTGTTCGTGGTGGTGTTCTCCCCGGCGGCCCTGGGGCTCCAGGACCACGCGGGCCTGACAGCCGCCCTCGGCGTGGCCGCCCTGACCTGGATGGTCTCCCTGGTCGCCGCCGACCTCATGCGTCGGCGCGGATACCGGGGGCCAGCCGAACGACTGCTGCGCCGACTGGTCGGACCGCCGAGTCCGGGGTCCGCGCCCCGGAGCGGCGCCCCGGCCGCCGAGCACGCCCGGTAGGCGGGCACGACGCAGGGGGCGCCCCGGCTGGGACACCCCCCGCGAACCCCGGACCCGTTCGGGTCGGTCGGCCGTCAGCGGCGGGCACCGCCGCGCTGCTTGCGGTCCGGACGCACACTGCCCTTGGACGCGCGCCCCGGAGTCCCGTTCTTCTTCTCCCGGATGCGCATGCTGATGTGCACCGGAGTGCCCTCGAAACCGAAGTCCTCGCGGAGACGACGCTCGATGAACCGGCGGTAGTTGTCCTCGAGGAAACCGGTCGTGAACAGGACGAAGTGCGGCGGACGCGCACCGGCCTGGGTCGCGAACAGGATCTTGGGCTGCTTGCCGCCGCGCACCGGCGGCGGGGTGGCCGCCACCAGCTCCTTGAGCCAGTTGTTGAGCTGACCGGTGGAGATGCGCTGGTTCCACCCGGCGAGGCTGGTCTCGATCGCGGGGACGAGCCGCTCCATGTGGCGGCCGGTCATCGCGGAGATGTTCACCCGGGGCGCCCAGGAGACCCGCGCCAGCTGGCGGTCGATCTCCTTCTCCAGGTAGGTGCGGCGCTCCTCGTCGAGGATGTCCCACTTGTTGAACGCCAGGACCAGACCGCGGCCGGCCTCCACGACCTGCTCCACGACCCGGATGTCCTGCTCGGCCAGCGGCTCGCTGACGTCCATCAGCACCACGGCCACCTCGGCCCGCTCCAGGGCGGTGCCGGTGCGCATCGTGGCGTAGTAGTCGGCGCCCTGGAGGGCGCGGAACCGGCGGCGGATACCCGCGGTGTCGATGAACTTCCAGGTCTGGCCGCCCAGCTCGATCAGCTCGTCGACGGCGTCGCGGGTGGTACCGGCGACCGAGTCCACGACCACGCGGTCCTCACCGGCGAGCCGGTTGAGCAGGCTGGACTTGCCCACGTTCGGGCGGCCCAGCAGGGCGATGCGGGGCGGGCCGTCCTCCTCGTCCTCCGCCTCGCCCGCCGGGGTCTCGGGGAAGGCCTCCACCACGGCGTCCAGCATGTCGCCCGTGCCGCGACCGTGCAGGGCGCTGATCGGGAACGGCTGTCCCACCCCCAGGTTCCACAGGTCGAGGGCGTCGGCCTCCTGCTGCCCGCCGTCCACCTTGTTGGCGGCCAGCACCACGGGCTTCTTGGTGGCGCGCAGCACCCGGGTGACGGCGGCGTCCGCGTCGGTGATGCCCACGGTCGCGTCGACCACGAACAGGATGACGTCGGCGGTCTGCGCGGCGTACTCGGCCTGGCGGGCGACCATCGCGGCCAGCCCGCTGACGCTGGTCTCCCAGCCGCCGGTGTCCACCAGCGTGAAACGGTTGTTCTGCCACTCGGCGTCGTAGGCCACCCGGTCACGGGTCACGCCCGGGACGTCCTCCACCACGGCCTCGCGACGGCCGATGATGCGGTTCACCAGACTGGACTTGCCGACGTTGGGCCGACCGACCACGGCGACGACGGGCAGTGCCGTCTCCTCGCCCTCGGAGGCGGTGCCCACGTCGGACACGTCGAACTCACTCATGTACTCGTACTCCCGGTTCCAGGTCCCCACGCGCCCAGGATGCGTGCCGCGAGGATGTCGAAGGATTCAGCGCGATCGCCACGTGAATCGCCCACGGGCGCCACCGCGGGCGCCCGTGTCCTGCCACGGGGGGCAACCCCCGTGGATGTTCGTGTGTTCCCCCTGGCGGGGGTGGTGTGGCCGGTCTCTCCCCGACCCGCCGCCGTCTCCGGCGGGTCGTGCTAGCCCTCTCGGGCCTCGTCGGCCAGCTTGACGACCAGGGCGACGACCTCGTCGAGGGTCAGGCCCGTGGTGTCGAGCTCGGTGGCGTCCGCGGTCTGGGTCAGCGGCGAGTGGGCACGGCTGGAGTCCAGCCGGTCCCGGCGGGCCAGGTCGGCCTGGGTCGCCGCGACGTCGGAGCCGCGCACCTCCTTGCTGCGCCGCTGCGCCCGCGCCTGGGCGCTGGCGGTGAGGAACAGCTTGACGGGGGCGTCGGGGGCGACGACGGTCGTGATGTCACGCCCCTCCACCACGATACCGGCGCTCTCCAGACGAGCGGCCTCGATGACCTCTCGCTGGGTGCGCACCAGCAGTTCGCGCGCCTCGGGCACGGCCGAGACCGCACTCACGTTGGTGGTGACCTGCTCTCCCCGGATCTCGACGGCCACGTCGCGGCCGTCGACCGCCACGGAGGGGGCGGAGGGGTCGGTGCCCATGGTGATGACCGGACGGCCGACGTTGGCGGCCACGGAGGCCGCGTCGTGGACGTCCACGCCCTGGTCCAGCATCCACCAGGTCAGGGCCCGGTACATGGCCCCGGTGTCGAGGTAGCGCAGCTCCCGCGCCCTGGCGACACCCCTGGCCGTGCTCGACTTGCCCGACCCGGAGGGACCGTCGATGGCGATGACGATGCCCTTGCCCTGCGCGCTCACTGCTGCTGACTCCCGAGTTCACTGTGCCTGCGTCGGCGCCTGCTGCCGCCGACGCCCCAGCCTACCCTCGCGCCGGGGTCCGCAGGACGGGGCCGTCTCACAGCCCGGGGTGCACCGACCAGCCGTCCGCGGACAGCGCCCCGGCCAGGGTGTCCACGGCCTCGGGGAGCACGTACAGCTCGGCCACACCCAGCGGGAGGCCGGGGCTGTGTTCGATCCGCACGTCCTCGATGTTCACGCCCGCCGTGGCGGCCGCCGCGAACAGACGGCCCAGCGCGCCGGGCTCGTCCGGGATGACCACCGGGATGACGGTGTAGTCGGGTCTGCGGACCGACCCGTGCTTGCCGGGGATGCGCCGCTGGCCGGAGCGCCCGCGCGCGAGGAGGTCGCGAACAGGTTCGAGTCCCCGCCGCGGGTCGGCGCCGTGCTCCGCACCGCTCCAGTCGCGCAGGGCGTCGGCGGTGGCGGCCAGGTCGGCGGCGACACCGTGCAGCACCTCGGCCACGGGCCCGGCGTTGTGTGTGAGGATCTCCGTCCACATGCCCGGGTCGCCTCCGGCGATCCGGGTGACGTCGCGTACCCCCTGTCCGGCGAGGGACAGCGCGTCGCCGTCCCCGGACAGCAGCCGGGCCGCCACGGCGGAGGAGGCCACGTGCGGGGCGTGCGAGACCAACGCCACCGCCCGGTCGTGCGACCGGGCGTCCAGCACCAGCGGATCGGCCCCGCACAGACGGGCCAGGGCGGCCACCGCCTCGACGGACCCGGGGTCCGTCGCGGGAGTCGGGCACAGAGCCCAGGAACGGCCGAGGAAGAGGTCGGCGCGGGCCGCGCCTGGACCGTGCTTCTCCCGTCCCCCCATGGGGTGGCCGGGCACGAAGGTCGCCATGTCGCAGCCGAGCCGCTCGGCGCCCTCCAGGACGCTCGTCTTCACGCTGGCCACGTCGGTGTACACCTGGGCGAGCTTGCGTTGCTGGGCCTCGCGCAGCACCGCGGGGACCACGGCGGGCGGGGCGGCGATCACCGCGACGTCGGCGGGGGCCCCGTCACCGGCCTCGTGCAGGGGGCGCCCGGCCCCGAGGTCGCTGGCCAGCCGCAGCGAGGCGGCGTCCGGGTCGCTCAGGGTGACGTCAGCGTCTCGGGCCCGCAGGGCCAGGGCCACGGACGTCCCGATCAGACCGGTCCCGACCACCGTGACCCGTAGCGGCCCCGTCCGGCCCGCCCCGGTCGTCTCCTCGCCCACGGCACTCCCCCGCCTCACCGCGCCCACGGAGGTCGCGGGCACGGTCCCAGGGTACGACCTCCTGACCTGGAGTCCCGCCCCCGCCGCCGAGGTCCGCTCGGGAGCGCTACTGGGCGATGTCCAGGCGCAGCGCCTGGGCACCCCTCAGGTACACGTGCTGCACCTCGGTGCGCGCGAGCGGGGTCTCCACGTGCGCCATCAGCCGCACCACCCGGGGCAGCGCGCCGGGCACGGCGATCTCGGACGCGCACATCAGCGGCACGTCGGCGAAGCCCACACCGCGCGCCGCCAGTGCGGGGAACTCGCTGGTCAGGTCGGGGGTGGCCGTGAACAACACGCTGATCACGTCGTCGGTGGTGAGTCCGTTGCGCCGCATCACCTCGGAGACCAGTTCGGTCGTGGCCTCCAGTACCTGCTCGCGTTCGTCCGCGTCGACCTGCACCGCACCGCGAATGGCCCGTACCGCCACGTTCGTCCCCGCCCTCGTCCTCGCCGGTGGTGCCGCCCGCCAGGGATAGACGGCGGACGGCGGCCGCCCCCACACAGGGTGCGACCGCCGTCAACTGTAGCGATAGAGCCTCGGGTCAGAGCCCCGCGGCCTTGTAGAGCTCGCCGACCTCACGCGAGCTGAGCGCCCGCATGGTGCCCAGGCGCAGCGTGTTGAGGTCGATCGGGCCGACCTGGGTGCGCGCCAGGTCGGCGACCGGGTGGCCCACCGCCTCCATGAGGCGGCGCACGATGTGCTTGCGCCCCTCGTGCAGACGGATCTCCACCATGGCCTGGGCGTCGTCGTTGTCGACCACGCGGAAGGAGTCGACCCTGACCGGCCCGTCCTCCAGCTCCACACCCTTCTGGATCTCGCGCACCACGCGGTGCGGCACCGGGCCGGGCACCTTCGCGATGTAGGTCTTGACGACCTTGTAGCGCGGGTGGGTGAGGCGGTTGGCCAGGTCACCGTCGTTGGTCAGCAGGATGAGACCCTCGGTCTCGGTGTCCAGCCGACCCACGTGGAAGATGCGCTCGGCGGTCTGACCGGCGTAGTCGGCCAGGGTCGGGCGGCCCTCCGGGTCCCACATGGTGCTGACCACTCCGCGCGGCTTGTTGAGCGCGAAGTACAGCTTGTCGGGAGCGGTGACCACGCGCATGCCGTCGACGCGGATCTCCGAAGCCTCGGGGTCGACGCGGGCGCCGAAGCGCTTGACGATCTGGCCGTCGACGCTCACCCGTCCGGCGGCGATCATCTCCTCGCTGGCCCGTCGGCTGGCGACACCGGCCGCGGCCAGTGCCTTCTGGAGGCGGATGCCGTTGGGGACGTCCGTGTAGGTGTCCCGGGAGTCACCCTCGTGGCGGTCCTCGTCGCGCGGGTTGTAGTCCGCGCGCAGGGCCTGGAGCCGCTCACGGGCCGCCTTGGAGAGCTGGTTCTCGCGCTTGACGTCCCTGACCGGCTCGTGGTCGCGGCGGACCGGACGCTGGTCGGGGTCGCGGCGCGGCCGGTCGTGGCGGTCCTGGGGACGGCCTCCGCGCTTGTCGTCGCGGCGCTGGTAGCCGCCGCCCTTGGTGTCGCGGCTCTGGAGACGGCGCCCCTGGGCGTCGCGGCGCGGGCGCTCGTCGCGGTTGCCGCCACGGTGGTCGTCGCGGCGGTCGTAGGAGCGACCACCACGGTCGTCACGCCGGTCGTCCCGGCCCTGGAAACCACCACGACGGTCGTCCCGACCCTGCGGACGACCACCACGGTCATCGCGACCCTGGTAGCCACCACGCCGGTCGTCCCGGTCATAGCGACCACCACGGTGGTCGTCACGCCGGTCGTCACGACCCTGGTAGCCACCACGGTGCTCGTCGCGACGGTCGTGGGAACGACCCCCACGGTCGCCGCGCCGGTCATCCCGGCCCTGGAAACCACCACGACGGTCGTCCCGACCCTGCGGACGACCACCACGGTCGTCACGACCCTGGAAACCACCACGGTTGTCGTCGCGGCGGTCGTAGGAGCGACCCCCACGGTCGCCGCGCCGGTCATCCCGGCCCTGGAAACCACCACGACGGTCGTCACGGCCCTGGAAACCACCACGACGGTCGTCACGGCCCTGGAAACCACCACGGCGATCGTCACGGCCCTGCGGACGGCCTCCTCGGTCGTCACGACCCTGGAAACCACCACGGTTGTCGTCACGGCGGCCGTAGGAACGACCGCCACGGTGGTCGTCACGGTCCTGGCGTCCGCCGCCTCGGCGGTCGTCGCCGCCCCTGTCGTCGCGGGGGCCTCGGCCGCCGCGGTTGTCGTAGTCGCCGCGCTCACCGCGCGGTGCGCGTCCGTCCCGTTCACCACGGGAACGTTCTCTGTTAGGTGTGCTCACCGGTGTCGTCAAGACCTTCGATGTCGTCGGGAAGGAACGGCGCCAGGTCGGGCAGCTCGTCCAGGCCGCGCAGACCGAGCCGTTCCAGGAAATAGGAGGTGGTCCGGTACAGCAGAGCACCGGACTCGGGATCGTGCCCGGCCTCTTCGATCAGGCCCCTCAGTACGAGGGTACGCATAACGCCGTCGCAGTTGACCCCGCGTACCGCGGAGACCCTGCCACGTGAGACCGGCTGGCGGTAGGCGACGACGGCGATCGTCTCCAGTGCGGCCTGGGTGAGCCGCACCTCCTGCCCCTCCCTGAGGAAGTGCTCGACGATGTCGGCGCACTCGGGGCGCGTGTACACACGCCACCCCTCGGCCACCGCTCGTAGGTCGAAACCCCGGCCCTGTTCGGTGTATTCCCGGGAGAGCTCCTCCAGGGCGCGGGTCACCAGCTCCAGGGGCACGTCCATGGCGCGGGCCAGGTCGTACTCGGACACCGGCTGGTCGACCACCATCATGACGGCCTCCAGGTCCCGGCGCAGGGCCGGGGGCACGGCGGTGTCCCCCGCCTCGACGGTGTGCTGCGCGGTCATCACTGCTCCCTGGGTGTGGTGTCGGCGGTCGGTTCCGCCTCGTCGTAGTCGGACTCCAGTTCGACGTCCGCGTCGCCGCCGGTCCAGGTGACGGTCAGCTCGCCCAGCGGCACGGGCTGGTCGAAGCCCACGTTCGCGGCCCGGTACAGCTCCAGCAGTGCCAGGAACCGGGCGACGACCTCGAAGGTACCGTCGCACTCGGCGGTCAGCTGGGCGAAGGTGAGCTGCCCGTGCTCGCGCAGCTCGGCCACCATCAGCTCGCCCTGCTCCTTGACGGAGGTCTTGGTGAGGTGGATGTGGGTGACCGAGACGCTCGGTGGCTCCCTGGGGGTGAACACCAGCCCGGCCAGGGCCGCGAACTCCTCGGGGCCGAGCTTGAACAGCACGTCGGGACGCATCCCCGCGAACCGCTCCTCCAGCGGAACCGCGCGCGCGTACCTGCGGCCCTGGGTGGCCAGGCGCTCGCGCAGGAAGGCGGCGACCTCCTTGTAGGCGCGGTACTGGAGCAGGCGGGCGAACAGCAGGTCGCGCGCCTCCAGCAGTGCCAGGTCGGCCTCGTCCTCCACGTCGCCGCGCGGCAGCAGGCGGGCCGCCTTCAGGTCGAGCAGGGTGGCCGCCACCAGCAGGAAGTTGCTGGCCTGGTCCAGGTCCCAGTCGTCGCCGAACCGGCGGATGTGCGCGATGAACTCGTCGGTGACCTTCGACAGGGACACCTCGGTGATGTCCAGCTTGTGCTTGGAGATCAGCCCGAGGAGCAGGTCGAAGGGGCCCTCGAAGTTGTCCAGGTGTACCTGGAAGGCGTTCTCGTCGACCTCGTCGGCGCCCTCCGCCCCCGGGAGCGCGCCCTCCTGGTCAGTCACCATGGCGGGTCCACGTCTTCTCACTCATGACACAAGGGTGTCACCGGCTGGGACCAGCCGGTGACACCCACCCGCCGGTCCCCGGTGGCCGTCCGCTCCCCCAGCGGCCGGCCCGGGGACTCAGTCCTCGGTCAGACGACGGACCAGCATGCTGCTGGAACCGTGCTCCTCGAAGTCGGCGAGCAGCACCGCGACGGCCTCGCGGACGAGGCGGCCCCGGTCGGCCGACAACCCGTGCTCCGCGCGCAGCGAGAGCCGGGTCTGTTCCAGGGCCAGCAGTTCGGGCCCGGAGACGTAGACGGTGATCTTCTCGTCGTGGCGCTGGCGCCCGCTCGGTTTGGGGGCGCGGTCCAGTTTGCTCCGCGTCCTGCCGCCGGACTTGCGCGCGGGCCGTTCCGGCGGGGTCTCTTTGGTGCTCTGCCGGTCCTGTTCCGGTACCTGGTACTGGCGTTCGGTCTCGGCCGGTTCCTCTTCGGGACCGGAAGGGCGGAAGAACAGTTCGTCCGCCCCGGGTAGCGTCACACGTCGTGACCGCTGAGAGGCCACCTCGCCAGCACCTCCTTGGCCAGCGAACGGTAGGCGTTGGCCCCGGCCGAGGACGAGTCGAACCTGGTGATGGGTTCGCCCGCCACGGTGGCGTCCGGGAAGCGCACGGTGCGGTTGATGACGGTGCCGTACACCTTGTCCCCGAAGCCGTCCACGATGGTGGAGAGCACTTCGCGGGCGTGCAGGGTGCGCGGGTCGTACATGGTGCCGAGGAAACCGTCGATGACGAGGTCCTCGTTGAGGCGTTCCTGGACCTTCTGGATGGTGTCCATCAGCAGCGCCACACCGCGCAGGGCGAAGAACTCGCACTCCAGCGGGACGATGACCCCGTCGGCCGCGGTCAGCGCGTTGACGGTCAGCAGGCCGAGCGACGGCTGGCAGTCGATGAGGATGACGTCGTAGTCGTTGATGACCGGGCGCAGCGCGCGTCCGAGCATCTGCTCACGGGCCACCTCGCCGACGAGCTGTACCTCCGCGGCGGACAGGTCGATGTTGCTCGGAATGAGGTCGAGGCCGTCGACGTCCGTCTTGAGCAGGACGTCCTCGACCGTCACGTCGCGCTGCATGAGCAGGTTGTAGACGGTCAGGTCCAGCTCGCGCGGGTCCAGTCGGCCCAGGCCGACCGACAGGGCGCCCTGCGGGTCGAAGTCGACCAGCAGCACCCGTCTGCCGTACTCCGCGATGGCGGCGCCGAGGTTGATGGTGGTGGTGGTCTTGCCGACCCCACCCTTCTGGTTACAGAGTGCTACAATCCGTGCCGGACCGTGTTCGTCGAGCGGTGTCGGCTCCGGATATGTACGCACGGGTCTCTTGGTGTGCAGATCCGCCCCCGTGTTGCGTGTCGTCCCCCACGGGTTGCTCACCGGTTCGGCGAAGCCCTCCTCGCCGACGGGTGCGGTGTTCGCCGCCTCGTCGCTCTCCGACCAGTTCACAACCCTTGACCTCCCCTACGGACCGGCCACGGCCCGACGGGACTCTTGACGTCTCCCACGACTGGCCGCCGTCGGAAACTCAATATGTCGACAGCAACGTACCTCTGTGCGGCGACTCTAGAACGACGACACGGCGCACATCAACATGATCCGACGAGGATTCCCCACCCTCTGCAACCGGGAGGAACCGCACGGTCGTACCCATTTCTCTCGTAGGAGAAGGGTACACACGACGCACGTCGGACTCGTCCCGAACGCCGAGCCGCCCCCCGACCACAGGCCGCGGACCTCACCGCGGGCCGCCCGGTTCCCGCCCGCGCCTGGCCCTGGGGTGGCTGGAGGCGTACACCTCGCGCAGCCGCTCCACCGTCACCAGGGTGTAGACCTGTGTGGTGGTGACCGAACTGTGCCCCAACAGCTCCTGGACGACCCGGATGTCCGCACCGCCGTCGATCAGGTGGGTGGCGAAGGAGTGCCTCAGGGTGTGCGGGGAGACGCCCTCCACCCCGGCCCGTTCCGCCACCGCGGACAGCAGCGCCCATCCGCCCTGCCGGGTGAGACGGCCGCCACGCGTGTTCAGGAACAGGGCCGGGCCGCCCCGACCGGACGCGGCCAGTACCGGCCGCACCAGGGTCAGGTAGCCCGCCAGGGCGCGACGCGCGTAGGAGCCCAGTGGTACGAGGCGCTCCTTTCCGCCCTTGCCCCGGAAGCGCACCAGGCCGACCGCCGCGTCGCCGTCGACCGCGTCCGCGACGTCGTCCACGTCCAGCCCCACCGCCTCCGACACCCGTGCCCCGGTGCCGTACAGCACCTCCGTCAGCGCGCGGTCGCGCTGGGCCAGCAGGTCGGCGCGCGCGTCCGAGGCCGGGGCCGCCGCCGGTCCGGCGGCCTCGAGCAACCGTTCCACCTGGTCCAGGGGCACGGCCTTGGGCAGGCGCAGGGGCGGCGGGGGCGGGGCGATCTCGGCGGCCGGGTCCGTGGCCGACCACCCCTCGCGCACCGCGAACCGGTGCAGTCCGCGCACGGCCGCCAGGGCGCGCCCGGCCGAGGAGGCGCTCAGGGGGGCGTGGGAGTCGTCTCCCTCGCGCAGTGCTCCCAGGAAGGCTCCGACGTGCCCGGGGGTCACCGCGGCGAGGTCGGCGACCCCCCGGCCGCGCAGGTACCCGGTGTAGCGCCACAGGTCGCGGCGGTAGGCCAGCAGGGTGTTGTCGGCCAGTGCGCGCTCGGCGCCCAGGTGGTCCAGGAACGCGGCCCGCACCCGCTCCAGGGGACCGTCGTCGGGTTCGGGCCGCTCCGGCCCGCCCTCCAGCGCTTCGTTCTCCACCGGAGGGGGTCAGTCGTCCGAGGCCGCGGGCAGGGAGGCGTACCCGTCCAGGGACGCGGCGTGCGCGGCGAGGACGCCGATGACCGTCGCACCGTTGTGCAGCCGTCCCTCCATGACCGCGCGCACCGCCTCGGGGAGCGGCAGCCACTCGGAGGCCAGGTCGGTCTCCTCGTGTTCGCGCACGAAGTCGATCTCCGCCTCCGGCACCTCGGTGAGGTCACGGGCGAGGAACACGTGGATGCGTTCGGTGGAGAAGCCTGTGCTCGGGAAGAAGTCGGGCAGCTGGTGCCAGGTGGCGGCGCGCAGCGCGGCCTCCTCCTCCAGTTCGCGGCGGGCGGTGGCCAGCGGCCCCTCGCCCTCGCCGTCGATCAGGCCGGCGGGCAGCTCCCACAGCGTGTGCTGGGTGGGGTGTCGGTACTGGCGTTGCAGCAGGACCCGCCCCCGTGCGTCCAGTGCGACGATCGCGGCGGCCCCGGGGTGGTCCATGTAGTCGCGGGCGGCCACCGTCCGTCCCACGCCGTGGGGGCCGGGCATCTGCACCCAGTCGGTGCGCATCGAGCACTTGGCTCCCCTGTAGCGCTCCTCGGAGCGCTCCACCGGCCACGACTCGGGGGCGTCCGCGACCCTCGCGAACGCCCCCGTCGTCCCTTCGCCGACCGGGCGGGTGTGGCTGGCCATGCGGCCCCTCTCAGGCTCGTGCCCCACCCGCCCCCGTCGCCGCTAGGAGAGCTTGTACTCCAGCGAGGCGGAGATCAGGCCCCGGAAGAGCGGGTTCGCGTTGGTCGGGCGGGAGCGCAGCTCCGGGTGTGCCTGCGTCGCGATGAAGAACGGGTGCACGTCCCGGGGCAGTTCCACGTACTCCACCAGCTTGCCATCCGGGGAGAGGCCGGAGAACACCAGACCCGCCTCCTCCAGACGGGGGCGGTAGGCGTTGTTGACCTCGAACCGGTGGCGGTGGCGCTCGGAGACCTGACCGGCGCCGTCGTACAGGTCGCGGGCGAGGGTGCCCTCGCCGAGGTCGGCCGGGTACAGGCCCAGGCGCATGGTGCCGCCCATGTCGCGGTCGCCCGCCACGACGTCCTCCTGGTCGGCCATGGTGGCGATGACCGGGTCGACGGCCTTGTCGTCGAACTCCAGGCTGTTGGCGCCCTCCAGGCCGAGCACGTTGCGCGCGTACTCGATGACCATGCCCTGGAGACCGAGGCAGATGCCGAGCAGCGGAACGCCCTTCTCCCGGGCGTAGCGGATCGCGCCCAGCTTGCCCTCGATGCCGCGCACGCCGAAGCCGCCCGGGATGAGGATGCCGTCCGCGCCGTCGAGCTCGGCGGCCGCGCCCGAGGGGCTGGCGCAGTTGTCACTGGCCACCCAGCGGATGTTCACGCGGGTGTCGGTGGCGAAGCCGCCGGCGCGCAGGGCCTCGCTGACCGACAGGTAGGCGTCGGGCAGGTCGATGTACTTGCCGACCATGGCGATGGTGACCTCGTGGTCGGGCTGGTGCACGCGGCGCAGCAGCTCGTCCCACTCGGTCCAGTCGACGTCGCGGAAGGGCATACCGAGGCGGCGGACGACATAGGCGTCCAGGCCCTCGCGGTGCAGGACCTTGGGGATGTCGTAGATGGAGGGGGCGTCGGGGGTGGAGACCACGCCCGCCTCGTCCACGTCGCACATGAGGCTGATCTTGGACTTCAGGCTCTGCGTGATGGGCCGGTCGGAGCGGCACACGATCGCGTCGGGCTGGATGCCGATGCTGCGCAGGGCGGCGACCGAGTGCTGGGTCGGCTTGGTCTTCATCTCGCCGGACGGGCCGAGGAAGGGGATGAGGGAGACGTGCAGGAAGAAGCAGTTCTCGCGGCCGATCTCGTGCCGGATCTGGCGGACGGCCTCCAGGAAGGGCTGCGACTCGATGTCGCCGACCGTCCCCCCGATCTCGGTGATGACGATGTCGACGTCGGGGGCGTCCATCGCGTAGATGCGCGCCTTGATCTCGTTGGTGATGTGCGGGATGACCTGCACGGTGTCACCGAGGTAGGCGCCCTGGCGCTCCTTGGCGATGACGCTGGAGTAGATCTGCCCGGTGGTGACGTTGGCCGAGGCGGAGAGCTCGACGTCGAGGAAGCGCTCGTAGTGGCCGACGTCGAGGTCGGTCTCGGCTCCGTCGTCCGTCACGAAGACCTCGCCGTGCTGGAACGGGTTCATCGTTCCGGGGTCGACGTTGAGGTAGGGGTCCAGCTTCTGCATGGTGACCCGAAGTCCGCGCGACTTCAGGAGTCGTCCCAGGCTGGAGGCGGTCAGCCCCTTGCCAAGACTGGAGGCGACGCCGCCAGTAACGAAAAGGTGCTTGGTACTCGCGGCGGATGCCAAAGTGTTGCTCCCGTGGGTTGAGTGGCTACGGCTGGCTCAGGCGAGCCGGGCGGCCGTGCGGCGGTCCGGTTCCGAGCGGCGGCGATGCCGTTCCAGCGCGTCGGACTCCACGGGGCACCAGGATAACAGGCCCCCCGTTCGTCCACACCCGGGAACGTTCGTCCCACCTCCGGTGTTCCCCATCCCGACCTGCGCGGTTGCCGTGAACCCCTGGTGGCTGGGCACTCCGGGCCCGGTCGGGGCCCGCCGGGTGGCGAAGGCAACACCGCCCCGGGTCCCGCCGGAGGGCGCGGACCCGGGGCGCACCGGTGCCGCTGGTCAGGCGGGAAAGTCGCCGGCGCGACCGAGGTAGGCGGGGGGCCGCTTGCCGAGCCGCTCCCCCATCCAGTCGCCCAGCGCGGCCGCGCCGGACAGGCTCACGCCCGTGTGCTGCCCGCCGCGGTGCAGCATGTACAGCAGGTCCTCGGTGGCGATGTTGCCGGTGGCGGCGGGGGCGAAGGGGCAGCCGCCGAACCCGCCCAGGCTGGAGTCCAGGACCCGCACGCCCTCGTCCACGGCGGCCAGGGCGTTGGCGTAGCCGGTGTTGCGGGTGTTGTGGAAGTGACAACGCAGGGTTCGTCCGCCCGCCACCTCGGCCGTCCGGCGCACGAGGTCGCGCACCTGCCCGGGAACCCCCACCCCGATCGTGTCGGCCAGGGCGATCTCCACCGCCCCGGTGTCCGCGATCCGGCGCACCACCTCCACCACCCGCTCCGGCGCGACCTCGCCGTCGAACGGGCACCCGAAGGCCGTGGAGACCGTGACGCTGAGCGGCACGCCCGTGCCCTCCAGCGCGCGGTCCATCTCCACCAGGGTGTCCAGCATCTCCTCGACGGTGCTGCCCTGGTTGCGCGTGCTGAAGCCGTCGGTGGCCGGTACCGCCACGTTGACCTCGGACACCCCCGCCGCCAGGGCCCGGTCCAGCCCGCGCCGGTTGAGCGCCAGGCCGATGAACGACACCCCGGGCACCCGCGTGACCCCGGCCATGACCTCCTCGGCCCCGGCCATCTGCGGCACCCGCCTGGGGTTGACGAAGCTGACCGCCTCGACGCGCCGCACTCCCGCGGCCACGGCCCGGTCGATCAACTCCACCCGGTCCTCGACCGAGAGCACCGTGGACTCGTTCTGGAGGCCGTCGCGCGGCCCCACCTCGACGATCTCCACGTGCTCGGCGCCCTCGGGCCCACGGTCGTCCGCGCTCATCGGCTCCACCTCTCCCACGCCACACTGCGCTTGCGCGCCCAGGCTAACCAGCGGGGACCGTCAACTCCGTCACCGGGGCGCCGGTCCGGCCGGGCCCGCCGTGGTCAGCGCAGCGCCAGGGCGGGACGGACCTCCCAGGTCGTCCACACGGGGCGGTAGCCCATGCGGTGCCAGAACGGCCCGGAGAGCGGGTTCATGGCGGCGTAGTTGAGCACCGACGCCCCCACGCCGTGGCTGTCCAGGGCCTGGTGGGCCTGGCTCACCAGGGCGGTACCGATTCCGCGGCCGCGCTCGGCGGCGGTGACCACGCCGTAGCCGATGTGCGCGATCGGACGGGCCCGTACCAGCGACTTGGCCCAGCGGGAGCGCTCGGGCGGCGACACCCACAGCAGGCCCACGGCCCGGCCCCGGCGCTCCGCGAGCCAGATCCACGAGCGGGAGCGGTTGAGCGCGCGGGCGGCGACCTTGCGGGTCTGTTCGGCGGTGTCGGGTTGGAGGAACACCCCGCCGAAGTGCTGTTCGTAGCGGTGCTCCTCCATCAGCAGGCCCACCACCTGGGTGAGGTCGCTGGTGTCGGCCAGCCGGATGGCCACGTCACGCGGGGGCAGCGAGGGCGGCACGCCCCGGCGGCGCTGGCGGGCGGCGAGCACCGTGTAGGGCTGGAGGCCGTGCCGCTGCAAGGGGATGATCCCGGCGACGTCGCGCGCGGGCCAGCTCACCAGGGCCGCGGACTCCGAGCCGGTACCGGTGGGCAGGTCCTCGATCTGGTCGCGCCAGCTGGTCAGCAGGGAGTCCAGGGCGCGGGCGGGCTCGGGGCCGCCGACGATGGGGGTGAGCCAGTGCTGGTCGGGCACGCCCCAGATGCGGCCCACCTCGCCCGGCTGGTACCAGGTGTAGTGCATGCTCCCCGCGGCGACGGTACGGCCGTCCTCGTCGCTGACGGTCAGCAGGGGGTAGGAGTTGGCCGCGAACCCCACGGGTTCGGGCAGAAGGGGGTCCGACTCCGCCCAGCGCCTGGCAGCGGAGTGCACCAACGGATCGAGTCCGATGTCGCCGCCAGGCGACTCATCATGCCGCACCCGAGCGACATAACCACTCACCCGCCCCACCCCTCCATTCGTCAAGCGCGCGCCCCGACCGGACTGACGGGTGCGGTCGTGTCGCGGCCACCGGACCGGTGTCCGCACCGACCGACGTGTCGGGACAGGATCGACCGTACCTCCTCGAAGCGGTACGGGTGAACGGAAAGCGGTGAACACGGGCCCGCCCGCCTCCGCCGCCTCCGGGGAGGCCCCGGTCCCGCCGCCGCGCCGAGGGGCGCTCACGCGGTGCGCACGCGTGTGCGCGAACGCGCACCACGGTAACGGACGCGGGTGCCCGGGCCACGGGCGGGGCAGGCCTCGTCGCGGTCGGGTCACCGTGCCTCGGGGCTGGCGGTACCGCCCTCGCTGACGGTGGTGTTGCGCCCGTGGTTGACCACCTCGGGGTCACCGGAGGCGAAGGAGACCTGGTTGTCCACGCCGACGAGGACGATCTTCTCGGCCGTGCCCACCTCGACGACGGAGTTGCGCCCGGTGGCGCGCACGAGGCCGCAGTCGCCGTCGAGTATCACCAGGGCGTCGTCGGCCTTGACCACGACCTCGCGGTTGGCGCAGTCCTCGTGGACCTCGGCTCCGTCGTCGACGACGACGATGACCTCGTCGTTGGAGACGGAGTCGACCGGATCGTCGTCCGTGCCCCGGCCGAGGTCGGGAGTGGGCTCGATCTCCTCGGGGTCCTCACCGCCCCGGGCGATCCCGCACCCGGCCACCAGGAGACCCGTCAGCACCGCGGTGAACGCGACGCCCAGTACCCGACCGACCATGAACTCCCCCACACCCAAAAAAGGCAAAAGCGACATTCGACGTACGCAAAGCACAAGAATATGTCACGTGAAGGTAACTATGCGACCCAACCGTGCCTCGATCGTGCCTGATTCGAGACGCCCCCGGTGTGCGGGGCGGGGGTCCGCGACCCGCACACCCCCGCCCCACGGGCCTGCCAGCACCCTACCGGCCGACGCCGGGGTCACTTCAACCCGGCCGCGTCCATCCCCCGCAGCTCCCGCTTCAGCTCGCCGATCTCGTCCCTCAGCCGGGCCGCGAGCTCGAACTGCAGATCCGTCGCGGCCTGGTGCATCTGGCCGCTCAGCTGGTCGATGAGGTCGGCCAGCTCCGCGCGCGGCATGTTCGCCACGTCCGCGCGCTCCCCCAACGCGGGCACCGGCGCCCGCGCCGTCCGACCGCCCTGGCGGTAACCCGTGGACATGAGCTCCTCGGTGTCCACGTCCTCGCGGTTGAGGGTGTCCAGGATGTCGGCGATCTGCTTGCGCAACGGCGTCGGGTCGATCCCGTGCTCGGCGTTGTACGCCAGCTGCTTGTCCCGGCGCCGGGTGGTCTCGTCGATCGCCGCGCGCATGGAGTCCGTGACGTTGTCCGCGTACATGTGCACCTGGCCGTCGACGTTGCGCGCCGCGCGGCCGATGGTCTGGATCAGCGAGGTCTCCGAACGCAAGAAGCCCTCCTTGTCCGCGTCCAGGATCGCCACCAGGGACACCTCCGGCAGGTCCAGGCCCTCCCGCAGCAGGTTGATGCCCACCAGCACGTCGAACTCGCCCACCCGCAGCTCCCGCAGCAGCTCCACGCGGCGCAGCGTGTCCACCTCGCTGTGCAGGTACCGCACCCGGATGCCCAGCTCCGCGAAGTAGTCGGTGAGGTCCTCGGCCATCTTCTTGGTCAGCGTGGTCACCAGGACCCGCTCCGAGCGCTCGGCCCGCTCGCGGATCTCGTGCACGAGGTCGTCGATCTGCCCGTCCGTCGGCTTGACCACCACCTGCGGGTCCACCAGCCCGGTCGGGCGGATGACCTGTTCGACCACGTCACCGCCCGCCTGACGCAGCTCGTACCGGCCCGGTGTCGCCGACAGGTACACCGACTGCCCGATCCGCTTCGTGAACTCCTCCCACTTCAGGGGACGGTTGTCCAGCGCCGAGGGAAGCCGGAAACCGTGGTCCACCAGGGTCCGCTTGCGCGCCGCGTCGCCCTCGTACATGGCCCCGATCTGCGGGACCGTCACGTGCGACTCGTCCAGGACCAGCAGGAAGTCCTCGGGGAAGTAGTCCAGGAGGGTGTTGGGGGCGCTGCCCGGCTCGCGGCCGTCGAAGTGCCGCGAGTAGTTCTCGATCCCCGAGCAGGTACCCAGCTGGCGCATCATCTCCAGGTCGTGGGTGGTGCGCATGCGCAGCCGCTGTGCCTCCAGGAGCTTGCCCTGGCCCTCCAGCTCGGCCAGGCGCTCGCCCAGCTCCGCCTCGATGGTGCCGATCGCCCGCTCGGTGCGCTCCTCGCCGGCCACGTAGTGCGAGGCCGGGAAGATGAACATCTCGGCGCTCTCCCCCAGTACCTCGCCGGTCAGGGGGTGCAGGGTGAGCAGCCGCTCGATCTCGTCACCGAACATCTCGATGCGGATCGCCAGCTCCTCGTAGACCGGGATGATCTCGATCGTGTCGCCGCGGACCCGGAACGTCCCCCGGGTGAACGCCATGTCGTTGCGCGTGTACTGCATCTCGACCAGGCGGCGCAGCAGGTCGTCCCGGTCCACCTCCATGCCCACCGACAACTGGGCCATCCGGTCCACGTACTCCTGCGGAGTGCCCAGGCCGTAGATGCACGACACCGACGCCACCACGATGGTGTCGCGCCGGGTGAGCAGCGAGTTGGTCGCCGAGTGCCGCAGGCGCTCCACCTCGTCGTTGATCGAGGAGTCCTTCTCGATGTAGGTGTCGCTCTGCGGGACGTAGGCCTCGGGCTGGTAGTAGTCGTAGTAGGAGACGAAGTACTCGACCGCGTTGTTGGGCAGCATCTGCCGCAGCTCGTTGGCGAACTGCGCCGCCAGGGTCTTGTTCGGCTGCATCACCAGCGTGGGCCGCTGGAGCTGTTCCACCGTCCACGCCACGGTGGCCGTCTTGCCGGTACCGGTCGCGCCCAGCAGGACCGTGTGCTGGTCGCCGTCCCGCACCCTCCTGGTGATCTGTTCGATCGCCCCCGGCTGGTCCCCGGCGGGGGTCATGTCCGAGACCACCTCGAAGGGTGCCTCGCTGCGCTTGATGTCACTGACCGGTCGCACTTGCCCTCTTCTCCCTACGAACGTCGGGCCACCCCTCGCCCGCGTGTCCCCTCCCTCCAACGCTACAGACCGCCCACGACATCCCGGAGCCGGAATCGGAACCGGGAACCCGCCGACGGCATCACATCCGCGTCAGCTCCCCGAAGAAGGGTGGTGTGCCCCGTGGCCCCCAGTACACAGGCGACCTTCGACCCCGCTCTCCGTCCCGGAACCGTCCGGCGGCTCAGCGCCTCCCCCGAAGCCCTGGCGCGCCCCAACGGGTTCCGGCTCCCCCTGCCCCGCTGGGTCCTGATCACCCTGGCCGTCACGGCCGCGGCCGTCGCGGGAGCACCGCTGGCATTGTTCCCCGAAGGCCCCGGCGAGGCCGTGCTCGTTCCGCTCGCCCTCGTGGCGGCGTCCTACCCGACCTACCCCTGGGTCAGGTTCGTGTGGACGGAGCTGCTGCGCGGCGCCGACAGCGTCGGCGAGCGGGCGCTGATTTGGTTTCTGCTCCTGACCACCGCGACCGCCTTCTCCCTCGTGTCCGTGTCGCTCGTCGGCGGCGCGGTGTGGCTGGCTCTTCGGCTGGCCCCCTCCACCGCGGCGCTCGTGGCGCCCGGCACCCCGGGCGCGGTACTGCTGTGGTTCCTGCCCGTGGCCGTCCTGGTCGCCATCCTGCTCCTGCGGCGCCCCTGGGACTCCGCCGACCTCGCCGCGTGGCACCGGGACCGCTACGTCGTCCCGGCGGATCTGGGCTTCACCCAGAGCCACCGGGCGCTGAACAAGCTCCAGCGCACGACCGCCCGCGCCGAGCACGCCCACCGCGTCCTGGGCACCCACGTGGGCCTGGACCACGCCCTGCCCCTGCTGCGCGCCGAGGAGTGGCGCCTGGCACGGGAGTGCCTCCACCTCGACCGTCTGCGCGACCGACTGGCGGGCCACGAGATCGGGGGCGTCTCCGCACAGGTCAAGGAGGCGCTGGCCCCCCAGTGGAAGGTCCTGGAGAAGGCTTCCCGGGACCTGGACACCGAGGTCGGCCGACTCGACGCCTTCGGACGCAAGATCCAGGCCGCGGTGGACACCCACGAGGAGTGGGTCAGGCTCCAACGGGTCGCCGACCAGGCGGGCGACTTCGCCGACCTGGCCGCCCGGGCGCCCTCACCGGACGCGGGCACCTCCGACGCCCTCACCCACAGCCTCCACGGAGCCGAGGCCGCCCGCGCGGTTCGGGAGGAGATGATCCGGGAGACCGCCGAGGCCACCGCCAGGCTGATCCGGGAGCAGGTCGGGACAGCGGGCTAGACCCTGTTTTTTAGAAGTTGGGAGTGGAGCAGGGTCTGCGGTGGCATCGTGGTCGATGTGTCTGGCCGTCATGAACTCACCGATGCCGAGTGGGCCCTGCTCGCCCCGCTCCTGCCCGCCGACCCTGCCAAGGGCA